>JAGWYK010000073.1 GCA_018969405.1 Acidobacteriota bacterium
GGGCACGGTGGTGCTGATGATCGCCTCCGGACTCGGCGTGGGTGTGGCCTACGCGCGGGTCACCGGCGATGTCGGTCAGATCCCTCGTCTGGTGCGCGCCGCACTGGTCACGGTGCCCGGCGCGTTCGTGTTCATCGGACTGGTCGTGGTGGTGTTCGGGTTCCTGCCGAGGGCGATCATGCTCTCCTGGGTGCCGTTGTCGGTGACCGCGATCGTGGTGTTCTTCGGTGAACTGCTCGAACTGCCGAACTGGATGCGGCACCTGTCCCCGTTCGAGTTCCTGCCTGCGGTGCCGGCCGAACCGCTGCAGGCCTGGCCGCTGGTGTGGTTGTCGCTCATCGGCGTGCTCGGGGTGGTCGCCGGCATGCTCGGCTTCCGTCGCCGCGGCATCGCCGTGACCTGACATCTCTCGACTCCGATACCCTCAGGTCACGTTCGCCGTCTCCGTGAGGACCCGCCGTGTCCAACCTTCCGTTGTCGATCCTCGACCTGGCCATCGTGAGTGCCGGCGAGACCGTGGCCGAGGGCCTCGACGCCTGCGTGCGCACCGCGCAGCTCGCCGAGACCGCCGGCTATCGGCGGGTCTGGTACGCCGAGCACCACAACATGGAGGCCGTCGCGTCCTCGGCCACCGCCGTGCTGATCGCCCATGTGGCCGCCACCACCTCGACCGTCCGCCTCGGTTCCGGCGGCATCATGCTGCCCAACCATTCGCCGCTGGTCATCGCCGAGCAGTTCGGCACGCTGGCCTCCCTGCATCCGGGGCGCATCGATCTCGGACTGGGCCGGGCCCCAGGCACCGACCAGCGCACCATGGGGGCCATGCGCCGCGATCCGCAGGCCGCCGAATCGTTCCCCCGCGATGTGCTCGAACTGCAGGGCTACCTCAGTGACGAGAGTCGTGTGCCCGGCGTGCACGCCACGCCCGGTCGGGGCACCCATGTGCCGCTGTACATCCTCGGGTCGTCGATGTTCGGCGCCGAGCTCGCCGCACTGCTGGGTCTGCCCTTCGGGTTCGCCAGTCACTTCGCCCCCGATCTGCTGCAGTCCGCGGTCGCGCTCTACCGCCAGCGGTTCACGCCCTCGACGCAGCTCGACCAGCCCTGGGTGCTGGCCGGGGTGAACGTCATCGCCGCCGAGTCCGAGGCCGAGGCCCGACGTCAGCTGCTCGTCACCCGCCGGGCTCGGCTGCGCCGGTTCCTCGTGCGGCCCGGGGTCGAGGTGTCCGATGCGGAATGCGATCGCATCCTCGCCTCCCCGCAGGGAGCCCAGATCGACCACATGATGCAGCACCGTGCCGTGGGCACTCCGGCGGTGGTGCGTGCGCAGCTCGAGGACTTCGCCCGCTTCGCCGATGCCGATGAACTGATGGTCTGCCATCAGGCTCCGACCATCGAGGGTCGCCTCCGTTCGGTCGAACTCACCGCCGAGGCCATGCAGCTCGCCCACGCCTGACCCGCCCTCGGTCGACAATCAGGTTCAGGGCCAAGGAAGATCCAGCGCACTCGCCACCGTGCTGATCCTGATCACCAGGCGCCGGGGATCACTGGGCAGCGCCTCGAAATCGTGATGTCGGTAGAACCCGACGGCATCGTCATCGATGGCATCGACCAGGACGAGACGACCACCGGCCCGGCGCGCCGCGTCGACCATCAGAGCGAGCGCACTGAGCAACAACTCCGTGCCGAGTCCCTGTCCCTGGACCGTGCGGTCGAGCGCGAGCTTGGCCAACAGGATCGCCGGGATCCGCTCCGGCGCACCTCGAGCGATCTGTCGACCGACCTCGGTGCGGACCACAGAGTGAGGCGCCACGGCGAAGTAGCCGAGGACCCTCCCTGCGGCCGGATGATCATGATCGACGAGCAGGAACACCCGCGTGCCATGACCGGCGGAGTTCGCAGCGGCGGACCGCAACCACCGATCGAGTGACTCGTTCCCGCAGTCGAAGGAGGTGACGTCGTGATGATCGAACGGCTCGATCCGCAGGCTCACGTCGTGGCGATTCGACCTGATCGCCGCACCCGGCGGGCGGCCGCCGCGAGGGCGGGAGCCGGAGCGGCGCGATCGATGGCACCGAGCAGCTCGTCGAAGTAGTCGGAGGGCACCTCGGTGATGGTCGACCGGGCGATGGCGACATCGGCCTGCGCCATGGCCGCGGCGATGATGAAGGCGGAGAGCGTGGTGCCCGAAGCCGCCGCCCCGGCCTCGATGTGGAGCCGTTCCTGCTCGGACAACCGCAGTTCCGCTCGTGCTGTCTTGGTCGCCATCGATGCTCCTTCGCGCTGGACAGGCTGGACAGGCTGTCCGGGTCGACGGTTGGTACGTCGTTCCGTACGGACCCCTGTACGGACATCTGTACGGACAAGTGTAGCGAGACACTTCGCCTCCGACCAGAGCAGTCCGGCCCGATCGCGTGATGCCCGGGGTGACCACCCCGTCGCGGCGGCGGTGGTCGACGGGCTCAGGCGGCGTGGCCCATGGGCCGATGCTGCGGCCCGACCTCCTTGCGGATGCGGGTGCCGGAACGGGCCAGCAGCACCGCCACGCCGAGGATCAGCAGCCCGGAGGCCAGGATCAACAACGGCGTCCGTCCGCGGCCCGGATAGAAATGATGGATGGCCCAAGGCACGTTGATGAGCAGCGCCGCCGAGCCGAACAGCGACATGATCGACAGACCTGGTCGGGTGCCGAGCGCCACGAGACCGATGGCGGTGACCAGACCGAACAGCGGGGCGAACCCCGAGTCCTGTGAGCCGCACACCACAGCACCGATGATGAGTGCCCCGGCCCCCACCAGCTGCGCCACCACCGGCAGACGAACCCACTGGCGAGCGCCGGCGGTCAGGATGATCGCCCCGCAGCACCACACCACGACACCGGTGGCGATGCCGGCCTCGAACGCGAAGTAGCCGATCACCCCGGGCACCGTCATCACCAGCGCCACCGCGCCGATGATGCCGAAGAGGATCTGTTCCCGCCGCTCGGCGGTGATACCCCGGATCATCGCGGGTGCCACCAGCGCCCATGCCGTGGACACCGCGACCACCTCCCCGAACCCCATCCATTCGGAGATGATGAACGCGCTGCCGGCGAAGGCGACGGCGGCACCCGCGATCTCGGCGATCGTCGGATCGACGATCGCCCGGCGCAGACCTCCCACCACGAAGGCTGCACCGAACAGCCACAACGCGACCCCGGCGGGACCGTTGTGGAGGAACTGATCGACCACCGCTCCGAGGAACACTGCGGTGCCGACGATGGCCCCGAGCTGCTGCAGCGGTCGGAACCGATTGCGCCAGAGCAGCGCACACTGCAGGGCGAACGCACCGGACACCGCCATGGTGATGGTGCGATCAGCCCGCGAATCGAACAGGTCGACCACGATCACTCCGGCCAGCAGCGCCGTCCCGGCCGCCGAACCGAGCCAGAGGAAGGCCCGCAGACGACGCAGCGCCGGGTCGCGTTCGACGGTGAGCAGCGCCCCGATCCCGAACAGGCCGCCGGCCGCACCCGCGCTGATGGCGAGGCGACCGGCGGCCCCCAGGTCGCTCCAGTACTCCTGCACGATCACCCCGAGGGCGACCATCACGAGCACACCACCGATGTAGCCGAGAGCCTCGGCGAACACCGGCACGGAGCGATGCAGCGGCACGACATCATCGGGGGTGGAGATGTCGGTGCCGACGGATTCATCCTCGGGAACCGCGAACAGACTCGGCTGGGTGCTGAGGAAGGAGTCACCCGATGCCGGGGCGGTGGCGCGGGTCGAGGTCGAGGTCGAGTGATGCTCGGAACGACTCATGACGACGGCAGCCACGCCGAAGCCGATGATCACCAGCAGCAACCCCAGAGCGATCATGTCGTGCCCTCCCGATCCCCGCCCGACGGCGAGGAGGATCAGCGAAGCACGACGCGCCCGGGACTGCGTCGCCCCGGTGGGCGAATCAGCGCGTCAGCTCAGAGGCCGAGCGCGCCCGAGGAGGAACTCGAGCCCACGGCGATCAGGATCACGAAGATGCCGATGGCGGCCACGGTGAAGCCGATGCTGATCCAGCCCATCACGATCCCCGCGGTGGCCAGACCGCCGCCCCCCATGGTGCCGCCCGAGGTTGCGATCTTGCGCTTGGCGTTGTTGCCGAGGATCACCGCCGGGATGCCGGCGAGGAAGCCGCACATGACCAGCGAGAGGATGCCGAGCACGAGCGACCAGACGGCTTCGTTCGCCGTCGGCGCCGCAGTGGCGGGGTTGTAGACCTGCCCCATCGACGGAGGCGGAGGCGATGCGGGGGAGGACGTGGGCGGGTACCACTTGCCGTCGGAGGCCAGCCACCAACCTTCACCCTGCGAGCTGTCACTCATCGGTTCTCCCCTCTCGGAACTGCGACGAACCGCCCGCCGCACCACGGGAAACGTAGCCGAATCGCCAGGCGCGGTGCGGTCCTGCATCGGCGCCGATTCCGTGCAGGACCACCACTAGGTTGCTCCCATGGGTGCTGTCGCCGTGATCGTCGCCGCCGGACTGTTCGGTCCACTGCTGGCCGTGTGGCGACGGTTCCCGCTGCCGGTGGTGGTCGGCGAGATCGTCGCCGGCATCGTCGTCGGTCCCCAACTGCTCGACATCGTGCATCCTGATGAACCGGTGGTGATGGCACTGCATGACGCCGGGTTCGCCCTGCTCATGTTCACCGTCGGACTGCATCTGCGCCTGCACGATCCGGCGCTGCGCCGCGCCGCACCGAAGGCGCTGATCGCCGTGGCGGCGACCGGGCTGGTGGCGGTCCCTCTCGCCATCCTCATCAGCGATGCCGCCGCTCTGGGCCATCCCGCCGCCGTGGCCATCGTTCTGGCCACCTCATCGGCGGCGATCGCCATGCCCGTGCTGACCGACACCGGTGGAGGGGAGCTCCCGCCGCAGTTCGCCGGGGTGGCGGCCTGGATCGTGATGGCCGATGTCATCACCATCGTGGCGCTGCCCCTGGTGACCGCCCAGTCCTCGGTCACCCGTGTGCTGCTGGCCTCCGCGGCGGTGACCGCTGCGGCATGGGTCGCTCTCGTCGTGCTGCACCGCGTCTCCCGATCCGAGTTCTGGCACCGCCTCGACGCGGCGTCGACCGAGAAGGGCTGGGGGCTCAACCTGCGCATCTCGCTGCTGCTGCTGTTCGCCCTCGCCTGGATCGGACCGAAACTCGGAACCTCCATGCTGGTGGCGGGGTTCGCCGCCGGCGTCGCCGTCTCGGCTCTCGGTGTCTCCGGTCGACTCACCCAGCAGATCCTCGGCGTGGGCGAGGGCTTCCTGATCCCTGCGTTCTTCGTCGTGCTCGGATCCACGATCGATCCGGCCGGACTGGTGACCCGTGACGGGATCATCCTCACGGTCGGCCTGTTCCTCGGCACCATGGTCGTGCACATGCTCGGCGGCCTCGCCGGAGGCTTCCGTCCGGCGAGCTCGCTGGTGGCATCGGCGCAGATGGGTGTGCCTCTCGCGCTCGTGACACTCGGCCGGACCCAGGGTTGGCTCAGCGGTGATGAGGCGGCGGCGTTCGTGGCCGCCGCACTGCTCAGTGTGGGGGCCTGCGCGCTCGGTGCCCATCGGCTCGGCCGGGTGCTGCCGAGACAGTTCAATCCGGGACTCCCGGCGGATCTGCGTCGGAACGACGACCGCGGTCAGGTCTGAGGCCCCCGCGGGCATCGTCAGCCGGCGCCGACCGTGGTGCGACAATCGGCACCGAGCCATCGGGAAACGGGAGCGGCGATGACCGAGAACACCAGTGCACATCTCGACTGCGCGGCCTGCCGCGCCATCGACGCCTTCGATGGCGTCACCGACGGGGTGCTGTTCAGTCCCGACAAGTTCCATGTCGCCGACGAGCGGAAGCGCTGGCAGGGGGTGCTCGACGCCCAGGACCGAGCTGCCGACCGCGTCACCGACTTCGCCGGTTCACTGCGCTTCGTCTACATCCACTCGGTGTGGTTCGGCATCTGGGTGGTGCTCAACATCGGCATCCTCGGGGCGTCGCTGAAGTTCGATCCGTTCCCGTTCGGCCTGTTGACGATGATCGTGAGTCTCGAGGCGATCTTCCTGTCCACCTTCGTGATGGTGAGCCAGAACCGTCAGGCCAAGCGGAGCGACCTGCGGGCGCAGATGGATTTCGAGACCAATCTTCGGGCTGAGATCTGGGCGATCCACATCGGCGCCAAGCTCGGCATCGATCACGACCATGTCGAGGACGTCGTCAAGCAGGCCATCGCAGCCTCGAACAGCACCGAGGCACCCCGCGGCCTCTGACCGGGGCGGACCGCTGATCAGTCGCTGACGAGCTTGAGGGCCAGCACCGGGCAGGCGGCCACCGACCGCTTGGCATGGGCCATCAGCTCCGATGGGATCGGCTCATCGCTCAGGATCGGATAGCCCCACTCGTCGAGGGTGATGCGCTCGGGGAACAGCTCGGCACACACACCGCGACCATCGCAGGCGATGAAGTCGACGGCGATGCGCGTGCTCATCGCCAGCCTCCGGTGATGGGCGTGGGCAGCAGCGCCGGCGACGGTGCACACGGAACTCCAGCGAGATGGCGATCGATGTCGGCGGCAAAGGTGGACATTGCGCTGCGCACCATGCGCACCACGCCATCGGGATGACGGCACCCGCCACGACCCTCGACGAGCACCAGCAGGTGATCGAGTCGATCACGGGCCATGTGTGCGTCCATCCCGGCGGCCACCACCTGATCGAGGGCGTCGGCCATGGCGGGCAGACCGTTGACACAGGGACCGCACTGGCCGGCGTTCTGCTCGGCGAGCCAGCGGGTGATGCGGGCGGTCTCGGCGAGGCCACACACCTCGCCGGGCAGGGCGAACACGGCGCCGCACCCGATGGAGCCGCCATGGGTCCGCAGCGACGCATGGGTGAAGGTGAGATGTGAGGCCATGGAGGTGGGGATCCAGGTGCCGAAGTAGCCACCGACGAGCAGGGCGGAGACCTGCGCGAGATCAGCGCCGGCGTGCTCGAGTGCCGCCGAGAGGGAGGTGTTGGTGGCCACCTCGTACACCCCGGGGGTCCCGACGGCACCACTCATGGTGGTGAGCATCGTGCCGGGCTCAGCCGTGGCCCCGAGCGAACGGAACCAGGCCGGCCCGTACCGGGCGATGAGCGCCACATCGGCGAGGGTCTCCACGTTGTCCACCAGCGTGGGTCGACCCTTCACCCCCTTCTCGAAGGGCCGCGGCGGCGTGGCCGTGGGCTTGGCCTCGCCACCGTTGAGCCAGTGGATGAGCGCCGTCTCCTCACCGGCGACGTAGCGATTGGGTGAGAGTTCGATGCGGATCGGCACCCGATCGACACCAGCGGCGACGCGCTGAGCGAGGGCGTCGGCCATGATGGCGGCGACCTGACCGTGCGCGACATCGATGCACACGACGGCCTCGGTGGCGTCGAGCGCCGATGCCGCCAGCGATACGCCGTCGAGCACGAGATGGGGCACCTGGGCCATGAGCGTGCGGTCCTTGAGGCTGGCCGGCTCGCCCTCGGTGCCGTTGGCCACCACCACGGTGCGACGACCGTGGGCGGCCACTGCCGCCATCTTCACCCCGGTGGGGAACCCGGAGCCGCCGCGCCCCACCAAGCCGGCCTCGCGCACGGCGGCGATGAGTGCCGACGAGGGAGCAGGAAGCGGACCGTAGGTGTCGAGGTGGGTGCCGAGATCGCGGATGGCGGTGCGGGGCATGAGCCGGGGCAGCGTGCCGGCGGGGATCGCCGGATCCGTGGCCGGCCCCGTGGCCCGAGCGGTGACATCGTGCGGGGGCGGCGTGGGTGCGGTGCTCATCGACCGATCACCCGGCCGCATCGATCGTGCCGGTGAAGGTGGCCCC
>JAGWYK010000074.1 GCA_018969405.1 Acidobacteriota bacterium
GTGGCGCTGGCCCGGCGGGTCAACGCCGATCTGCATCGGTGGGAGACATCCCTGGGCGTGTCGCGCACCCGCAGCCGGGCCATCACCGCAGCCCTCGGCGAGCTCACCGACCTGATCGACGCCACCACGATGGCCTGAGCGTGACGATTTCCGGGCATGCACTGCCTCCAATGCGTACGCTGATTCCATGCATGATCGATGGAGTCGAGAGGCAGTCGCCGCCGTCTCTCTGGTAGCCGCTCTGCTGGTCGGTGCAGTCGTCGTGGGCTGCTCCTCGAACTCGGGGACAACTGCCTTGTCCACTGTCTCCACTGTGGCCGAGTCGTCTGATGGCGTGCTGGAGCGTCAGAACGCGAAGGACCTCACCGCCGAGCAGAAGGCAGTGTTCGTCGGTGCCCTTCGGAAGTTGCAGACCACGCCCTATCCGGGTGATGCGAGCATCAGCTGGTACGGCGAGTTCCTCAGTGAGCATTCCGAGGCGTTCTCCTGCGACGTCGCCCGCGGCCCGGTGGGAGCGGTCCACAACTCGCCGCTGTTCCTGCCCTGGCATCGCGAGTTCCTGTCCCGTCTCGAGAACGCGTTGCAGCAGGTCAGCGGTGATCCAACGATCCGGATCCCCTATTGGGATTGGACCGACCCGGACTCCACCGCTGCGGTGTTCAGCCCCGACCTCATGGGCGGGGACGGCGATCCGCAGCAGAACTACGCCGTGACCGATGGCCCGTTCGCGAAGGGCACCTACACCATCGATTTCTTCGATCCTCCCGCAGTGCAGGAGGGCGTCGGCGCGGAGCAGCCGTTCCTCGTACGTCGCTTCGGGGCCTTCAACGGCACGACGATCTCGCTGCCCACCAACGCAGAGGTCGACGAAGCGCTCGCAGTGGCGGGCTACGACGTGAGTCCGTGGGATGCGAACGCCGACAGCCATCACAGCTTTCGCAACAACCTCGAGGGATGGCGCGATGCGATGCTGCCCGACTGCTCCAGCGGATGGCAGGATGTCTCCGAAGTCGAGGGGTCACCTCATACGATGCACAACGTGGTGCATCTGTGGACTGGCGGGATGTGGACCGACGCGTCGGGGGCGAAGCACTCGGGATCGATGGTTCCCAATTCGAGCCCGGCCGATCCGGTGTTCTTCCTCCATCACGCGCAGGTTGATCGACTCTGGTTCTTGTGGCAGAAGCAGCATCCCGACCAGGGGTTCCCGGCCTCGGCAGCGGGGTTCACGCCCCAGACCCTGATGTGGCCGTGGTTCGATCGGACGATCGCTTCGGTCGAGTCGACCGAAGCACTCGGCTACACCTACGCCGTCACGAACTGATCGATCCCGGCTCGAGCGAGGCGGCCACGGCCTCGGCGGCCTCGTCGACGGAGCCGAAGGCGGTCTCCAGCACCCAGGCCCGTTTGAGGAACAGATGGGCGTCGACCTCCCAGGTGAAGCCCATGCCGCCGTGCACCTGCAGGCCGGTCTTGGCGTTCTCGGTGGCGGCCCGGGCGGCCAGCACCCGGGTGCCGGCCACGGCCCGCATCAGATCGCCGGCCTCGGGTTCGTCCACCAGCACGCCGGCGGCCCAGAGGGCGGAGCGGGCCACCTCGGTGCGGGCGTAGCAGTCGGCCAGCAGATGCTTGAGGCCCTGGAAGGATCCGATCGGACGTCCGAACTGCTCTCGTTCGTTGGCGTAGGCGACGGCCAGCGTCGTGCTGCCCTCGGCGATGCCGACCAGTTGGGCCGAGGCCAGCAGTGATCCGAGCAGCCGCCAGCGTCGGGCGGTGTCGGCATCGGCGAGGCGATCGCCGGAGGGCAGCTCCTCGATGATCGACACCGGGGTGGCCGGGTCGGTGGGCGTGGGCAGCGCTCGTGTGTTGACGGTGGCGGGATCGATCGAGCTCACACCGTCCTGATCGATCACGAGCAGCACATCGGCGCTGGTGAGATGTTCGACGAACGCCGGCCCATGGGTGGGACGTTCGACGATGGCGGGCACCACTGACCCGTCGAGCACACCGTCGACGAGGCCGGCGGCCAATGCGGCGGCCACCAGCGGTCCGGGAGTGAGCGCAGCACCGAGGGATTCGTGCACGAGCACGGCGTCGATCCAGCGCAGACCGACGCCCCCGGCCTCCTCGTCGACGGCGATGCCGAAGGTGCCGAGCTCGGCCAGTTCGCGCCATGCGGCGCGATCGAACCGGCCCGGCTCAGCAGCGGCCCGCACGATGTCGGTGGGGAACCGGTCGAGGCTGAACCGGGTGATCATCTCCTGCAGCTCGCGCTGCTCGGCGGAGGGGTCGAGGTCCATCTCAGCGCTCCCGGGGCAGACCGAGCACGCGCTCGGCGATGATGTTCTGCTGGATCTGCGAGGTGCCACCGCCGATACCCACGGCGAAGCCCTTCAGCTTGTGGTGCAGCTGGGCGCCGGTGCGGTCCTCGCCGATGTCGTCGAAGGCCAGCGATGATCGATCGAGCACCCGCAGCGCGATGTCACCGAGCCGATGCACCACCGCCGCGTAACTCATCTTGAACGCGGAGCCCGAACCCATGGCCATGCCGCCCTTGGCTCCCTGCGACACATTGCGCTTGGTGAAGGCCCACAGCGCATCGAGTTCGGCGGCCACCGCGCCGATGTCGCGGCGCAGTCCGTCGTCGTCCCAGGCCGTGCCCGGACCCCGCGGCGTGCGGCGCGCCAGTTCGACGAGCTCACCCATGATGTTGGTGGTGTCGAGCAGCTCGCCGACGAAGCCGGTGCCCCGCTCGAAGCTCAGCGTCACGTTGGTGACGCGCCAGCCGTCGTTCTCCTCACCCACACGGTTGGTCACCGGGATGCGGACCTCGTCGAGGAACAGCTCGGCGAACTCGGCGGATCCCTGCACGGTCATCAGCGGTCGCACCTCGATGCCCGGAAGATCCATCGGCATGATGAGCCAGGAGATGCCCTTGTGCTTGGGCGCATCGGTGTCGGTGCGCACCAGCAGTTCGCAGTAGTCGGCCACCATGGCGTGGCTGGTCCAGATCTTCTGACCGCTCACCACGTAGTGATCGCCGTCGCGGATGGCACGGGTGCGCAGGCTGGCGAGATCGCTGCCCGCTCCCGGTTCGGAGAAGCCCTGGCACCACACGTGGTCCCCGGTGAGGATGCCGCGCAGATGATGGGCCTGCTGCTCGGGGGTGCCCTCGGCGATGAGGGTGGGTCCGGCGTGCATCTGGCCGACGAAGCCCACGCCGACATCGGGAGCCTTCGCCGTTGCGGCCTCCTCGAGGAAGATCAGATGCTGGGTGGGTGTGGCGCCGCGGCCGCCGTACTCGGCCGGCCAGTTGACCCCGGCGTACCCAGCATCGAACAGCATGCGCTGCCACAACGTGTCGTAGGCGCGACGACCGGGCCAGTCGCGGGGATCGGGCGGCGACGGCAGGGTGGGCACCGCCTCGGCGAGCCAGGTCCGCAGCTCGGCACGGAACTGGGCGTCGGCGTCGGAGTCACTCAGATGCATGGGGATCCTGACCTGGGGGAGAGGGATGCGGGGTCGACCTCGGATGAGGACCGAAGGGGACCGGGGAGACGTGATGGTGTCACTCGGACCAGTGCGGTTCGCGATCGGAGCGGGCCGGTTGCCGGCCGATCCTCATGGGCGACAGCGGGGCGTCGCACATCAGGAACCGCTCGAAGCCACGGGTGCTCCAGAGATGGTCGCGCCAGGCCCGAAGACGCGGGTCGGCGTAGACGGCCTTCTCGACCTCGGCCCACTGGGCCCATGAGGGGATCGCCCAGATGAGGATGCACTCGTCGTCGGCCCGCATCGAAGTGCGATAGGCGCCCACCAGTTCCCAGCCGAAGGGCTCCAGTGCGGCGATGCCGCGGTCGCGCACCGACGAGAGGAAGTCCTCGGCGCCACCGGCATCGAGGCTGATGGTCTCGTGGGCGTAGGCCACACCCCGGACACCATCGGCGCAGAGCTCATCGATCGTGCGGGTCCAGGGGGCGGGGATCAGGACGCGGTCGAAGCCACCGCTGCGATAGGTGGCCGCCTCGTTCCACCACTTCTCGAGCTTCTCGTCCTGCAGAGTGGGGCGGGCGAGTTCGTGGCTGAGACCGGCGGCCAGCCCGTCGAACCCGGCCTCCTCCCACATGTTGACCACGCGGGGCCAACGGGTGGTCGTGCCCACCGCCCCCCACACGCCGAAACAGCGCTGGTCGCGCTCGTCCTGAGCGATGGGGCTCCAGTTGGCAGTCATGTGGTGCATGTACTGGGGCCGGTGGGGCCCGATGATGTCGATGAACTCGTGCGTGTACACCCGGTCGTTCATGGGGGCTCCTGGGGCCGGTGCGGCCGGCGCTGTCGGCTGGGGCCCGGGTGGCGGGCCCTGCTAGGACATACTACGAAGTCGCTGCATCCGACCCCGCCGGGGTCGCCAGCGCGAGTCGGCAGTCACCGCTGCCGATCCCCTCCGAGAAGAAGGAACTGTTCATGGGCATGCTCGACGGCAAGGTCGCCATCGTCACCGGATCGGGTCACGGCATCGGCCGCGGCCACGCCATGGAACTCGCCAAGCACGGCGCCAAGGTGGTCATCAACGACCTGGGCGGCAGTGTCACCGGCGAGGGGTCCGGTCGGGCGGCGGACGAGACCGTGGCGCTCATCGCCGAGCGCGGTGGTGAGGCCACGCCGAACTACGCCAACGTCACCGATCACGACGCCTGCGGCGAACTCGTGCAGCAGGCCATCGACACCTACGGTCGCCTCGACATCGTGGTGAACAACGCCGGCATCGTGCGCGATGCCGCCATCTGGAACATGCCGGTCGCCGACTTCGACGCCGTCATGGGCGTGCACGTGCGCGGCACCTGGTCGATGTGCCACCACGCCGCGGTGCACTTCCGGGCCCAGGCCAAGGCGGGCGAGAAGCTCAACGGTCGCATCATCAACACCACCTCGGGGGCCGGGCTCGGCGGGAACTTCGGTCAGACCAACTACGCCACCGCCAAGGCGGCCATCGCCGGTCTCACCCTCACCCTCGCCGCGGAGCTCGCCTCCATCGGTGTCACCACCAACTGCATCGGCCCGGCCGGTCTCACCCGCATCACCGCCACCATGCCCGGGGCCGGCGAGGCCTTCGAGCCCGACGCCATCGCCGATGACGACTTCCACCCGATGGACCCCGGCAACTCCTCGCCGCTGGTGGCCTGGCTGGCCAGCGATCAGGCCGCCTATGTCAACGGTCAGGTCATCCGGGCGCTGTACGACCAGATCATCTGGATGCAGGGCTGGCGCGAGCGGGTCACCATCGCCAGCGGCAACAAGAAGTGGGACGCCACCAAGCTCGGTGCCCGCATGGCCGCTGAGGTGTTCCAGACCGCCCCCACCGGCATCAAGTTCCTGCAGGCCTGATCGGGCTGCAGGCCCATCCTCCTCACACGAAGGGCGGTCCTCGGGCCGCCCTTCGTCGCGTCCGGCACCCGCCGTCGGGCAACTGGCGTCCGAAGCCTCAGCCGATGTCGCGACCGCAGCGGCGACCGCTACAGCAATGACAGGGGGTCGAGGTCGCGGATGGCCTCAGCCGCCCGGGTGGCCATGGCCATGAACATGGCATCGGAGGCGGGGGTGGGCTCGGCCGTCGCGTACACGGCACCGAGGATGGTGATGAGCGGGGCCTGGATGGTTCCGAGGCGGTAGTCGTCGAAGCACTCGTCGAAGGAGTGCCCGGTGACCCCGTGACCGAGCAGCGCCTCGTGGTATCCGGCGACGAGTTCCCGCTCGTGGGCCCGGCGCAGGGCCGGGTCGATGCTGGTGGCGAGGAAGTACCCGACATCGCGACCGGGCAGCCCGAGCCCGAGGGTCTGCCAGTCGACGGTGGACAGCGCCGAGCCGTCGGGCGTGAACATGAGGTTGTCGGGTCGGAAGTCGCCATGGATGGTGGAGAAGCGGCCCGGTCGGGTCATCATCCAGTCGCCCAGTCGGGCGGGGATGGTCGTGAACAGCTCGGCATCGCTGGCGGGCAGCAGCTGGGCGAACCGCTGGTTGAAGGTGGTGACGGCGCCGGCGAGCACTTCGCCGTAGAAGGCCGACCCGTCGGCCGATGGGCGGTTCATCCAGGCGATGTCGAGCAACGACGCGTCGCACCAGCGCGGGCCGTGCAGACCGGCGAGTTCCACCAGGGCCAGCCGGGCCTCGGCGAGGGTGCAGCCCCGCACCTGCTCACCCGGCTCCGCCGGGGCCAGATCGTCGAGCAGGAGCACGAAACAGGTGTTGTCCTCGCTGATGACTGCGTACCAGCAGCGCGGGGTGGTGATGGCCACGGTGCCGGCGATCTCGGTGTAGAAGCCGTACTCGTTGCGGTACCCGTCGGAGACCAGGCCCCGGTTCTCGGGGTCGCCGCCGGCCATCTTGGCCACCAGCGTGGGCGGCGCTCCGGCCGCGGCGGCCGCCGACGGATCGGCGTAGGTGATGTGCAGCCGATGGCTGGTGCCGATCTGACCGGTGCCCACCCGCTCGGTGCGCACCGCAGTGATGTCGACGGTGACCCCGGCGGTGGCGAGGGCGGCGGACACCCAGGACGGGGTGAGGTCGGCGGCGTCGTCGAGCACGGGAGGGGCACTGGGAGGGGTCACGAGCGGATCGTCCTTGATCGGGAGGCTCCGGCGGTGTGCCGGCGGTGTTGAGGACCGGTTCGATTGGCTACGGTAGGCGGTCCGGACCGGCATCGTCACCGGTCCGTCACGGAGGGGGAACACCGATGACCGAGATCCGTCTGGCCTTCGACGCCGACAACCACTACTACGAGGCCGAGGACGCCTTCACCCGCCACATCGAGCCGGAGTTCAAGCGCCGATGCATGCAGTGGGCGGATGTCAACGGCCGCAGGATGCTGCTGGTGGGCGGCAAGATCAACCGGTTCATCCCGAACCCCACCTTCGACATGCTCTCGGCGCCGGGCAGCCTCGAGGAGTACTTCCGCGGGAACAACCCGAAGGGCGACAGCGTCAAGGATCTCTTCGGCGAACTGCTGCCCTGCGACCCCGCCTATCGCGACCGCGAGATCCGGCTCAAGACCATGGACAGCCTCGGTATCGAGGGGGCGCTGTTCTTCCCCACGCTCGGCGTCGGGATGGAGCAGGCGCTCATCGGTGACCTCCCCGCCATGCAGGCTGCGTTCCGCGCCTTCAACCGCTGGCTCGACGAGGACTGGGGCTTCGCCTACGAGAATCGCATCTTCGGCGTGCCGTACATCACGCTGTCGGACCTCGACAACGCCATCGCGGAACTCGAGTGGGTGCTCGAGCGCGATGCCCGGTGCATCATCATCCAGACCGGTCCGGTCACCACCGTCGAGGGCATGAAGTCGCCGGCCGACCCGCGCTTCGATCCGTTCTGGGCCCGGGTGCAGGAGTCCGGCGTGGCCGTCACCTATCACGGCGGAGCCAACGCCTACTACAACCTCATCACCATGTGGGGGGAGAGCGCCGAGATGGAGGCCCATCGCTTCGAGCCGCTGCGGCAGGCGCTGTCGCATGACGCCGTGGCCGACACCTTCGCCGCCATCGTCCTGCACGGTCTGCTCGACCGCTTCCCGCATCTGCGCTTCGCCACCATCGAGACCGGGGCCGACTGGGTGGCACCGCTGCTGAAGCGTCTCGGCAAGATCCACGGCCAGACCCCGAGCGCGTTCAAGAACAATCCGGTGGAGCAGTTCAAGCGCAGTGTGTGGGTGTCGCCGTTCTACGAGAACGATCTCGCCAAGCTGCGCGACATCATGAGCGCCGACCATCTGCTGCTCGGTTCCGACTGGCCCCACACCGAGGGTCTCGC
>JAGWYK010000016.1 GCA_018969405.1 Acidobacteriota bacterium
CTTCGACATCCGGGTGACCGTGAAGGTCTGATCACCGAGCAGTTTCGTGTGGGGCTCCTCGTGGCGGAAGCCGAAGGACTCGAAGGCGATGCGGGCACCGTCGGAGACCTCGGCGCGCAGTTCGCCGGCGCCGAGGCGATGGGCGTGCTGCTCGATGACGGCGGCCAGTGCCGTCCCGATGCCCTCGACGAGATGGTCGGGGTCGACATAGAGCATGTCGAACACATCGGGAGCGACGAAGGTGGCGAAACCGACGACGGTGCCGCTGCGCTCGGCCACATAGGTGGTGTGGTCGGCGATGAGGGACCGGGCGCGATCGGCGGTGAGTGCCGACGCCCATGCTGCGGTCTGTGCTGCGGTGCAGAATCCCGGCCCCTGATCGAGAACCGCACGGGTGAAGATGTCGGCCAGGGCCGGTGCGTCGTCGATGGCGGCGATCCGGATGCTGACCTCAGAGGTGGACGACATGGCCGCCATTGTCGCGGGCCAGTGCCACCGTGGCGTCGTCACAGGTGAACAGCAGGACCTGATTGGTGCGGGAGGCATCGGCCAGCAGCCCGATGGCCCCGGGCCGACGGGTGTCGTCGAGGTGCACGAGGGGGTCGTCGCAGAGGATGGGCAGCGCCACTCCGCGACGCTCGGTGTCGTCGGCGGCGAACGCCAACCGCATGGCGAGGTACATCAGCGACCGAGCGCCGTCGGAGAGTCGGGTGTCGACGAGCCGGGTGGAACCGCGCCGCCGCTCGAGCAGGACCTTCCCATCGGTGCTCCGTCTGAGCACGATGTCGCCCCAGTCGGGCACGACCTCCTGCAGCATGTCCTGCGTCCGCTTGACCGCCGGTGCCTGATTCTCGACCTCGAACCGATCGATCACCTCGGTGAGGATGTCCACTGATCGCTCGAGAACGGTCCGAGATCGGATCGCATCGGCGATCTCCTCGGCGAGGCTCTCCTGTCTCTCCAACAACCCGGCCAGCAGCTCCGTATCGGTCAGGTTCTCCCGTTCGATCTCCAGTTCACGGACATCGGCAGTGGAACGATCACGTTCCTCCTCGAGCCCTGCGATCTGCTGTTGGAGTTCATCATGGAACGACCTGAGCGCCATCTCGTCGGGATACTCCTCGAGCAGTTCGTCAATGCGATCGTCCTCGTCCTCGAGCGTCTTGAGGACGAGATCTGCCTCCGCCCGGCGCGTCTCGTGGGACTCGATCTCGGTGAGGAGCCGGTTCATCTCGTCGATGCGGGTGAGGCGCTGGGGCCAACTGCTGTCGAGGAGCTGCTCGGCGACCGGTGCGACGAGCACGTCGCGAGCGTCCTCGAGCCGGCGCAGGCGCGCTGCGTCGGCGGTGAGTTGTGCGGCGCACCGCAGAGCGGACTCGTACCGGCCGAGCCATTCCGTGAACTGGCCGGCCGGAGGTGAGGAGGCGAGACCGCGACGCTCGAGGAGCTCGGAGAGACGGGCCGCTGCTG
Organism: Acidobacteriota bacterium; assembly: GCA_018969405.1. Classification (GTDB taxonomy): domain Bacteria; phylum Actinomycetota; class Acidimicrobiia; order Acidimicrobiales; family Acidimicrobilacustridaceae; genus Acidimicrobilacustris. Next base: position 1,471 of record JAGWYK010000016.1, read on the forward strand.
CGGTGGCCCGTTCCTCGGTCCGGGCGAGGTCGGAGGTCATGTCGGCGAGACGAGCACGTTCGCTGTCCTGGGTCGTGACCATCGCCGCCAGAGCAGCGAGCTGCTCGACATGGGTACGGGCGAGATCGAGCTCGGGGATCGCTGGCGCTTCGAGGGCATCGAGCGCACGCCTGACCTCGTCAGCCCGGGACTCGGCTGCACCGCGGTCCGCCGTCGCCTGGCGAACGGCGTCGGCCAGGGCGCGACGAGCATCCTCGAGGGCCTCGTCCGCCGCGACGGGTCCTGCCGAGGGGGTCGGAACCAGGAACGCGATGAGCAGCGTGACGAACGCGACGGGCACGGGCACGAGCGGACTGATCAACGAGGAGAGGGCCGCGAGGATCAGGCCGACGATCAGGACGATCACTCCGGGCGGGAATCGGCCCGAGGATCTCGTCGGTGCAGGCCCTGCATGCGATGTGAGCACCTCGATCTCCGCCTCTCGGGCGGTGACGACACTCTCCGACGCGCTCGCAGAACTCTCTGCGTTGAGCCAGATGCCGACATCGGTGAGAAGTGTCCGCAGGGAGTTCTCCCGTCCGAGGAGAGCGGTTCCGGGATCGGACACGAAGCCGAGACCGGCGGCCGCGACGCGGATCTCATGATCTCGCTCCTCGATCGTCCGGCTGAGGGCGTCACGGGCTGCGGTGGCGTCCGCCAGGGCCTGCGACTGCCGATCGCAGTCCTGTGCAGCATCGAGGAGCTCACCCCGATCGGCGATGGAGAGTTCGGTCCCGATCAGGATCTCTGCGGGGAGTCCGACCAGAACTCGGGCGTCCTCGAAGAGCCGCTCGGCGCGGTCCACGTCCGAACGGGCTGATTCGACCTCAGCGTGGGCAGCTGCGATGTCCCCGGAGACACGGGCGACCTCCCGCCACACGTCGGAGATCGAACCGAGGCGCTCGAGCTCGGCCATCGCATTCGCACGCGCGGCGCGGGCGGGGAGGATCGGTCGCACCCGATCGACGAAAGCCTGCTCCCGCTGCAGATCGACGATGCGAGCGGTGAGCTCGCGCCGGCGAACGCCGAGATGGGAGATCCGCGTCTCGATCTCATCGAGATCCGCGGGTCGTTGCGCGGCGGCGGCGAGCTCGGAGCGAAGTTCGCGCTCCTGCCGCTGGAGCGCCCTGGCCAGCTGATCGGCGGCGCGGAGTCGGGTCTGCAGTTCTCCAAGCCGAGCGCGGGGATTGAGCTCCGATCCGGCCGACCCGAGGGCGAAACTGGTGAGGAGCATCGAGAAGCCGTCAGCCTCTCCCATCTGGACGAGTTCGGCACCCCGGATCCGATGGATCTGGAGGTAATCCTCCGGGACCAAGCCTCCGAACACCCGACTGATCGCTGCCGCATCGAGATCGACGCCATCCAGCAGCGCCGACCGACCGTCGTTCGGGGAACCGGTCTTCAGGATCTTGAATCTGGCGGCGATCTCGAGCGCTGCGCCGTCGAGCTCGCCGAGCAGGCGACCGCCGACCTGACGGCTGTCATCGGAGAGGATGAACCGCTCGGCCGAGGCTGCTCGGCCACTCGTTCCGCCGATGGTCCATTGGAGGAACTCCGCCAAGGTTGACTTCCCCGACTCGTTGGGTCCGAGGACACAGACGAAGGGGTGGTCGAGGTCATCGACGGAACGGTCCCGATGGACACCGAAGGTGACATCGGCGACGGAGGAGATCTGCAGACGCTTCATCGCGAACCATCCAGTGCCGCGACGAGGGTGCGCTCGATCTCGGCCCGAAGGGCTGGATCCTCGGCCAACTCGGGATCGGCGTCGAGACGGAGCAGCACCTTGCCGAGGAGCCTCTCCCGGCGACGTTCTGCGATGAGGTCGATCGCGGGGCGATACGTCCTCAGGATCTTCACCAGTGCTCCGCGGCCGAGGGCTGCGGTGACCTCCTCGATGAGACCCTCGCTGTAGTCGTTCCAGGACTGATCGAGCGCAGCCGCCACCGGAGTGGGACCGGTGAGCTCCAGCCGGACGAACAGCGGCCGGTCATCCGCTGCCTCCATCGTGGTGGCGATCGCCGTGAGGACGTGGTCGGACACCTCGGGAACGTCGGTGACCGGTGCGAGATCGACCGTGACACGCTCGAACCGGAGGGCGTCACAGGGAACGAACCGAGGCTCGGCGAAACTACCGGCGGCGTTCACATCGACCAGCAGCACGCCCTTGGCCCCGCACTCGGTCGCCTTGGTGGAACGACCCTGGAGATTGCCGGGATAGGCCCACCAGCCCTTCGGAGTGGCATGGACCTGGCGGTCGTGGATGTGGCCGAGGGCCCAGTACTGCACCGGGGAGGCCTCGAGCTCGGCGACGGAGGAGGGGGCGTAGTTGCCATGGGCGCTGGCGCCACCGACGTTGGTGTGCAGCACGCCGACCACCGTGGACCCGGAGACCCCGGCGAACGCCTCGACCAGACGACGGGACTCCTCGGCCCGCTCGTAGCTGATACCGGCCACGGTGACGGTGACCCCGTTGGGCATCATGACATCGTGCTGCGCGACCCGGTCGGTGGGGAACACCGTGATGCCCGGCGGCAGATCCCCTGAGAGCTCGGCCGATGTGAGCGGGTCGTGGTTGCCGTGGGCGATGAACACCGGAATCCCGGCGTCGGAGAGGCTCTGGAGCCCGAGAAGGACCCGGCGCCGAGCAGCGGGATCACGATCGGCGCGGTCGTAGACGTCGCCGGCGAGCACCACGAAGGCGACCTCCTCCTCGATGGCCACTCGGACGAGCGTGTCGAATGCTCGCCGGGAGAGCCGGAGCGCCTCCTCACGGGCCTCGGGGCCCAGACGGTTCCCGAGGCTCTGGAGGGGCGCACCGAGGTGCAGGTCGGCGGCGTGGAGGAAGGTGGATCTCGCCATGGGTGCTCCGATCGTAGGAGGAGGGTGGGCAGGACGGGACCGGCTGGGTGGCTGGCTCGGGGGCTGGACCGGTGGCTGACGCGGGGCTGGGGTGCGGCCGGGGGTGGCGGGCGCCGTTCGGGCCCGGATCACAACGTACGAACGGGGTGTGACTGTGCCTCCGGGACCCCCCTCTGACCCTTCCGGGCGGATCGGCCCCCTGATGTGCGCGACAGGGCCCGGAGGCGGTAGGAAGGTCCCCGAAAGGCTGTGTCCACAGACCGCCACCCCCCTTTCTTCGGAGTCATCAGATGACAACCACCGTGAACGAGACCGAGCTGCTCGGCGTCGTGCTCACCCCGCGCCAGATCTGGGAGCTGCTCGATCTGGTCAACGACGCCGAGGGGGACGCCGATGAGGACGTCCTCGACGCCGTCGCCGGCAAACTGCGCGCCCCGCGGGTCTTCACCCGGGTCAGCGCGGCGCGCTACCAGGGCCGCCTGCTCGCCCTCGAGCCCGAGGAGCACGAAGCGCTCCTCGCCCTCGTCGAGGACGACATCACCCCGAGCGACGACGTCATCGAATCGGTCAGCGCCGCCCTCGTGGCGCTGGTGCCCGATCGCGGACGCGGTTCGGGTCGACCCAAGAACTGAGCCGCGCGTCCATGACCGACGACGCGTCGGCCGCCGCGACACGCGCCCGAAACCTCGACACCGTGCGCGCCGCCTTCGCCGCCATCGCCGCCGGTGACGCCGCCGGTCAACTGGCGCACTACACCGACGACGTCATCTTCGAACTGCCCTACACCGATCCGCCGAAACGGACGACCACCCGGGCCGAGGCCGAGGCCAACATCGCCGCAGCCTTCACGGTGTTCCGGTTCGAGCTCACAATCACCGCAGTGCACGAGTGCGTCGATCCCGATGAGCTCATCATCGAGTTCACCGGCACCGGCACCTATCTGCCCACCGGTGCGCCCTACGCCAACGTGTACATCGCGGTGTTCCGGTTCCGCGATGGACGCATCTGCCACCAGCGCGAGTTCTTCAACCCCGCCACCACCGCCCGCGTCATCGCCGGCTCCTGAGCCCGCGAGGTCGACACCCTCCTCGATGGGGCTGCGACACCCTGCGCGTCAGTGGGTCCGGCGGCCCTCGCGCCAGCGGGTGTACCGGCCGGGCTTGGGCCAGCTCACCAGCTCGGGGGTGAGCGGATCGAGTGTCCCGGCGCGCAGCGCACCGACCCACAGACCGGCGCCATAGGTGACGTCGTCGGCGACGCGGCAGGCCACGAACGACACCGGGTCGACATCGGGACGTTGGCGCACCCAGTCGACGACCGCAGGGGCGAGTGCGGCGGCGAGCAGCGTCAGTCGGAACCGTCGGTTGCGCACGAGCAGGAACGACGCGGCCGTGATCGGCCAGAACGGTCGCAGCAGCGCAGCTGCGAAGGCGCGACCCACCGAGACATGGCCGCGCACCGCCAGCTGCGCCGCCACCGGCAGCGGCCGGTCCAGCGACTCGAGCTTGCGCGACAGCATCGCCGCGGTGGCGGCCACGACACCGGTGGCCGCCAGCGGCTGCCCGGCGGCGACCAGCGCCCAGGTGGCGACGCTCCACGCGGAGGTCTCGATCGGGGCGAGCGAACCGGGATGCCGCAGGGCCAACGGGCCGGCCGAGGTGCCGTAGTCGAACCGACGCCGGGCCCACGGCAGCAGGCGGGTGCGATGACGATGGGCGACCCGGGCGGTGGGCTGGTAGCGCACCGACCAGTCGGCCTCGTCGAGCCGCCACACCAGATCGACGTCCTCGCCGACCATCATCTCCTCATCGAACCCGTCGAGGGCCCGCAGCACCTCGGTGCGGGCGACCATGGCCGCCGAGGGCACGTAGGACACCCGGGTGCGGGCCCGCACCCGAGCCGGCTCGACACCGAGATCGAGCGCACTGCGATGTCGTTCGAACCGGGCGAGGGCGCTCTGGGCCCCGACCGGTTCGGTCGGGATGATGCGGGGCGCCACGAGCGCCACCTGGGCATCGACGAACTGGGGCAGCAGTGCGAGCAGCCAGTCCGGTTCGGGTTCGCAGTCGGCGTCGATGAACGCCACCAGCGCCGTGGTCACCGCGGCGAGCCCGGTGTTGCGGGCCGCCGCCGGACCGCCCCGCACCGGCCGACGATGCAGCGTGATGGGCACGCCCCCATCGGTGCGCGTCGGGGTGTCGATGGGGATGGGGCTGTTGTCGTCGATGACGATGATGCGGGCCACCGGACCGACCGAGTGCACCAGCCGCGGAGGCAGTTCACCGCGCACGGGGATCACCACGGTCACATCGGCCGGACCGAAGGGTCCGACCAGCGGCACCGGATGGACGAGTCCACCGTCGAGGAGGCGCCGGGTGAGCGTCACCGCGGCCGTGCTGTCGGGCACGGCCTCACCGGCGAGGAGCCGATCGACGAGACGAGCCCCGTTCTCGGTGACGCGCATGGCCCGCAGCGGTGATCCCCCCATGAGCACGGTGCCGTCACGATGACGCTGCAACGACGCATCGGCGACGACCCGCAGACCCACGAGCGAGGCGTCGGTCACGACCCGACCTCAGCGACCAGACGCATCCGGAGATCGTCCACGATCCGCTCGAACAGCGCCGCGCCCTCGGCGGCGGATGCGCCGGTGGGATCGCCGAGCACCCCGTTGGGCGACACGGCCCGGACACCGCCGGTGCGCATGACGGGCAGCAGTTCGGCCAGCGGTCCCGTCGCCCCGACCTCGACCCGATCGAGACGCACCGCTGCCGGATCGAGATGCAGCAGCAACGAGGTCTCGGTGCGTCCGGCATGAGCATCGCCACCGACGACCACCGGTGCCAGCACGAGCGCCGAACGACCTTCGCTGCGCAGCTGCGCCGTGGCTCGCTGGAGTGCATCGAGATTGCCGCCGTGGCCGTTGATGAACACCACATGGTCGACATCGGACGCGGAGCGCACCAGTTCGACCAGCACCATGGCCAGTGCGTCGGTCCCGATCGAGAGCGTGCCGGGGAATCCCGCATGCTCCCCGGAGGATCCGAAGGCCAGCGCCGGCGCCACCAGTGCATCGGTGCGAGCAGCGACGAGCGCGTCGGCGAGCGCCATGGCGATGCGGGTGTCGGTGTCGAGAGGAAGATGCGGGCCGTGCTGCTCGACGCTCCCCAGCGGCACCAGCAGCACCCGCGCCCCGCGGGCGCCGACCTCGGGTGAGGTGAGGTGGTGGAGGTCGCGGCTCGGCATCGTCGTATCGTCGCACCTCCCGCCCCGTCCCGCAGGAGCCAAGCCCGCGGCGCCGCGCCGAGGATCAGTGCAACAGCGCCTCGGCGATGGCGTCCGGGATGCTCGCCGGACCGGCCAGCGGCACGCACCGGGCGCCCACCGCAGCGGCCAGTTCCTCGGCATCGGCGCTGTCGTCGGCCGGGGCCAGGATCACCAGCTCGTCGAGCGCCGCGGCGGCCGCCGCCGGATCACCACCCATGGTGGGACGAGCGTCGGAGAGCAGCATCGTGATGCGTCGGGTGGCCCGGGATCGATCCAGCTGCTCGCGTGCGGTGCGCAGACCGAGGGCGAGATCGGTGGGACCGTGACCGCGCAGCCGCAGCAGCGCATCGACCACCTGCTCGGGGTCGAGACCGGAGCCCTGCGGGGCGACCACCACCGACTCCTCGGCGAACGCCACCACACTGGTGTCGACCGGGGCCCGCCACAGACAGGCCGCCGCGGCCAGTGCGGCCGCCGCCAGTCGTTCGCCGGTCATGGAACCGCTGCGATCGACCAGCAGACACAGCGCCAGGGTCGGCTTCGACCATTCACGGGCGTGCAGGTCCTCCAGCGATGGTGATTCGCCATGGGCCCGCGCCACGGCGATGGTGTCAAGGCCGCGATCCAGATCGAGTTCGCCATCGGAACGATCGGCGCGCTGATGACGGAGCTTCCCGATGCCCCGGCGTCGCGGCGCACCCGAGCGCACCACATCGACCACGACGCGTCCCGCCAGTTCACGCGCCGCATCACGCAGACGCTCATCGGTGGCTCCGGTGAGCGAGGCCAGCAGCGCCAGTGCGGCGTCGGGATCCTCGCGGAGCAGCTCGTCGAAGGCCGCCTCGTCGAGCTGACCCACCTCGGGTGACACCTCATCGAAGCCGGGCTGTCGGCTCAGACTCTGGCGGGAGGTGGTGCGGCGATTGGCATCGGCCAGTGCCTCGGCGGCCTCCTCGCCCTCGAGGGTGCGCTCCTCGTCGGAGCGCTGGGCGCCGGGCCGGCCCCCGCTCCGGGGGCTCAGGCTTTTCCCGGACCCGACTCCGAGCTGCCTGTGGGTGCGCCCGCATCATCGTCGTCGGTCTCGGCCGGATTGGCCGCCCAGAGCTCCCGCACGATGGCCTCGGCATCGCGGCCACCGCCCTCGCGCACCCGAAGACGACCCGAGAGCGCGGCGAGCGCGGCGTCGAGGCCGAGCGCCTCGTCGTCCACCGAGGATCGCCGCAACGTGGCGAGCTGCTCGGCGATGAGCACGAGATCGATGGCACCGCGCACCGACGAACCGATGCGCACATCGCGATGCTGGCGACTGGCCCGCACCACGCGCACCGCACGGCGCCCGAGACGACTGTCGCCCACCGCACCGGCCTCGCGGGCCAGGATGCGGTTCTCCTCGACGAGGTCCTGGTACCCCATGACCACACGGCACACCCGGTCGTACACCGCCGAGGAGATGCGGGCGGTGCCGATGGCGTCGAAGGGGTTCATGGCGGCGACCACGCGGAACCCGGGCGCCGCCGGAACCCGACCGAGACGCGGCACGGTGAGCTCGCGCTCACTCATGGCGGTGATGATGACGTTGAGGGTCTCCTCGGGGACGCGGTTGATCTCCTCGATGTACAGCAGCGCTCCGGTGCGCAGCGCCTCGACCAGCGGTCCGTCGAGGAACACCTCGGCCGAGTAGCCCTCGGCCAGCACCCGGGCCGGATCGAAGGTGCCGATGAGACGGGCCGGGGTGAGCTCCGCGTTGCCCTCCACGAACACGAGCTCGACACCGGCGGCGGTGGCCAACGCCCGCAGGAGGGTCGACTTGCCCGTGCCCGGTGGGCCCTCGAGCAGCACATGACGATCGGCGGAGAGGGCGGCGACCACCACCTCGATCTCGGGACGTCGACCGACGACGACGGCGTCGAGGGCGGCGACGACCGCAGCGCTGAAGGCGGTCATGCGCGGAATCCGCCGTCGACGTCGATGACCGCTCCGGTGAGCGAACCCGGTGCGTCGACGCAGAGCCACTCGACGGTGCCGGCGATCTCCTCGGGGTCGATGAGGCGTCCGATGCGCGCCTGTTCGGCGAAGCCCGCCACGGAGTCGAGGCCGTAGATGGCGGCACTGGCCCGGAGCATCTCGGTGTCGGTGGAGCCCGGGGCCACGGCGTTGGCGGAGACACCGGTGCCACCCAGTTCGGCGGCCAGGGCGCGCACGAGGCCGGCGACACCGTGCTTGGCCGCCGAGTACGCAGCCATCTGCGGCAGCCCATGATGGGCGGCGGCCGAGGCGATGGCCACGAACCGACCGGCGCGCGGTTCGGGAGCATCGAGCAGCGCCGGCACCGCAGCGCGGGCGAGGTTGAACACGCCGGTGAGGTTGATGTCGATCATCGCGCGCCACACCTCGTCGTCGGTGCGCCAGGTGGGCTGGCCCCCGGCCACCGCACCGGCGGCGGCGACCACCGCATCGAGACGACCATGACGTTCGACGACACCGGCCACGACCCGATCGATCTCCGCAGCGATGCGCACATCGGCGCTGTGGGCCTCACCGTGACCACCGCAGGCGGCCGCGGCTCGGTCGAGATCAGCGCCGGTGGCGTGTCGGTACGGACCGGGGACCGGATGATGGCGCTCGGGATCGACCGGCAGATCGACCAGCGCCACGGTGAAGCCCCGAGCGGCCAGCCGACGCGCCGTGGCCGCCCCGATGCCGCGGGCCGCACCGCTGACGATGGCGACCGGTCGATCAGAGGACATGGGCGCAGATCCTACGGCCCGCGACCCGGACCGGACAGAAGCGGCCCCCCGGAGCGGACCGGTCGATGTGCGAGGCTCTGCCCATGGCCGGATCGCTCACGCTGGACCTCGCCGACCTCGACGCCGTCGGCCTGCTCAGCGAGGCGATCGTGTCGGCGCGGGCCCATGTGCTGCTCGCCGAGCAGGAGACCGCCATCGGCATCGATGCCCCCGATGGGTGGCACCGACTCGTCATCAACGCCAAGTCCGGGGGCAGCAGCGTGCTGGTGGTGCGGTTCACCGACCTGTCGGTCTCGCGCACCCGCAACGTGGCCACCGCCCTGCACCGTCGGGGCTGGCAGCCCGATGAGGACCATGGGGGCGCCACCCTGCGGCAGCCTCCCGGGACCACCGCCACCGATGTGGCCTTCGAGGTGCTCGCCGCGCTCGGCGTGGCCGGCGCCCCGCAGGACGCCCGCCGGCTGCGCGCCACCGACGCCACCGGCGCCGAGGTCGACCTCCGGGTCTAGTTCGTCGCGGCCACGCGGATCACGCCGCTGCGGGCCATCGCCTCGAAGTCCGCGTCCGCATGGAGGACAGGGATGTCGAGTCGGCGGGCGGCGGCGGCGATGAGGCAGTCGATGAGTCTGCGCACGGTGCTCCCGTCGCGTCGGCACCGCCGGAAGATCATGGCGGCATCACTGAAGTCGGCGGCGGTCGTCTCGACGAGCGTGGCCCGGGCGAGGAGACGGCGGAGATCGAGCAGATGGACCTCATCGCGGGCCCCGGCGAGGATCTCCATCTCGATCGCCCCCGAGATCGCCAGGGGATGATCCTCGGCGAGGAGCGTGGCGAGACGTTCGCCGGCCGGGCCGCCGGTGTCGCGGAGGAACTCGATCCAGGCGGAGGAGTCGACGAGGATCATCAGAACCGCGAGGAACGCAGGTCGTCGAGATCGCCCTCCCAGCCCGCCCCTCGCATGGCCGAGGCCTCCGCAGCCGACATCGGCTCGACCGCCAGGGAGCGCAGGGCGAAGTTGACCGCGTCGCGCTTGGTGGCCAGGTGGTACCGGTCCATCACCGCCCGGCAGGCCTCCTCGTCGATGTCGATGTTCGTCCGTGCCATACACCGATGATACACCTCCAAGACACCACTCCCCCCGGGGCTCCCGCAGGAGTCCGGACCGGGAGGATCGGCCCGGCACTGCTCGGTCGACGACCTACAGGGAACCGAGGTCGAACTCGGGGAGGGGGAACACGACCTGCTCGTGCTCCGGTCCCGGCACCACGGTGCGCGAGAACGAGCCGTAGCGACGCCGGGCGATCCACCAACGACCCTCATGGCGTTCGAAGCGGTCGTGGTACACCCCGTAGGCGTTGGTGCGCCGACCATCGGAGACGTTCTGGCGCAGTTCCTGCATGTACATGCGCGCCCCGGCCACCCCGGCGGCCACGTCCACCTCGATGACGGTGTTGAGGATCACGAACTCGAAGAACTCGAACTGGGTGAGCGACTCACCGATGAACGCACCGATGGCATCGGGACCGTCGAAGCGCATCTGCTGATCGCCGAGGTTCAGCTCGAGCGAACAGGTCGGTCGCATGATCTCGTGCAGCTCCGACCAGGCCCGTCGGGTGACGATGTCGGCGTAGCGGTTCTGGGTGCGGCGGATGTCGAGATAGTCGAGCGCCTCGGCGAGGCGCTCCTGGGTGCTGGCCATCGGTTCCCCCTGCAGAGATCGAGGATCGGAGCGGATGGTCGGGTCGACCACCGCAGCAGGGGCAACGTAGTCCGAGCCCACCGGTCGGCGCGCCGGCCCAGGACGCGCGCCGGAACGGGTGCAGGAAGGCGTGCAGGCATCGTCACCGTCCGCGAGGATGGGCGCTCATCGTTCTCGAGGGGGAGACATGGGAGAGCTCGAATCGCGCCGGAAGTTCGACGAACTGCTCAGCACGCTCAAGCAGGCCGCCGACGACTGGGTGGTGCCGGGCGTGGCCATGAGCGAGGATGACGTGGCCGAGGGGTTCCGCATCCTCACCCACATCCTACAGAGCGCGCTCTACTCCCATCAGGAGTTCGATCCCGAGCGTCCGGTGTTCCACCGCATCGTCTCGCCCACCCGATCGTTCACCGGCGACAACTCCGACGCGCTGTACTTCGAGACCCCGGTGGCGCCGGGTCGGGAGTACATCGTGCGGGGCAACCTCGCCGGAGCTGTGTACACCTCGTTCACCATGGAAGCCGGTGCGGCCGACGGCGCCTACTCCTCGCACACCGCCGGTGTGCTTCGCGACGACGACATCGATGTCGATGCGAACGGCGACTACGAGATCCGTCTCGGCGGCGCCCCGGCTGAGCGCAACTGGCTGGGCATCCCTGCCGACGGTGGACGCATCACCACCCGGCACTACTTCGAGTTCCCCTGGTCGGCCTCGGCCTCCCAGACCCTCCATGTGCCCATCAGCATCGAGGTGCTCGATCCACCGCCGGCACCGCCGCGCTGGAACGACGAGCGCGTCGCCGCCGGCATCCAACGCGTCATCAACCACGTCGCCACCAAGACCATCGACTCCCCCGCGCCCTCGGAGGACACCCCCATCCCGTTCGTGTCACGGGTGCCCAACGTGTTCCCGCAGCCGGTGGTGCCCGGTGACATGGCCTTCGCCGCCTTCGACGCCGCCTACTCCATGGCGCCCTATCTCATCGGTCCCGATGAGGCGCTCATCATCACCGGCCGCTGGCCAGAGTGCCGGTTCGGCAACGTGTGCCTGTGGAACCGCTGGTCGCAGATGTACGACTACGTGAACCGGCAGGTGAGCCGCAACCGGGCCAACACCACGCTGAACGCCGATGGCACCTTCACCATGGTGCTGGCCCATGAGGACCCCGGACATCCCAACTGGATCGACACCGAGGGCCGCCCCCTCGGCACCGTGTTCTGGCGGTTCTTCCTGCCCGAGGGTGAGATCGCCACGCCGCAGGCCGAGGTCGTGAAGTTCGCCGACCTCGCCGCTCGTCTGGGCTGAGGATGGGTCAGACCTTCTGCATGGGTTGATGGGGCTCGGGGGGCAGGGCCAGCCCGATGGGATCACCGACCCGCACCGTGCCTCCCCGGACCACCATGGCCATCACCCCGTTGCGGAACAGCATCGGCCCGGTCTCGGGCTTGAACGACACCGCCGCCCGCAGACCCTCCTGGGCCCGGTCGATCTGGGCGCAGGGATCGCGGAACCCGGTCAGCACGATGAGCGCCTCGGTGCCGAGCCGCAGGATGGTGCCCACCGGCAGCGCGCCGAGCTCGAGACCCCGGGTGGTGATGTTCTCGCCGAACCCACCGCCGGGGACCTCGAAGCCATCGGCCCGCAGACCGTCATGCACCTCCCGGGCCACCAGATGCACTTGGCGGAGGTTCGGCCGGTTCGGGTCCTTCTTCTGCCGACTCAGATGCTGGGTGGTGGCCCCGGCATGGGCGTCGCCCTCCACACCGATGCCGGCGACGAGGACGAACTCGGGCACCGACTCCTTGGTGAAGGTGTGCTCGGCGTTGCGGTGGAGGCTCTCGATGACGGGACCGGTCGTGGAAGTCATACGGAGAGTCTCGCGGCCACCCGCCCGATCGGCGAACGCGTTCGGTGGGTACTGTGCCTGCCATGACGGTGCGTCTCGGATCCGACCGCGTCGAGGTGGTGTTGGCGGCACTGCTCGGGGCCATCGATGTCGAGGGCGGACCGACCGAGGAGCAGCGGATGGTCCTCGGGGCGCTCTGCGTCCATCTCTGGGAGCGACCGGATCTGGATCTCGACCGGATCATCCCCCTCGGCCCCGACGAGGCCGCCGCCGCCCTCCCCGAGCCGACCGAACGCCGCACCTTCCACGAGGTGCTCGTGGCGCTCGAGACCTGCCGCCATCCGTTGACCAGCGCGCAGCTCGAACGCGCCGAGCAGTACGACCGGGCGCTGTCGGTCTCCGGGGCCGAGATCGCCATGTTCCGGGACCTCGTCACCCAGGGCGTGGCCACGGCGGCGACCGACTTCGCCCGGTTCCTCGACACCACCATGCCCCTGCGGTTCGAACCGTCGCTGCGCGAGCTGCCGATCTCGGCGAGCGAACCCGAGCCGGCCATCGTCGATGCCCTGCGTGCCCTGCAGGATCTCCCCGTCGGCACCCTCGGACGGGAGTTCATCGAGTTCCACCTCCGCAACGACCTCCCCCTCCCCGGCGAGGAGGGCTCATCGCTCAACCACTTCTACGTGGCCCATGACATGACCCACGTGATCACCGGCATCGGCACCACCGCAGCGGCCGAGGTGGCGCTCTCGGCGTTCCTGCTGGGGATCGAGGACAACGACATCAACATGGCCGCCCTGCTGTCCTCGCTGATCGTGCACGAGGTGGGCTTCGGCAGTGCGGGGAAGGTGACCGGTGAGAGCCACACCCTCGCCGCCCCCGGAGCAGCCGAGCTCATCGCCACCGAACTGGCCCGGGGATCACGATGCGCCGCCGACTTCTCCACCATCGACCATCTCGCCATCGCCGCAGTGCCGCTGGCCGAGGTGCGCGCCCGATTCGGCGTCGCACCGCCGCCCGACCCGCACGACGGTCATCACCACTGGTGAACGCGTCCGCCCCGGCCCGCTGATTCGGGGCCCGAGAACCCTCGGCGGTAGAGTTCCGCCCGACTTCTGGAGGGTTGTCCGATGGCGAATGCATGGTTCGAGACGGTGGCGGTGGCGCAACGACGCGCCGAGAAGCGTCTGCCCGGCTCGGTCTACGGCGCCATCATCGGCGGGGCCGAGAAGGGGGTCACCCTCAACGACAACCTCACCGCCTTCGACGAACTCGGTCTCGCCCCCCATGTGGCCGGCCTGCACCCCGAACGGGGCATGGAGGTCGAGGTCATGGGGCAGCACCTGTCGATGCCGGTGATCATCTCCCCCACCGGCGTGCAGGCGGTGCATCCCGAGGGTGAGGTGGCTGTCGCTCGGGCCGCCGCCAACCGCGGCATCGCCATGGGCCTCAGCTCGTTCGGCTCCAAGTCCATCGAAGAGGTCTGCGCCGTCAACAACCAGGTCTTCCACCAGATGTACTGGTCGGGCGGACGCGAGGTCATGGTGCAGCGTCTGCAGCGGGCCGAGGCCGCCGGCGCCAAGGGCATCATCCTCACCCTCGACTGGTCGTTCTCCAACGGTCGCGACTGGGGCAGCCCCTGGATCCCCGAGAAGCTGGATCTGAAGACGATGATCAAGCTCTCGCCACAGGCCCTATCCCGGCCGCGCTGGCTGATGACCTATCTGAAGACCTTCTCGCTGCCCGATCTCTCCGCCCCCAACATGGCCGCTCCCGGGCAGAAGCCCCCGGCGTTCTTCGGGGCCTACTACGAGTGGATGCAGAGCACCCCGCCGAGCTGGGAGGACATCGCCTGGCTGCGCTCGCAGTGGAACGGCGCGTTCATGGTCAAAGGCGTCTGCCGGGTCGACGACGCCAAGCGGGTGCGCGATCTCGGCGCCACGGCGCTGTCGGTGTCCAACCATGGCGGCAACAACCTCGACGGCACCCCGGCACCGATCCGGGTGCTGCCCTCCATCGTCGCCGCCGTGGGTGAGGACATGGACGTGGTGCTCGACGGCGGCATCCGGCGCGGCAGCGATGTGGTCAAGGCCGTCGCCCTCGGTGCGAAGGCCGTGATGATCGGACGCGCCTACCTGTGGGGCCTGTCGGTCAACGGTCAGGCGGGCGTCGAGAACGTGCTGGACGTGCTGCGCGGCGGGATCGACTCCTGTCTGCTCGGCCTCGGCAAGTCCCATGTGAACGAACTCACGCCCGACGACGTCTCCGCCCCCGACGGGTTCTTCCGCACCCTCGGCGCCTGAAGGACAGCACGCAGAGCGCGGACCTCAGGACCGCAGCTCATCCCGAAGTGACTCGAGATACGGAAGCGCCGCCTGATCCTTCGGACGACCTGCGGCGCGCTTCGACTCGATGATGTCATCGAGCGCCGCGATGTTGATGCGGACGCCGACGGCGATCTCGACCTCGACCATGTGCTCCTGCCACCCGCCGAAGCCCTCCAAGGATCCCGCCGGTCGGAACACCAGATCGATCTCCCCATGATCGCCGACGAGATTCAACATGAACTCCGAACGATCGAGGAAGGCGGCGTCGAGCAGTGCCGGAACCGGCTCATCCTCAGTGCGGATCATGGCGTGCATGCGAGCGAGCGCCCGGGCCAGGCGCTCCAGATTCTCGCCCGATCGTTCAGGGAGGACATCGATGTCCCGGGTCGGGAGTGTGGACCCGTGGATGACGGACGCGAAGCCGCCCAGCACGATGTACCTGACCCCCTCCTCGTTCAGGATCTCGCAGATCCGAACCGGGTCGTACATCAGTCGACTCGTTGCGATCGCGCGTGGGCGGCGGCGCCCTGCACGGACAGCAGACGGTTCGCCGCATCGACCATCACGCTGACCCGCTCCGGGACGGAGAGTCGGAGCTGGGCGCGGATCTGACCGACATCGACGCCGCGATCATCCTCGGGCGACTCAGGCACGGCCATGAGCACGAGTGTAGGAGGGAGCGTCAGAGCGCGGTCACCGGAATACGACGCCGTCCCGGCCTGGAGTGATCGGCGCTCACGGTGGGTCGCACGGCGCCACCGGAGGCCTCGAGCTGACGCAGGGCCTCCTCGCCGTGCCCGAACACGCACTCCGGGTCGGGAGCGTCGAGGGGCAGACCGGTGAAGAACTTGGTGGCCATGCAGCCACCGCCGCAGGCGTCGAAACTTCCGCAGGAGCCGCAGGCCCCCGGGTTGGAGGGCTCGCGCAGCGAGGTGAACAGCTCCGAGGAGCGCCAGATGGCGGCGAACCCGCCTGGCTCATGGATGGAACCGGCCTTGAACTCGTCGTGCAGCACGAACGGGCAGGCGTAGACATCGCCGACCGGATCGATGAGGCACACCACCCGACCGGCACCGCAGAGGTTGAGACCGGGCAGCGGCTCACCCAGCGCCGAGAGATGGAAGAACGAATCGCCGGTGAGCACATGGGGGCGCTCGAGCAGCCAGTGGTAGAGCTGCACCTGCTGGGCGCTCGTGGGATGCAGATCGTGCCAGGTGTCGATGCCGCGACCGGAGGGGCGGAACCGGGTGAGACGCAGCTCAGCGCCGTACTCGTTCGCCAGTGCCTCGTAGGCATCGACCTGCTCGACGTTGTCGCGGGTCATGACCACCGAGAGCTTGAACTGCCCGAACTCGGCATCGCGCAGATGGTCCATGGCGGTGCGCACCCGGGCGTAGGTGCCCTCGCCGCGCACGGCGTCGTTGGTGTGCTCGTCGACACCGTCGAGGGAGATCTGGATGTCCACGTAGTCCATCGACGCCAGTCGCTTCGCGTTCTCGGCGTTGATGCGGCCGCCGTTGGTGGAGAACTTCACGCCCACACCCTTGGCCACGCAGTATTCGACGATCTCGAAGAAGTCGGGGCGCAGCATGGGCTCACCGCCACCGATGTTCACGTAGAACACCTGCATCTCGGCCAGCTGATCGACCACGGCCTTCATCTGCTCGGTGGAGAGCTCGTTCGGGTCGCGTCGACCCGACGATGACAGGCAGTGCACGCACTGCAGATCGCAGGCGTAGGTCCATTCCCAGGTGAGGCAGATGGGCGAGTTCAGTCCAGCGGCGAGCTGATCGGTGAGCGCGGTCATATCAGCGGGACTCCTCTGCGGTGGTGACCGCGACATGGGTGTCGTCGACGAGGAACTCCCCGGCGACCAGCGAGCTGAGCGCCTTCTCGAAGGCCGGCCACCGACGGGGATCGAGGCCGGCGGCATCGAAGGCGGCTCGGGCGCTGGGAGCATCGGCCATGGTCTCGACCACGGTGACGAGATCGGGGGAGCGCAGGAAGGTGAGGCGCCGGTTGCCGTAGTGATAGGCGAGCGCGCCGAACGGCTCGGGCCGCAGGGCGACCCGTTCGTGCAGACGCCAGTGCTGGTCGGCGTCGAAGACGGTGCCGGTCGCGGTCATGGCGACGGACGGAGTGAGGCGGTGATCCGGGCGATCAGTAGACGCCGCACATGCCGTCGATCGAGATCTCCTCGACGAGCAGCTCCTCCTCGAGGACCTCCTCGGTGGCAGTGAGGACTGCGTCGGTGGTGGCTTCGGTGGTCTCGAGCGTCTGCTCCATGGGTTCCTCCAGGACGATCGGGCGTGGACGCACTCTATCGGTCGCCGTCGGCCGCCGGTACGGGTCCGGCTCAGACCACCCGTGGTGCATCGGAGATGCGCCGACACCGATCGGTCATGGTGCCGATGCCCTCGATGGTGGTGGTGATGACATCGCCATCGACCAGGAACCGGCCTGTGGCCATGCCCACCCCATCAGGGGTTCCGGTGAAGATGCAGCCACCCGGCTCCAGGGTAAGGCGAGCGGCACCACCGGTCCCCATCAGCGAGCACGGGCGCACCGGTTCGGCCATCATGGCGCCACCGACCGATGGGAGAACACGACATGACGACCCAGGGTTTCACCACCGACCAGTTCGCACCGGTGCGCGAGGTGCTCGAGACGCAGCTGACGACGGGAGCCGACATCGGCGCGTCGGTGTGCGTGCACCACCGTGGCGAGGTGGTGGTCGACCTCTGGGGCGGCCACACCGATGCCGAACGCACCGGCGAGTGGCAGGACGACACCATCGTCAACGTGTGGTCCACCACCAAGACCATGACCTTCCTCGTGGCACTGATGCTGGCCGACCGGGGTGAGCTCGACTTCGACGCCCCGGTCGCCACCTACTGGCCCGAGTTCGCCGCCAATGGCAAAGCCGGGGTCGAGGTGCGCCATGTCATGAGCCACACCTCGGGGCTCTCCGGGTTCGGGGAACGCATCGAACCCGAGGACCTCGCCGACTGGGAGAGGTGCGTGGGCATCCTCGCCGCCCAGGAGCCGTGGTGGGAACCGGGCACGATGCCCGGCTACCACGCCATCACGCAGGGCTACCTCATCGGTGAGATCGTGCGTCGCATCACCGGCGACACCATCGGCACCTTCTTCCGCCGCGAGGTGGCCGAGCCGCTGGGCGCCGACTTCCACATCGGCCTGCCCGAGTCGGAGGAGGATCGCGTGAGTCTGGTCATCCCACCGAAGGCCGCCGACTTCGGCAAGGTGGACCCGGAGTCGTTGGCCTTCCGCACCTACGCCTCCTCGCGCATCGACGCCCGCGCCCCGCACCACCGGTGGTGGAGGGCCGCCGAGATCCCCGCCGCCAACGGTCATGGCAACGCCCGGTCGGTGGCGCTCGTGCAGTCGATCATCGCCAACCGGGGCGAGACCGGTGGGCGACGGTTCCTCTCCGGCACGACGGTGGACCGCATCTTCGACTCGCAGATCCAGGGTTTCGATCCCGTGCTCGCCCGCGAGAGCCATATGGGCATGGGCTACGGCCTCTCGAATCCGTCGATGCCCATCGGACCCCGGGCCTGCTACTGGGGTGGCTATGGCGGCTCGGTCATCATCATGGATCTCGACGCGCAGCTCACCGTGGCCTACATGATGAACAAGATGGAACTCGGGCTGTCCGGCGACTTCCGCGGGGCGAACATCGCCATGGCCGCGGCGCTGGCCACCGCCGACTGAAACAGGACTCAGACGGCGTCGCGCTCGGCGGCGATGCGGCGTTCGGCCAGCGCCACATAGGCGGGATCCACATCGAACCCGACATAGTGACGTCCGGTGCGCACCGCCGCGATGGCGGTCTGTCCGGCGCCCATGAAGGGATCCAGCACCGTGTCACCGACATAGGTGAACAGTTCGATGGCCCGTCGGGGCAGCTCGACGGGATAGGGCGCCGGATGGCCGACCCGCTTGGCCGACTCCGGGGCGATGCGCCAGGTGTCGAGCGTCCAGGCCATGAAGTCCTCGGGTGCGATGGAGTTCTCGAACGGGAGTCCGCGCTTCTCCCGCTGGGCGCGGGTGAGCGCACGATCGAACCGGCCCTTGCTGGCCACCACGATGCGTTCGGTGAGATCGCGCAGGACCGGATTGGCCGCCGACGCGTACGAACCCCAGGCGCAGTTGCCCGAGGCTCCCTCGGCCTTGATCCACACGATCTCGCCCCGCAGCAGGAAGCCGAGATCGTCCTGCAGGATGGTGGTGACATCCCCGGCCAGCGATCGATAGGGCTTGCGCCCGAGGTTGGCGACGTTGACGGCGATGCGCCCACCCGGCTCGAGCACCCGCCAGCATTCGGCGAACACGTCGCGCAGCATCACGAGGTACTCCAGGTAGGAGGCCGGCACCGCCCCCTCGCCCAGTTCGGTCTCATAGGCCTTGCCCGCGAAGTACGGCGGGGAGGTGACCACAAGGGCCACGGAATCATCCGGGATGGCCGAGAGATCGCGGGAATCGCCCACCAGGATGGTGTCGCGCACCGGGCACTCGACCACGGTGGAGTCATCCAGCAGGGTCGGCGCCGGGAACCGGCCGTAGAAGGCCGAAGCATCATGGTTCTCCCGCTTCGACACGCCGAACTCCGAGGTCGCGGTGCCATCGCGGGTGCGTCGTGCGGCCATCGCCCCGAACCCTACCGGTCACCCCCGCCGATCGCCGGTCCGATGCGGTCCGCGGATGGCATGATCGCCGGACGCAGCGGTGCATCAGCACCGCCACCGATGGGGGTTCGATGGCTGTCGCAGTGATCACCGGAGCCGGACAGGGACTGGGACGGGCCGACGCGCTCCGCCTCGCGCAGGACGGCTTCGAGGTCATGTGCCTCGATCGCAACCTCGATGCCGCACGCGAGACCGCCGGAATGTGCGGCGGCACCGCCTTCCGCTGCGATGTCACCGACCGGGACGAGGTCATGGCGGTGGCCGATCGCATCGGCGAGTGCTTCGCGCTCATCAACAACGCCGGCATCTGGAACTTCCCTTCGATCCTCGAGGTCACCGAGGAGCAGCTGCAGTCGGTGATCGAGGTGAACATCAAGGGCATCGTGTGGTGCTGTCAGGCCTTCGTCCCCAAGATGCGCGCCGGCGGTGGGGGCAGCATCGTCAACATGTCGTCTGGCGCGGCGTGGACCAACTCGCCGAACATCGGGATCTATCCGGCCACCAAAGCCGCCGTCGAGTCGCTCACCAGGACCCTGGCGCTCGAGCTGGGCGCCGCCAACATCCGCACGAACGCCATCGGCCCGGGGCTCATCGTGAGCGACGGCACCGCCGCCAACTTCGAGGGCGGTCGCGCCGCCGAGCGGGCCAAGGGCGTACCGATGGGTCGCGTGGGTGCGCCGGCCGACATCGCCGATGTCGTGTCGTTCCTGTGCAGTGATGACTCTCGGTACGTGAACGGGCAGGTCATCTATGTCGACGGTGGGATCACCGCCGGGACCATGGCCCGCTGAACCAGCACCGTGTCGACGACCTCGAGCGGGATCCTCGCCCATGACGAACTGAAGGAGCGGTTCGGGTACGACCGCGGCATCGTGCGTCGCTTCACGGTGTTCACGGGGCGCCCGCTGGAACCCGATGACCCCGCCACCGTCACCGAGGAGGTGCGGCAGGTGGGCGAGGAGCGCCGCAGCGCGGTCGGCACCGGACGCGACTGGTGCATCGACGTCCTCACCCACTCGGCCGACGGTGCGCTGCGGCTGGTCGAGCGGTGGGACATGTTCGGGTACCGCAGCGGCTCCGCGACGACCGCCGCCCCCACCTCGTCCGCCGGTGCGCCCGCGGGCGCGTCAGGGGGTGCGTCTGCCGATGCGGCGCGGACCACAGTTGCTCCCTCCAGCGCCGGCCCGTCGACCGCCCGGGAACTGGCGTCGTTCCTCCTCACCGCCGAGCAGGTGCGCGACCGGGCGCGGGCGAACGAGGCCGGCGGGGCCGTGCACC
Organism: Acidobacteriota bacterium; assembly: GCA_018969405.1. Classification (GTDB taxonomy): domain Bacteria; phylum Actinomycetota; class Acidimicrobiia; order Acidimicrobiales; family Acidimicrobilacustridaceae; genus Acidimicrobilacustris. The sequence goes on from JAGWYK010000016.1 coordinate 22,246, forward strand.
ATGACACCGAGGCGGCGCAGGCCGCCGGGGCCCGTGACATCTTCCTCGACACCCGCAGTCAGATCAGCCTGTTCAGCGATCTCCTGGCGACGGCCATCCCCTGCACAGCGGAGGATCGACTCGTCGCCGTGGCCCTCACCATGCGCGCCCCGATCTGTGCCGGCGATCGGGTCGGGATCATGGTCGATGACACGCAGGACAGCACCGATGACGCCGGTCGGTCGTGGACGATCGTGTCCATGTCGGCGCATGTCGGCGCACGGACGCACAGTCGGGCCGAACTGCGTCTGCTGCGCCGGACCGAAGACGGTCCCGATCCCGCCGCCGTCGACCTCGGCGCGCTGCTGACCTAGCGTCACGGGCCATGAGCCCGCAGCCGTTCACCATCGCCGTCCCCGACGCCGTGCTCGAGGATCTGCATCGTCGTCTCGACCATGTCCGCTGGCCCGATCAGGCCCCCGGTGAACCCTGGTCGCTCGGCATCCCGGTCACCGAGGTGCGCGCCGCGGTCGAGCACTGGCGCAGCCGGTACGACTGGCGGGCCCGGGAGGCGGCGATGAACGCATGGCCGCACTTCCTCACGCGGGCCGCAGGCGAACAGGTCCACTTCATCCACGCCCGATCGCCCGAACCCGATGCCACCCCGTTGGTGCTCACCCACGGCTGGCCCGGCTCGTTCGTGGAGTTCCTCGACGTCATCGGCCCGCTCACCGATCCGGTGGCCCATGGGGGCGATGCCGCGGACGCCTTCCATGTGGTCGTGCCCTCCATGCCCGGGTACGGGTTCTCCGGACCCACGGTGCAGCCCGGATTCGATGTGAACCGCGTGGCCGATGCCATCGCCGAGGTCATGGCCCAGCTCGGCTACGACCGCTACATCGCCCAGGGTGGCGACTGGGGCGCCATCGTCACCCGGCGTCTCGGTGAGGCGTACGCCGATCGCCTCATCGGCATCCACGTCAACATGCTGTTCGCCTTCCCGAGCGGTGACGACCCCGACGCGATGGCCGGGGTGACCGAGGCCGACGGGGCCCGCCTCGCGGCGGCCGGGGCGCGCATCGCCGATGGCACCGGGTACATGGCCATCCAGAGCACCCGACCGCAGACCCTCGCCTACGGTCTCACCGATTCACCGACGGGTCTGGCGGCGTGGATCCTCGAGAAGTTCCAGGCCTGGAGCGACCTCGACGAGGACAGTGCCGCAGCCACCTTCGGCCTCGATCGCCTGCTCGACAACCTCATGATCTACTGGGTCACCGACACCGTGGGTTCCGCCGCCCGGCTGTACGCCGAGTCGGCACGGGCCGGCACGGGTGCCGCGCAGGCCTGGGCCGGTCGCGTCGAGGTGCCCACCGGACACACGGTGTACCCCTACGAACTGCTGCAGACCCCGAGGGCCTGGGGCGAGAAGCGCTACAACCTCGTGTACTGGGCCGAGCAGCCTCGCGGCGGACACTTCGCCGCGTTCGAGCGCCCCGAGGCGTTCGTCACCGACATCCGATCCTTCGCCCGCGTCCTGCGCTGAGGCGCCACCGGAGCGATCAGCGGACGTCGAGGAGATCGACGACGAACACGAGGGTCTCGCCGCCCTTGATGACACCGCCGGCGCCGGCGGCGCCGTAGCCGAGATGGGGCGGGATGGTGATGCTGCGGCGACCACCGACGCGCATGCCGGCCACACCCTGGTCCCAGCCGCTGATCACCTGACCGGCGCCGAGCCGGAACGAGAAGGTGTCGTTGCGATCCCAGGAGGCGTCGAACTGTCGGCCGTCGCTCCAGGCCACGCCCACGTAGTGCACGGTGACGTTCGTGCCCGACACCGCCTCGGTGCCGGCGCCGACCTCGAGATCCTCGAGGATCAGTTCGGCGGGGGGTTCGCCGGCGGGGATGGTGATGGAGGGTTTGGAATCGGCCATCACGAGAACCTAGCGGGCGCGTCGCAGCAGCAGCGCCTGCCAGTCCTCGTCGAGGTCGCGCTCGACGAGGCCGAACCCGGCCCCAGCGGCGCGCTCGACCACCGCATCGGTCTGCTCGGTGAGCAGACCGCTCAGGATCAGCGCACCGCCATCGGCCACCGCGGCGCACAGCTCGGTCACCAGCGGTCGCAGGTCCACGGCGATGATGTTGGCGACGACCAGATCGAATCGGGAACCGGCCAGCGCCTCCACCGATCCGAGGAGGACATCCATGCGCTCGGCCACGCCCGCCCGGGCGGCGTTGGTCGCGCTGACCGTCACGGCCTCCGGCTCGATGTCGACCCCGACCGCCCGAGCCGCACCGAGTCGCAGGGCGGCGATCGCCAGCACCCCGCTGCCGCAGCCGACATCGGCGACGGTGTCGCCGGGGCGGAGCGCCCGCTCGATCAGGGCGAGGCAGAGCCGTGTGGTGGCATGCGAACCGCTGCCGAAGGCATGACCGGGATCGATCGACACCGCGAGATCATCAGGTCCGCACCAGGACGGCGGGTCCATCCAGGCCGGCACGACCACGAGCCGTCGGCCGGCCCGCCAGGGCCGGGCGAACTCCCGCCAGGCGTCGAGGCCGGCCTCCGCCGCCACCGGCTCGACCCTCGGCGTGCCGAACTCGGCGAGCGGTTCGATCATCGTCCCGGCGTCCTCGGCACGGAACCCCACACGCAGCTGGCATCGTCCCGGGAGCGTGGGGCGTTCCTCGATGCCGGCGGCCCCGCCCGCCCACAGCAGTCCCGAGACCACATCCACATCGGCCTCGGCCACCTCGACCACCAGGGTGACCCAACTCCCCGGAGGGACCGCCTCGGAGCTCAACGCGGAGGGATCATCCGTTGCCGTAGGCGGCGGCCAGCACCTCGCGGCAGGCTTCGCACACCGGATACTTGTTGGGGTCGCGGGTGGGCACGAAACGTTCGCCGCACAGTGCGGTGATCTCCTCGCCGAGGACGTACCCGCGCATCTGATCATCCTTGCGGATGATGTGCGCGACCTTGCCCTCCTCGAGATCGGGGTCGGAGGGTCGCGACGATGGACGTTCGATGACCTCGGTGCTCACAGGGTCAGGGTAACCGGTCCCTGCCCATCCGCTCCCGCCCATGATGGGTGCAACGGCCCCGATCCGCGATGCGCAGCGTCGAGTTCGGACGGCACCGGGTGCGACCGGCTCAGGATCCCGAGGTGGACCAGTGCCAGGGTTCGCTCGGCAGGTTCGAGAACCCGAACCGTCCGGCGTTGGCCGCCAACCAGAGGTAACCGGGATTGCTGCGGGAGTTGATGAACGAACCGTTGGCCTGGAAGTCGATGGCCAGACCACGCTCGTGCATCGAGAACCCGGGGCGGGCGGTCGGAGGACGACAGGCGTCGGCGGGCATGTACCAGATGGCGTAGTCCGAGGTGCCGCAGTTCTGCCGGCGCAGCTGGATCTGCGCGGCGTTGTCGCGGTACCCGTAGCCACCCAGTCGGATGCCGTCGGCCGCCGCGGCGGCCAGCAACTGCCGCAGCTGCTCGGCGATGCTCGAGGCGACGGTGATACCACCGACGGTGGACAGACCGGGACGATCGATGACCGGCGGGGTGACCGGACCGGTCGGCGGGGTGACGGGCACGTTCGACACGACACCGGCCAGCTGCTGCTCCTCTGCGGCGATCTGGGCGGCGAATCCGGCATCGAGCCGCGCCAGGTACGCGGCGTCGGAGAGCCGCTCGTCGAGGCGGATGCGCACCTGCTCGGCGAACCGCTGCTGCACGGACTGCGCCGCCGTGAGTGACTCCAGCGCCGCCGATGCCGCGCGCATCTGCGCCTCGGCGCGGGCCCGGGCGTCCTGTGCCCGGGTCACCTGGTCCTCCAGACGCCGGCGCGCCGCCCGCAGCTGATCGATGGCATCGGCATCGGTGCCCGAGCGGAGGTCGAGGAAGGCGCGACGGTTGGCGTCCTGCTGGGCGGTGGAGGATTCGAAGGAGCGGAACAGATCCTCACTGGGCGGGCTCATGTACGCCGAGACCGCGTAGGCCGCCACCCGGGCGCGCAGCCGATCGATCTCGGCGGCGGTGCGTTCGGCCTCGGCCTCGGCCTGCTCGGCCTCGATCCGACTGCTCTCGGCCTGGCGCCGGGCATCGATCATCGCCGCCTGCTGCCCGCGGACGTTCTCGTCGAGCACGGCGAGGGCCGCCATCACCGAGGCCTGATCGCCCTCGAGGGCATCGACCTGACTGGCCACCTGCGCCTGCTGGGCGCGCACCGCCGATCGTCGGTTGCGGGCGTCGGTGAGATCGGCCCCGGCGGTGATCGATGAGGAGGTCAGCGCCAGCAGCAGTCCGAGGACGAGCGCGCCGATGAGCAGGCTGCCGGGTCGTCGGGTCGATCGGACTGCTCGGGGGAACTGATCCATGGCTCCTCGGAGGCGCGAGAGGTACGCAGAAGACCCGGCATCCGCCCGAGAGCCCCTGAACCCTACCCGCCCCGTCCCGACAGGACCAGCAACGCCCCGGAGGGACCCGCAGCGGGCGCGAACTGCCTGCTCAGGGGCTCGGAGCGGTACGGTCCACCGATCATGACCGAGCAGCCCCCCGCCTTCGGAGCCCTGGCCCGCCAGCGCCGATCGAACCTGCGCATCGACCCCGATCGGGCCGTCGAGCCGGCGATCCTCGAGGCCCTGATCGCCACCGCCACCACCGCCCCGAACCACCACCGCACCAACCCCTGGCGGTTCCGGATCATCACCGGCGAGGGTCGACGGGGACTCGGGGCGGCCCTGGCCGGCGAACTGGCCGAGGACATGGTCGGTGATGCCGACGACCCGGTGCGGGCCGCCAAGGTGGCCAAGGCCCGCTCGAAGTACCTGCGGGCCCCGGTGATGCTGGCCGTGGCCTCCCGGACCGGCCCCGATCCGATCAGCACCATCGAGAACCGCGACGCCGTGGCCGCAGCCATCCAGACCCTCCTGCTGGCCGCCACCGAGGCAGGTCTGGCCTCGCTGTGGTCCACCGGCGCCGCCGTCACCTCACCGGCGGTGGCGCGGTTCTGCCGGTTCGATCCCACCGATGCCGTCGTGGGGCTCATCTACCTGGGCTGGCCCACCGAGAACCTCGGACCCGTCGAGCGACCCCCGGCCGAGATCATCCATATCGACCGGGCCTAGGGTGACACCGATGGCGCGTTCCTCCGCCCGCAGCCGCGGACCCCGACCCGACCGCTCCCCCGCTCCGGGACGCGTGCACCGGGTGCGACTGATCTCGATCGTGGGCACCTGGGCGTTCATCGCCATGTTCTTCGTGATGCCCGCCATCATGGGCAGCCCGCTGTTCATCGTCCCCTCGATCATCTTCGTGGTGGCCGCCGTGGCCACCGTGCGCGACTCCCGACGACCGGATGGACCCGACGCCCAGACCCTCGCCCCCGGCGCACTGGACGCGGCCACCAAGCGGGAACCGGTCGAGGTCGACGGGCAGCTGTTCACCGGCGGTGCCGCCCGGGGCAGCGCGGCGGTCAAGGGTCGCCTGCGCTGCGCCGATCGCCGCCTCGCCTTCATCGGCGCCGATGGCGACACCCGGTTCGACGTGACCATCGGCCGGGTCTCGCTGGCCGGGGTCCCGGGCTTCTGGCGACCACAGCTGGACCTCGAGATCAACGGGGTCAACCACACGGTGCGGTTCCTGCCCGTCTGGGATCTCGGGGCCACCTTCGTCGGTCCGCTCATCGCCGGCGAGTGGTACGCGCAGCTGCGCAAACTCGGAGCTGACTGAGTGGCCGCCCGCACCCCCGACGCCAACACGGTCCGGGCCCGGGCCCGAGCCCGTCGCGGGATGATCCTCGCCCTCTGGTGGGGTGTGGTGCTGCTGGGGCTCTTCACCGTGAGCAGCGGTGGACCACCCCTGCTGATCATCCCGGTCATCCTGATCGGCATCATCGTGGCGTCCAACACCATCATCGTCATCCGTGGCACCGGACCCGAACAGCAGGCCCTCGCCCCGGACCGACTCCGGCAGGCCGACGAGCACGACGATCCCGTGGCGGTCTTCGCCACCCGGGCCCCCCGCCGCAACGCCCCCGATCGCGCCCGTCGCAACGGCGAGCTGCAGTACGGCCGACGACGTCTGCGCTTCACCTTCCACGAGAGCGGCCAGTCCCGTCGCACCGCGGCACTCCCCTTCGATCCCGCCGACGAGGTCCTCGTGTTCGACCTCGCCCCGGACCAGATGCTGCTGGGGCCGCGACCGACCATGCTGCGACCGGGCCTGACCTTCAGCGCCGAGGGAACCGTGCATGTGGTCGAGTTCAGCCCGCCGATGGACCTCGGCGCCGGACTGGTCGGCGCCGTGGTGGCCGGTGCCTGGTACGACCAGCTGATCGAGCGCGGAGCCCGGGTCGCCACATGACACCATGAGGGAGTGACCGCTCCCTCCGCCGATCCGGCGCTGCTCTCCCTGGCCGTCGACCTGCTGCGCACCGCCGGTGATCGCACCCTCGACTGGTTCGCCCGCGACGACCTCGCCATCGACCGCAAGGGCGACGGCACCCCCGTCACCGAAGCCGACCGCGCCGCCGAACGACTGATCCGTGAACGTCTGGCCGAACTGCGACCGGACGACACCGTGCTCGGCGAGGAGGAGGAGGACCACCCCGGTACCAGCACCATCACCTGGATCATCGATCCGATCGACGGCACCAAGGCCTTCACCCGTGGGGTGCCGCTGTACTCGAACCTGCTCGGCGTGTTCGACGAGCATGGGCCCCTCATCGGCGTGATCCATCTCCCGGCCCTGGCCACCACCGTGTACGCCGGCCGCGGTCTCGGCTGCTTCCGCGACGGGACCCCGGTGCGGGTGAGCGAACGGCGGGAGCCGACCGACTGCGTGCTCTCGACCAGCGGGTTCAACCCATGGCCCGACGATGCGCTGCTCGGGGTCAAGCACGCCGGGTTCCAACTGCGCACCTGGGGCGACGGCTACGGCTACGCCATGGTGGCCTGCGGAGCCATCGACGCCATGATCGATCCGAGCGTGTCGCTCTGGGACGTCGCCCCGCTGCCGGTCATCCTCGCCGAGGCCGGTGGTCGGTTCACCGCCCTGGACGGATCGGCCCCCACCCTCGAACCCGGTCGGTCCACCTCGGCGGTCGCCACCAGCGCGGCCGTCCACGATGCGGTGATCGCGGCGCTCGCCACCTCGAAGGGCTGAGGCGACCATGCCCGCCCTGCGACGTCTCCTGCTGCTCGTCGCCGTCACCGTGGGTGTGCTGGCCCTCTGCACCGGCACGGCCAGCGCCCATGCCAACCTCACCGCGTCGAACCCGACCGACGGCACCTCGGTGTCACCCTCCCCCACCACGGTCAGTGCCACCTTCTCCGAACGGGTCAGCATCGGCGTCGGTGGTCTCACCGTGCGCAACACCTCCGGCGCCCGCGTCGAGCAGGGCAGCAGCAGTCTCGACAGCGCCGGCACCACCGTGTCGGTGGCCCTGCGGCCCGCGCTGCCCGACGGCACCTATGTGGCCACCTATCGGGTGCTCTCCGCCGATGGTCATCCGGTGAGCGGATCGTTCCTGTTCGGCGTCGGCTCCGGACCGGTCGACGCCAGCGCCGCCTCGCTGAGCGGTACGAGCGGCAACCGGATCTGGGAGATCGCGGCCGCACTGGCGCGGTTCGTGATGTACACCAGCGCCCTGCTCGCCGCCGGGCTGGCATTCTTCCTCGCCTTCCTCCACGATCGTGATGAGGACCGCTGGCGGCTCATCGGCTGGACCCGCATCGCCACCATCACCGCACTGTTCGGCGCCGCCGGCATCGTCATCGCCCAGGCGGCGCTGCTGAGCGGAAGGGGACTGGCCGCCATCACCGACGGTCGGGTGCTCGGCGACGCCGTGGAGAGCCGACTGGGCTGGTCGCTGGCCGCGCTGGTCATGGGCCTGATCGCCGTGCACCTCTCGACCGACATCCCGAACCTCACCGCCTCCCAGGCCCTGGCGCTCTACGGAGGTCTGGCCACCGCCGGATCCTTCGCCATCTGGGGACACTCCACCGAGCTCAGCCCCATCTGGCTGAACACCGCCGCCGACATCATCCACGCCGCGGCCGCCGCAGTGTGGTTCGGCGGCATCGTCGGACTGGTCATGGTGCTGCGCCGCCGCACCGATCAGCCGGTGGCATCCACCGCCATGATCGTGCGTCGCTTCTCGACCGTGGCCGCCATCAGTGTCGGGTTCCTCACCGCCGCCGGGGTGGCGCTCGCCTGGAACGCCACCGGGTCATGGTCGGCGCTGGTCTCGACCACCTACGGTCGGCTGCTGCTGGCCAAGGTGGTCGTCGTCGCCGTCATCATCGGCATCGCCGGGTACAACCGCTCCTGGCTGGTGCCCGCCCTCGTGCAGGGTGAGGAGGAACGCGCACCGGCCGAGTCGGACAGCACGACGCCCGTCGCGACACTCGCCTTCACCGAGGAACAGCGCGCCACCAACTGGTCGCTGCTGCGGCGCGCCGTCACCATCGAGGCCTGCGCCCTGGTGGTCGTCATGGGCATCACCTCGGTGCTGGTGAACGTCACCCCGGCCCGCACGGTGATCGCCGCCGCCGATCGCGTCGTCAACCAGACCAGGGCCGTCGACACCGGTACGGTCAACCTGGTGGTGGTGCCGGCGAAGGCGGGGGAGAACACCCTGCACATCCAGTACGCAGATGCCGCGGGACGACCGATCGACGTGGCCAACACCCTGACCATCGGGTTCACCCTGCCCTCGGCCGATCTGGCCACCATCACCCGCCAGACCACCAAGGCCGGCCCCGGTCACTTCATCTACACCGGCCCGGAGCTGTCCATCGTCGGCACCTGGACCATTACGCTCGTCGCACGCACCGGGGACTTCTCCGAGCAGCGCACCGAGTTCCAGATACCCATCCACTGAGACGGCCCGTGCCGGCCCGACCGAGGACGACGACCGACCCATGACCCTGCTGCGCCGCACCACCCTGCTCACCGCCGCCGCCCTGCTGATCGGCCTCCTCGGCCTCGCCGGTCCGGCCTCGGCCCATGTCGAGGCGACGGGCACCGTCGCCGGCGAGGTCACCACGGTGCGCCTCAACGTCGAACATGGCTGCGGCACGCTCGACCTCACCGGCCTGCGGGTGCAGATGCCGGCCGGGGCCACCCGGATCGCGGCACAGAACCCCGAGGGCTGGACCAGCGCGGTCAGCGCCGAGGAGATCGCCTGGACCGGTGGCCCGCAGCCGGCCACCGAGGAACTGGCCTTCACCTTCTCGCTCGTGCTCGCCCAACCGGTGGGCTCCACGGTGCGGTTCCCCACCATCGAACTCTGCCCCGGAGGCGAGGAGGCCTGGATCGAGTCCACCCCCGAGGGTGGCCCCGAACCGGAGCATCCGGCGCCCCAGCTCGTGGTGGAGGCCACCGCCGCCCCGACCGCGACCACCGCGCCCAGCTCCACGACCTCCTCGGCCGCCGGTGGGCCGACGGTGACGATGGCACCGAAGCAGACCCCCATCACCGAGGAGGGCAGCGCCACGCACAACTCGGGGCTGGTGGTGCTGCTGGTCGTGATGGTCATCATCATCGGTGGCGCCGTGGCGCTGTTCCTGCGCAACCGACGCCCGCGTCCGCCGGCCTGATCCCGCCACCGACCGGGGGACGACGCCGGAGCCGACATCCGAACCGCGGTCCGGGCCGATCAGGCGCTCTCGCTGACCGGCTGGTCGGCCAGGGCGCGCTCGCGGTCGAAGCGCTGATCCCACCGGCGGGCCCGGGCGATGGCCGCGGCGTAGTCCTCCCGACGCTCCGAACCCCGATCGCTGCTGCGGCCGTACTGCGAGGAGATGCCCCAGCGCAGCTGGGCGATGGCCTCGGAACGCAGTTGACTGACCCGCGATTCGGTCACACCCAGTTCGCCGGCGAGATCCACCGAGGTGCGTCCGTCGAAGAAGATGCCGAGGATGACCCGCCGGTGGCGCTCGGACAGCAGATCGACCGCATCGTGGAGGTAGCCGAGAAGTTCGCGATGTTCCAGCAGTTCATCGGGTTCGTGCTCGCGGACATCGGCGACGAGGTCGACGAGTCGGGTGTCCTCGTCGGCCCCCGCCGCCGGACCGTCGAGGGCGATCGGGGCGAGCCGGGCCACCAGGGCGCGGATCCGTCGGATCTCGGCCACCTCCACCCCGAGCAGCTCGGTGAGTTCGCTCTCATCGGGTCGGCGACCGAGCCGCGCCACCAGGGCCTGTTCGGCGGCGTCGAGGCGACGGGCCATGGCCCGGACCGGTCGGGGCAGCCAGTCGGCGGCCCGCACCGCGTCGAGCACGGCGCCCCGGATGCGCAGGGCGGCGTAGGCCTCGAAGGGCACCCCCCGATCGGGATCCCAGCGCCGGGCGGCCTCGACCAGTCCCAGGGCGCCGGCCCGCCGGAGCTCGTTGCGATCGACATGGGCCGGGAACGACCCGCTGATGTGGGCGACCACCCGGTCGACGAGGGCCAGCGCACCACCGGCGAGCTCCACCATGGTCGAGGCTTCCTGCTCCCGAGCAGCTCGGTCCTGGCCCATCTCGCACCACCCTGTTCAGCGTTCGCACGCTCCCGTTCGGTCGGTCCGGCGGTCGGCCGGGAGGGCACTGTAGGAGTGCCCTCGCGTCAAAACCGGTCAGGTCGGTGCCATGGGGCGGGAAAGGTCCGTCCGGCCCAGCGGACCGAGGTGGCGCTCAGCCCCCGGAACGCGACGCCACCGCGCCGTCGAAGGTGGCGGCCCGGACACCGCGGGCGGCGAGGTCCTGCAGGAAGGCCAGCGGATCGACCAGTTCGGCGAGTCCGGCCGCACCGGAGCGATGCAACCGACCCTCGATGGCGAACCGCACCGCGACGGCCGCCACCGCACCGGCGGCGACCGCCGGACGATCCATGGCTCCGAGCACCAGCGTGTCGCGCACACCATCGCGCTGTCCGCGCAGCTCGACGCGCACCGCGCCGGGACCGCCCTCGGGATGGGTGGGCCACAACATGGGCAGGCGGGCGGTGAGACGGTCGCGCCGGGTGGCCGCCATCCGGGAGGTGGCGCGCCGCAGTCCGGCGAAGGCCGGCACGAGCAGCAGCGGATCGGGCAGTTCGGCGCGGTAACAGTCCTGCGCCCCGATCGGCTCCGGGAACCAGCACAGCTCACGACCCGATCCCCCCGGTCGGGTCTCCCAGGCTCCGTCGCGCCAGTCGACCGCGGCGCGACCCAGCGATCGATGGTGCTGACGGGCGCAGGCGGGTCCACCGGTGCCGGCCTTGGCGATGTGGATCTCCTCCACGAGATCGAAGCGCCGAGCCCCATGGGCGGCGAGCACACAGGTGAGGCCGGGGGCGAAGCCGGCACCCACCACCACCGTGGTACCCAACTGACGGGCCCGGCGGTCGAGCGCGAGCAGGCCGCGGACATCGGAGAGATCGTCGCCGACCGCCACGATGGGCGCTCCACCGGCCAGCAGCGCGTCGGCCTGATCGGCATGCACCCGGGCCCGACCGGCCAGGACCACGACGTCGGCATCGATGGGCGCCGTGAGTTCGGCGGTGTCGATGCGGGCCCGCTCACCGAGACTCTGGGCCACCATGTCGAGTCGGGCGCGATCAACATCGCGCAGCACGACCTCATCGGCATCGGTTGACACCAGCTGGCGGGCGAGGCGGGCGCCGACCGCGCCGACGCCGATGATGGCGACGCGGGCCATCTCAGTCGAGCTCGGGACCGGAGAGCTCGCGCCAGCCACCGGACTGGGGCGGCACCCCACCCGATCCGCGGAGCCGGACGGCGGCGGCGACCAGCGCCGCCATGCCGATCGCTACGAAGGCCCGACGGATCATCCTCATCGTGGGGCTAGCTGGAATCGAACCAGCGACCTCACCCTTATCAGGGGTGCGCTCTAACCAACTGAGCTATAGCCCCGTAGCGGGCCGTCACCCTACCGGAGGACCGTCCTTGGAGGGAAAACCGACGGAGTCACCAGCGACGATCGGCCCGGGCGGTGGCCGTGGCGCCACCGACGCGCACCGTGACCTCGACCCGGCCGTCACGGGCGACGTAGGCCTGCAGTTCGCCGTGGTCGTCGGCGGCCACCCGGGCGGCCATGTCCTCGCCGTCGCGCACCCCGGCCAGTGCTGCGGCATCGGCGGCGGTGCGGGCCCGGGCCCGATCGGCCAGCGCGGTGCCCAGTCGCACCAGGCCCGCACAGCCCAGCATCGCCAGCAGCACCACCGCCGCCAGCAGTGGCAGCGCCTGACCGTCCTCACCGCCCCGGCTGGCGGGTTCCCCGGCGGATCGATCCTGCATCGGACCACCCATGCGCGGCCCTCCTGTCCTCATGTCGCCGTCGTCGACGGCGGGATGGATGCGGGAGGGTGGGAGCGACGGCGGCTCAGTCGCCGCTGTCCTCCCCACCGAGCACGGGGGCCACCGAGGCCACGACCTCATCGGCCCCGAGATTCATGACGCGCACACCGGTGGCGTCGCGACCCTGGGAGGAGATCTCACGGACGGCCATCCGGATGACGGTGCCACCGCTGTTGATCACGAAGATGTCATCGTCGATGCCGACCATGAAGGCGGCGACCACGGAACCCTTCCGACCGGTGATGCGGATGCCCCGTACGCCCTGACCACCGCGACCCTGGGCGTTGAACTTGTCGAGCTGGGTGCGCTTGCCGTACCCGCCGTCGGTGACGAGCAGGATGGCGGCGTCATCGCGGGCGACGTCGCAGGACACGACCTCGTCGCCGGCCTTCATCTTCATGCCGCGCACCCCGGCGGCGGCCCGACCCATGGAGCGGACCTCGTCCTCGGAGAACCGGATGGTCATACCGGCCTTCGACACCATGAAGATGTCGTCACCACCGTTGGTGGGGATGACCCGGACCAGTTCGTCGCCCTCCTTGAGGTTGATGGCGATGATGCCGGCCCGCAGCGAGGAGTCGTACTCGGTGAACTTGGTCTTCTTGACCTGACCGTTCTTGGTGGCGAAGAACAGGAACCGGTTGGTCTCGTAGTCGCGGGTGTCGATGATGGCCTCGATGGTCTCGCCCGGCTGCAGCGGGAGCAGGTTGACGATGGCCGTGCCCCGGGCCGTGCGGTCCTTCATGGGGATCTCGTGGGCCTTGAGGCGGTACACCCGACCGCGGTTCGAGAAGAACAGCAGATAGGCGTGGGCGGTGGTGTGGATGATGTGGGTGACGTAGTCCTCGTCCTTGAGCTTGGTGCCCGCCACCCCTCGGCCGCCGCGTCCCTGGACCTTGAACGCATCGACCGCCACGGTCTTGGTGTAGCCCTTGGCGCTCATGGTGACCACGAGTTCCTCGTCGTCGATGAGGTCCTCGATGTCGAGGTCGCCCACGTCGAAGGAGATCTGACTGCGCCGCGACTGGCCGTAGGTCTTCTTGATCTCGCCGAGCTCATCGGCGATGACGGCGCGCTTCCTGCCCTCGTCGGAGAGGATGAGCTCGAGCTCGGCGATGGTCTCGCGGAGCTTGGCCATCTCCTCCTCGAGCTGCGAGCGGCCGAGCCGGGTGAGACGCGACAGCTGCATGTCGAGGATGTGCTCGGCCTGCTCGGTGGAGAACTCGAACGGGGCGGCCATGAGCGCCTCGCGGGCGGCGGCCTTGTCCTCGCTGGCCCGGATGGCGGCGATGATCTCGTCGATCAGATCGAGGGCCTTGAGCAGACCCTCGACGATGTGGGCGCGGCGCTGCGCCTCGTCGAGGCGGTACTGCGAGCGGCGGGTGATGACCTCGACCTGATGGTCGATGTAGGCGAGGAGCGCATCACGCAGGTTGAGGGTGCGGGGGACACCGTCGACGAGGGCCACGGTGTTCACCGAGAAGTTCGTCTGCAGCGGCGTGCGCTTGTAGAGGTTGTTGAGGATGACCAGCGCCGGGGCGTCGCGCTTGAGCCGCAGCACGAGCCGCATCTCGCCCTTGGCGGATTCGTCGTTGAGCTCGGCGATCCCGTCGAGCTCACGGTTGTCGACGAGTTCCTTGACCTTCACGATGAACTGGTTGGGACTGACCTGGTAGGGCAGCTCGGTGATGATGATGTGGCTGGTGCGCGCCCCCTCCTCGATCTCGGCCTTCCCGCGCAGCTTGATCGAGCCGCGCCCGGTCCGATAGGCGTCGATGATCCCCTGCCGGCCCATGATGAGCGCCCCGGTCGGGAAGTCGGGACCCTTGACGAACTGCATGAGATCGTCCGGGGTGGCCTCGGGGTTCACCATCAGATGGTTGACCGCGTCGATGACCTCACCGAGGTTGTGGGGCGGGATGTTGGTGGCCATGCCCACCGCGATCCCCTGCGATCCGTTGACCAGCAGGTTGGGGAACCGACTGGGCAGCACCGTGGGTTCCTGGAACTCGCCCGAGTAGTTGTCGACGAAGTCGACGGTGTTCTCGTCGATGTCGGCGAGCATGTCGAGGGCCATGGCGGCGAGGCGGCACTCGGTGTAGCGGGCGGCGGCCGGCGGTTCGTCGAGGGAGCCGAAGTTGCCCTTCGGATGGATGAGCGGATGCCGGAGGCTGAACGACTGGCCCATGCGGACCAGCGCGTCGTAGATGGCGGAGTCGCCGTGCGGGTGGTACTTGCCCATGACCTCACCGGTGACGCGGGCGCATTTCATGGTGGGCCGATCGGGCAGGGCGCGCAGGTCGTACATGCCCCAGAGGATGCGGCGATGCACCGGCTTCAGGCCGTCGCGGGCGTCGGGGAGGGCGCGCGACACGATGACCGACATGGCGTAGTCGAGGAAGGAGCGCTCCATCTCCTCCTGGATCTCGATGGGCTCGATGGATCCGAAGGTGGCGACGGCGCCCTCGGCCGGGGGACCGTCCTCGGGGGGACCGTCGCCGGAGGTGCCGCTGCTGGTCGGGGTGTCGTCGCTCATGGTCGTCGTTCGTCTCCGGTGCGTCCTCAGATGTCGAGGAAACGCACGTCCTTTGCATTGGTCTGGATGAAGTGCTTGCGGCTCTCGACGTCGTCGCCCATGAGCACCGAGAACACCTCGTCGGCGATCGACATCTGCTCGACCGACACCTGCAGCAGCGTGCGCTTGGTGGCGTCCATGGTGGTCTCGCCCAGTTCGTCGTAGTCCATCTCGCCGAGACCCTTGAGGCGCTGGAACTCCTTCTTGTGGTTCGGATGCTCGGCGAGGAACGCCGCCTTGGCCACATCGTCCTTCAGGTAGATCTTCTCCTTGCCGACCACGGTGGAGTACAGCGGCGGCTGGGCGATGTACACATGCTCCTTCTCGACGAGCTCGCGCATGTGCCGGAAGAAGAACGTGAGCAGCAGAGTGCGGATGTGCGAGCCGTCGACATCGGCGTCGCACATGAGCACGATCTTGTTGTAGCGGATCTTCGCGACGTCGAACTCCTCGCCCACACCGGCGCCGATGGCCGAGATGAGGGTCTGGATCTCGTTGTTCTTGAGGATCTTGTCGAGCCGGGCCCGCTCGACGTTGAGGATCTTGCCGCGGATGGGCAGCACCGCCTGGGTGCGCGGATCGCGTGCCGCCACCGCAGAGCCACCCGCCGAGTCACCCTCGACGATGAACAGCTCGCACTCACCCGGATCGCGGCTGGAGCAGTCCTTGAGCTTGTCGGGCATGCCCGCGCCCTCGAGCGCCGACTTGCGACGGGTGGCGTCGCGGGCGCTGCGGGCGGCCAATCGGGCGCGGGCGGCGAGCAGCGCCTTGGTGATGACCTTGCGGGCCTCGGTGGGGTTCTCCTCGAACCAGTCGTTGAGACGGTCGTTGGTGGCCTTCTCGACCAGTGACCGCATGGAGACGTTGCCGAGCTTGCCCTTGGTCTGACCCTCGAACTGCGGTTCGCGCAGGCGCACCGAGATGATGGCGGTGAGGCCTTCGCGGATGTCCTCGCCCTGGAGGTTGTCCTCCTTCTCCTTCAGCAGACCCTTGGCCCGGGCGTACTTGTTGGCCACGTTGGTGAGTGACTTCTTGAACCCCTCCTCGTGCATGCCGCCCTCGATGGTGGCGATGCCGTTGGCGAAGCTGTGGAGACCATCGGCGTTGAAGCCGGTGTTCCACTGGAAGGCGATCTCGACCTCCTGGTCCTGTTCGATCTGCTCGATGTAGCCGACCTTCTTGAACAGCGGTTCCTTGGAGGCGTTGAGGTGGGAGACGAAGTCGATGATGCCGCCGGCGTACTTGAACACCACCGGCTGGTTGGAGGTGGCATCAGGACGCTGGTCCTGGAAACGGATCTCGAGGCCCTTGTTGAGGAACGCCATCATCTGGAAACGCTCGAGCAGGGTCTGGGCCCGGAAGGTGGTCTCGTCGAAGATGGTGGGATCGGGCCAGAACCGGGTGGTGGTGCCCGTGCGGCCCTTGGGCGCCTTGCCGGTGACGGTGAGGTTCTTCTCGATCTTGCCGCCGTTGACGAACGACATGGAGTGGCGGTTGCCGTCACGATCGATGTCGACCTCGACCCGGGTGGACAGGGCGTTCACCACCGAGATGCCCACCCCGTGCAGACCGCCGGAGACCTTGTAGCCGCCCCCGCCGAACTTGCCGCCGGCATGGAGCACGGTGAGCACCACCTCGGCGGCGGTGAGGCCCTTCATCTTGGGATCGGGATGCTTGTCGACCGGGATGCCGCGACCGTCGTCGATGACCTCACAGCCTCCGTCGGGCAGGAGGTTGATCTCGATGTGGGTGGCATGGCCGGCCATGGCCTCGTCCACCGAGTTGTCGACCACCTCGTAGACGAGATGGTGCAGACCGGCCGGACCGGTGGAGCCGATGTACATGCCCGGTCGTTTGCGCACTGCCTCGAGGCCCTCGAGGACGGTGATGTCCTTGGCTCCGTAGTCTCCGGTGGTTTGGGCCACTGCCTCGAGTTTCCCCTCTGGAACGGGAACGATCCGTGGATCGGATCGTCGGTGTGCTGCTGGTGTTCGCGTGCTGGTGTTCGCGTGCTGATCGCGTGGTGATCGGGGGGTTGTCGGCCGGCCGATCGCGGTCGGAGCAGTGGGTCGGAACCCGCATCGCGACCTTCGGAATTCTACCAGCGGGGGGTGACGGAACTCGGGACCGACCTAGGTTCTTCCGCCTGTTCGCGGCCGCACCGAGACCTGGATCGAGGTGACGGGATCAGCA
>JAGWYK010000017.1 GCA_018969405.1 Acidobacteriota bacterium
GCATCAGCCGCCTCCGGCGCCTCATCGGCGGCCGTGGTGACACCGGCGAGTTCCAGGATCAGATCGATGACGGTCGCCTTCTTGGCCCGGGCGGCCGGCTTGCCCCCGAGGGCCTTGGCGATGGAGACGAGTTCGTCGCGCTCCTTGGCCTCGAGCATCGAACGTTCGAGTTGATCGGCCATGGGAGGACCTCCGGGGTGATGGCGATGGGTCGGCGGACGGGAGCGTCGGCCGGGGCTCCCCGAGCGGTCGCCGCAGGGATGCAGGTTGAGCGGGGCAGGGAGTGCACCGGAGCACACTGCTCCGGGATCCGCCGGTCGGCGGGGAGACGATCGCTGGGCCGGACCCGGTGATCGACGTGGGCAGCGTAGGGATCTAGGCCGGGGAGAGCAAACGTCCCATGAGGTCGTGACCCGCCACGATCGGCGCCGATGCCACACCGGCCTCGGTGTAGATCCCCCCGGGGCCGTCCACCGCCGAGTCGGCCAGCAGGAACGGGACGGGATCGGAAGTGTGGGTGCGGGTGGCCAAGGGCGTGGCGTGATCGGGGAGCATCAGCAGTCGCCATGGCCCCATGTCGTCGAGGGCCGGGAGCAGTTCGGCGAGGATGCGGGCATCCCAGTTCTCGAGGGCGCGCACCTTCTCCTCGACGTTCCCGGCGTGACCGGCCTCGTCGGTGGCCTCGACATGGATGATGAACAGGTCGGCACCGTCATCGAGGGTGCGCAGCGCGCAGTCGCGCTTGCCCTCGTAGTCGGTGTCGTACCAACCGGTGGCGGTGGCCAGGTCGACGATCTCGATCTCGGTCAGCACCCCGAGTCCGCGGACCAGGTCCACGGCGGTGACGAGACCGGCCTCGACCCCGTAGGTGGAGCGGAACGCCGGCATCTGGGGCTGGAACCCCTGCCCCCACAGCCAGATCTGGTTGGCGTCGAGACCGGAGTCGGCGAGCACATCTCGGGAGGCATCCATGAGCCGCTGCAGCTGAGGAGCCGCCGCCCCCGTGGGCCAGACCGCGGGCTGACCGGTGAGGTCGTGGGGCGGAGCGCATTCGGCCTCGGCCCAGTCCGCCGGGGCGACCATGATGTGGCGGTACTGCACCCCGGCATGGAACTCGACGCCGTCGCCCCCCAGTTCGGACTGCAGGGTGGCGATGGCGGCGGCCGCGTCGACGGTGGAGGGATGTCCACCGGCGAAGTCGACCATGGTGCCGTCGGCCCCCACGGTGGAGAGGTTGCAGCGGTAGGCGACCTGATCGGGTCGCAGCCGCAGACCGAGCGCAGCCGCCTCGATGGGGGCGCGACCGGTGTGGTACACGGCGGGGTCGTAGCCGAAGATCGACATGTTGCCGACATCCGAGCCGGGTGGCATGCCCGCCGGGATGACGGCGGCCCGACCGAGAATGGAGCGCGCCGCGAGGCGATCGATGGTCGGGGTGTGCGCCGCCTGCAGGGGCGTGCGACCGCCGAGTTCGGCGAGCGGCTCATCGGCACAGCCATCGGGGACGCAGACGATGTACTTCATGGCATCAGTGTGGCGCATTTCCGTTCGTCATGGCTCAGCGGGCGCCGTCGAGGGTGGCCTCGATGAGGCCCCGGACCGCCAGATAGTCGTTGGCCACGGTGGTGAGGTGTTCGGTCCGATCGAACAGATCGGCCAGACGGGCCGGCAGTTGCGGGTGCACGCCGGAGGCGGCCTCCACCGCGGCGGGGAACTTGGCCGGATGGGCGGTGCCGAGCACGACCATGGGCACCGACGGATCGGCCCGCAGGTCGAGGGCGGCGGCCAGACCCACCGCCGTGTGCGGATCGATGAGCACACCGCGCTGTTCGTACACCGCGGCGATGGTGGCGGCGGTGCGGGTGTCGTCGACACGGGCCGCACTCCAGTGCTCGGCGAGCAGATCGAGACGCCCGGACTCCACCGACACCGTGCCCTCGGCCCGGAACCGGGCCATCATCTCGGCGATGGCGAGCCCGTCGCGTCCATGGATCTCGAACAGCAGACGCTCGAGGTTCGACGAGACCTGGATGTCCATGCTCGGACTGAGCGTGGGGTGCACCTCGCCGATGGTCATGGTTCCGGTGGTGAGGAACTGGGTGAGGATGTCGTTGCGATTGGACGCCACGATGAACTGAGAGATGGGCGTGCCCATGCGCTGGGCGCCGTAGCCGGCGAACACGTTGCCGAAGTTCCCGGTCGGCACCGAGAAGGCGACCGGTCGGCCCGCTCCCCCACCGAGCCGACAGGTGGTGGTGACGTAGTAGACGATCTGGGCCATGACACGGGCCCAGTTGATGGAGTTG
The DNA here is from genome assembly GCA_018969405.1 of Acidobacteriota bacterium. Lineage (GTDB taxonomy): Bacteria > Actinomycetota > Acidimicrobiia > Acidimicrobiales > Acidimicrobilacustridaceae > Acidimicrobilacustris. Next base: position 2,307 of record JAGWYK010000017.1, read on the forward strand.
ACCGCCGAGAGGTTGCGGGTGTCGCGGAACGTGTCGTCGGCGAACAGGGCCTTCACGAGATCCTGACAGTCGTCGAAGGTGCCCTCGACCGCGATGTTGTGCACATTGGGAGCGTCGACGGTGGTCATCTGGCGACGCTGCACATCGGACACGCGACCGGCCGGATGCAGGATGAACACCTCGGCGGACTCTCGGTCGCGCAGCGCCTCGATGGCCGCCGAACCGGTGTCGCCCGAGGTGGCGCCGACCACGGTCACCTTCTCGCCCCGACGGGACAGCTCGTGGTCGAAGAGCCGACCGACCAGCTGCAGTGCGATGTCCTTGAACGCCAGGGTGGGCCCGTGGAAAAGCTCGGCCAGCCAGATGCCGTCGCCCAGATCCGTGAGGGGCACCACCTCGTCGGTGTCGAAGGTGGCATACGAGTCGGCGACCGCAGCGGTGAAGGACTCGCGATCGATGGAGCCCTCGACGAAGGGCCACATGACCTCGACGGCGACCTCGTGGTAGGGCAGGGTGGCGAACCGCTCGAGGGCACCGACGGTGAGCGAGGGCCAACGATCAGGGACGTAGAGACCTCCATCGCGGGCGAGACCGGCGAGCAGGACATCGGCGAAACCCAGCTCGGGAGCCTGCCCTCGAGTGCTGACATAGGAGATGGGACTCATACGTCGTCGTCCTCGTCGCTCAGCACCCGCACCACGCTGCCGACGCGCCGCACGGCGTCGAGCGAGCGCAGCGCCGCCAACGTGGCGTCGAGCTGCCGGCGTCCCGTGCGATGGGTGATGAGATCGATGCGCGCCTCGTCCTCCGCAAGACCACCACCGAGCTCGGAGTCGGGACCCGACTGCGACATGGACGCGATGGAGATGCCGTTGTCGCCGAGCACGCTGGCGATGGCGGCGAGCACCCCGGGGCGATCGACGGCGACCAGACTCAGATACTGCGCCGAGGCGGCATCGGCGGCAGGACGCAAGCGGGCCGGGGCGAGCGCACCGATCGAAGCATGGGCGCCCCGACGGAGATTCACCGCAGCGTCGATGAGATCGCCCAGGACCGCACTGGCGGTGGGGTCCCCACCGGCACCGCGGCCGTAGAACATCAGCTCGCCCACCGCATCGCCCTCCACGAACACGGCGTTGAAGCTCTCACGAACCGAGGCGAGCGGATGATGCACGGGGACCAGCACCGGATGCACCGCGGCGGAGACCTGCGGGCCCGAGGAGGTCTCGACGCGCTCGGCGACCGCCAGCAGTTTGATGACATGACCGCTGCGCGACGCGAAGGCGATGTCGTCGGCCGAGATGGCGGTGATCCCCTCGACGTCGACCATGGACGCGGTGATCTCGCAGCCGAAGGCGATGGAGGCCACGATGGCGATCTTGGCGCCAGCGTCGAACCCGCCCACATCCGCGGTGGGATCAGCCTCCGCAAACCCGAGGGCCTGTGCCTCGGCGAGGGCCTCGGCGTAGTCCGCCCCGGCCTCGGTCATGCGGGTGAGGATGTAGTTGGTGGTGCCGTTCATGATGCCCATGACCCGACGCACCGGTTCACCGAGCAGCGATTCGCGCAGCGGCCGGATGAACGGGATGCCCCCGGCGACGGCCGCCTCGAAGAGCAGGTCGACACCGGCCCGATCGGCGAGGGCGAACAACTCGGCACCGTGCTCGGCGAGCAGGGCCTTGTTGGCGGTGATCACCGGCCTGCCGGCGGCGAGGGCGGCCTGCACCAGTGCCCCGGCCGGTTCGATGCCGCCCATGACCTCGACGACGAGATCGATGTCGGGATCGGCCACGACCGCAGCAGGATCGTCGGTGAAGGCCTCCGCCGGAAGACCTGGGTCACGGGGACGGGAGAGGTCGCGGACCGCCACCCGGGTGACGGCGATGTCGAGGCCGGTGCGCGCCGCGATGGCGTCGTGCTGGCGCTGCAGGAGGGAGATGAGGGCCGAGCCGACCGTGCCGCATCCGAGCAGGCCGACCCGCACCGGCGAATCGTTCACGGGCCGAGGCTACCGGTCGCGTCGCTGCGCTCCGAACGGAATGCTCAGTGGGCGACCAGCGCCCCGATCAGGGTGACGGCCGCGGTGGCCACCAGCAGGGCCATGACCGCCTGACGGAACCGGGGCGGATCGATGTGCGGTCGGATCCGGGAGCCGATGAGATAGCCGATCACCATGGTGGGCACCGCCACCATCAGCAGTTCGCGGGCGTCGGTGGTGAAGCGGCCACTGGCGAGGAAGAGCCCGAGGGTGATGACGCCAGTGCCGGCGAACACCGCCGAGATCGTTCCCCGGAAGACCCTCGGGGCCAGATGGCGGGCATGCAGGGCCATGACCAGCGGGGGGCCGTTGGTGGACAACGAGGTGTTGAGCACGCCGCTCACCACACCGGCGACGAGATCGACCGCACGGGAGCCGCGTCGGATGGTGATGCCACGGAGATTGATGATGAGGAAGGCGAAGATCACCGCCGCGAGTCCGAACTTGAGCTGACGGTTCGAGGCCACCGTCAGCACCAGCAGACCGAACGGCGCCCCGACCGCAGCGCCGACCAGCATGCGCAGGATCGTCGGACGGTCACCGTGGGCGCGCTCACCGATGGCCTGGGCCGAACTGGTGAGGGTGCCGAGGGTGGCGGCGACGACCACCGCGAGCTCGGTGGGGATGGCCAGCGACAGCAGCGGCACCGCCAGCAACGAGAACCCGAAACCGGTGGTGCTCTGCACGGTGGCGGCCAGGAGCACGACCACCACGGTCGTCCCGATGTCGACGGCCCCCATCGGTGGTGCGCTCAGCCCAGATCGAGGCTGAGGAGATCGTCGAGGGTCTCGCGCCGCACGACGAGGCGGGCCTCACCATCGGCGACGAAGACCACCGCCGGTCGCGGGACCTTGTTGTAGTTGGAACTGAGCGAATGGCCGTAGGCACCGGTGACCGGTGTGGCGAGGATGTCGCCGACGCGCAGATCAGCCGGGACGAGGGCATCACGGATGAGCAGATCCCCCGACTCGCAGTGCTTGCCGACGAGGCTGATGACGCGTGGGCGATCGGCGGCCACCTCACGGGGGAGGAAGGCCTCGTAGCGACTGCCGTAGAGCATGGGCCGCAGGTTGTCGCTCATGCCGCCGTCGACCGACACATAGGTGCGGATGTCGGGGATGTCCTTGATGGTGCCCACCTCGTAGAGGGTGACCGCCGCCTGCGCCACCAGTGATCGACCGGGCTCGGCGGTGACCCGGGCGGTGATGCCGGCGGCGGCACAGGCCCGGTGCACGGCCCCGGCCCATTCGGTGATGGACGGAGCCCTCTCACCGTTCACGTAGGCGACCCCGAGACCGCCACCGACGGAGAACTCCGGCAGATCGAAGCGCTGGAGGAACGGAGCCAGCACCTCGACGGCCATCTCGAAGAAGCGGGATTCGAAGACCTGGGAACCGATATGGGCGTGGATGCCGAGCAGGTCGATGGCCGGCGATGCCGCCGCTCGGGTCACCGCCGCCTCGGCGAGACCGCTGGCCAGTCCGAAGCCGAACTTGGAGTCGTCCTGGCCGGTGCGCACGAACTCATGGGTGTGGGCCTCGACCCCGGGGGTGACCCGGATGAGCACCCGGGCCACCGGGAGCCCCTCGGCCACCAGCGCCTCGATGCGATCGAGTTCGTCGAAGGAGTCCACGATGATGCGGCCCACGCCCTCGGCGATGGCCCGGCGCAGCTCCTCGGAACTCTTGTTGTTGCCGTGCAGCACGAGGCGATCCGCCGCCACCCCGGCGGCCCGGGCCACGTGGTACTCGCCGGCGGTCGAGACGTCGAGGTTGCAGCCCTCCTCGGCGGCCAGTCGGGCCATGGCCACACACAGGAAGGACTTGGTGGCGAAGTTCACGCCGGGACCGAACGCCGCCACCGCCTCGCGGCAGCGCGCCCGCAGATGGGTCTCGTCGTAGACGTACAACGGAGTGCCGAACCGCCGAGCCAGCTCGAGGGTGTCGCAGCCCCCGATGACCAACTGGCCATCGGCACCGATCGTCGCCGTGTCGGGCAGCAGGGAGAACTCGAGCGGACTCATGGCCGGGTCACATCTGGTCGGGCGCGCTCACGCCGAGGAGATCGAGACCGATGGCGAGTCCCACCGATGCGGCCTCGACCAGCTGCAGGCGCGCCTGGGTCAGTTCGGCGGGGACGCCATCGCCCATCACGTAGCAGTCGTGGTAGAAGCCGTGGACGGTGCCGGCCAGTTCGCGCACCCAGGTGGTGATGCGATGGGGAGCGCGATCGGCTGCGGCCGCCCGCACCGTGTCGGGGAGCTCCGACAGGGTGCGCAGGATGTCGAGCTCGCGTTCGTGCACCAGCAGCGAGCGATCGACCTGCGTCTCTCGCTGCACGCCGCGCTCGTCGGCCACCCGCTGGATGGACCGGATGCGGGCGTAGGCCATCTGCACGTAGAACACCGGATTGTCCATGGCCCGGCTCCGGACCACGTCGTAGTCGAAGGTCTGGGTGGAGTCGACCGACTGGAGCAGATAGGTGAGCCGGGCGGAGTCGGCCCCGACCTCGTCGAGCACCTCGGAGAGTTCGACGATGTCGCCGGCCCGCTTGGAGAACCGCACGGGTTCGCCACCCTTGAGAAGGTTGACCAGCTGGATGATGACGCATTCGAGCTCGGCGGGGTCATGACCGAGCGACTGCATGGCCGCCTTCATGCGGGGGACGTAGCCATGATGGTCGGCGCCCCACACATCGATGAGCAGGTCGTAGCCACGGGCGAACTTGTCGCGGTGGTAGGCGATGTCGGGCAGCAGGTAGGTGAACTCACCGTCGCTCTTGATGAGCACGCGGTCCTTGTCGTCCCCGTGATCGGTCGATCGGAGCCACACCGCACCGTCGTGGTCCTCGACCACACCGCGGGCCCGCAGATCATCGAGGGTGGAGGCGATGGCCCCGGACTCGACCATGGAGCGCTCGCTGAACCAGGAGTCGAACTCGACGTTCATGCGGGTGAGGGTCTCGCGGTGATCGGCCACCGCTCGGGCCTCACCCCATTCCATGAGATCGGCCCCCTCGGGGATCTCGGCGGCCCAGTCCACGATGTACTGACCCTGGTACCCGCCCTCGGGGATCTCCTCGCCGCGCTGACGGGCGGCCAGCGAGGCCACGAACAGCTGCATCTGGGTGCCGCGGTCGTTGAGATAGTTCTCGCGGGAGACCTCGTACCCGCAACGGGTGAGGATGCGGGCGAGCGAATCACCGAAGGCCGCACCGCGACCATGGCCGGCATGGAGCGGTCCGGTGGGATTGGCGCTGACGAACTCCACCAGCACGCGGGTGCCGACACCCACCGTGGAGGTGGCGTAGCCCTCCACCCCGGCATCGAGCACCTCGCCCAGGACGTCGTGGAGCCAGGAGTCGGCGAGTCGGAAGTTCACGAACCCGGGCCCGGCCACCTCGACGGCGGTGACGTGGGCGGGCGGATCGGCCGAGAGGATCTCGGCGATGCGGCCGGCGAGCTCCCGGGGGTTCCATCCGGCCGCCTTGGCCGCCACCAGCGCGATGTTCGAGGACCAGTCCCCATGCTCTCGTCGCGCCGGGCGCTCCAGCTGCACCGATGCGGGCAGCGGCTGGATCTCGAGCACCGAGAGGCAGTTCAGGAGTGAGGCGGCGAGGTCATCGCGGATCACGGAAGGAGGACTCCGATGGGATGGCACGGCGGACGGGCCTTCGCACCCTACCTTCCGCCCGCGGGAGGGCCGGGGCTCGTTCCGTCACAGCCCGCCCGCCTAGCATCACCCTCACATGTCTGCCGCCGCCGATGGCCCCGTCCGATCCGAGAGCATCGCACCCTCCGACACGATCACCGTGCGCGGCGGCATCCCCGTCGAGGGGCGGATCGCCATCCGCGGTTCCAAGAACGCGCTGCCCAAGGCGATGGTGGCGGCGCTGCTCACCACGGAGCCCTGCCGCCTCACCAACATCGCCGAGATCACCGACATCGACATCGTCGACGAGCTGATCCGCATCGCCGGTGGCTCCGTCGAGCGCGACGCCGAATCAGTCACCATCACGGCGCATTCGTTCACCGCCCTGCCCGAGCAGGATGTCATGCGCCTGCACAACGCCAGCCGCATCCCGGTGCTCACCACCGCGGTGTCGCTGCATCGCACCGGCCACGCCGTGGTCGCCGCACCCGGGGGCTGCTCCATCGGCCCTCGCCCCGTGGACTTCCATCTCAGCGTGCTCCGTTCCTTCGGTGCCCGCGACGACCATCACGATGACGTCGTCGAGCTCCGTGTCGACACCATGCGCGGCGCCCGCATCGAACTGCCCTTCCCCAGCGTCGGCGCCACCGAGCAGTTCCTGTTCGCCGCCGTGCTCGCCGAGGGCGACTCCGAGCTGGCCAACGCCGCCATCGAACCCGAGATCCTCGACCTCATCAGCGTCCTGCAGAAGATGGGCGCGCTCATCTCCGTCGAACCGAACCGCACCATCCGGGTCACCGGGGTCGATGAGCTCGGCGGATTCGAGCACCGGGTGATCGGGGATCGTCTCGAGGCGGCGTCCTGGGCATCCCTGGCGCTGGCCACCGGTGGTGTCATCACCGTCACCGGTGTGCAGCAGCAGGAACTGGCCACCTTCCTCAACGTGTTCCGCCGAGCCGGCGGCGACTTCACCATCGACGCCGACGGCGACACGATCGCGTTCCGCCGGGCCCGACCCATGCTGCGCCCCCTGGCCCTCGAGACCGATGTCCACCCCGGGTTCATGACCGACTGGCAGTCACCGTTCGTGACCGCCCTCACCCAGGCCGACGGGGTCAGCGTCATCCATGAGACCGTCTACGAGGACCGCCTCGGCTACACCGAGGCCCTGCGCAGTCTCGGCGCCCAGATCCAGGTGTTCACCGAATGCCTCGGTCCGACCCGCTGCCGGTTCGGCGCCGCCAACCATCGCCACTCGGCGGTGGTGGTCGGCCCCACCCGACTCCACGGCGCCGAACTCGTGGTTCCCGATCTGCGAGCGGGCTTCTCCTACGTGATCGCCGCCGCGGCGGCCGAGGGCGAGAGCCTCATCCACGGCGTCGATCTCCTCGATCGGGGCTACGCGGACTTCCGTTCGAAACTCTCCTCGGTGGGCATCGATCACCGGTGAGGACCATCGGCAATCTTCTCTGGCTGGTCATCGCGGGCTTGTCACTCAGCATCAGCTATCTGCTCGGCGGACTGCTGATGTGCATCACCATCATCGGCATCCCCTTCGGCATCCAGTCGTTCAAGCTCGCCGGACTCGCGCTCTGGCCCTTCGGTCGCACCACCATGCGCGTCGGATCCGGAGGCTGCCTCGAGGCGGGGTTCAACATCCTGTGGCTGATCACGGTGGGCTGGATGATCTTCCTCGCCCATCTGGTCGCCGGCGTCCTGCTCTGCCTCACCATCATCGGCATCCCCTTCGGCATCCAGGCCTTCAAGCTGTCGACGCTGTCGCTGTGGCCCTTCGGCCGGGAGATCGTGACCGCCTGAGTGATCGGCCCGGGAGCGGCGAACGGGTCCGTGAGCACCGCCTGACGGCACCATGACCCGCGACGGCTAGTCTGTCCTCCCCTGCCCTCGTAGCTCAGGGGATAGAGCATCGCCCTCCGGAGGCGTGTGCGGGCGTTCGAATCGCCCCGAGGGCACCAGACGATCACGAACCAGCGCCCGCAGGTCGTGCTTGCGCACCTTGCCCGATGCGTTCACCGGCAGTTCGTCCACCAGCACCACCCGCTTGGGGATCTTGAACCCGGCGAGCTGGGTGCGGGCGTGGGCGAGCATGGCCGCCTCGTCGAAGGCCGATCGGTCGCCGGCCACGACGACCGCCACCACCATCTCCCCCCAGCGCGGATCGGGAACCGCCACCACGGCGACGCGATCGACACCGTCGGCGGCGATGAGCACATCCTCGACCTCCCGGGACGAGACGTTCTCGCCGCCGGTGATGATGATGTCCTTGCTGCGATCGACGACGTACAGATGGCCGTGGTCGTCGAAGCGCCCGATGTCGCCGGTGTGGAGCCACCCGTCGACCACGGCAGCCGCAGTGGCGTCGGGATCGTTCCAGTAGCCGGCCATGACCTGCGGGGCCCGCACGAGGATCTCGCCGTCCTCCGCCAGACGCACCTCGACCCCGGGTGCGGGTCGCCCTGCGGCGCGCAGCACCTCGGGCTGCTCGGTGAGTCCACGACGATGCGCCTCGGCGTCGAGGAACACGGCGTTGCCGGAGAGCTCGGTCATCCCGTAGCCCTGGGCGAAGTCGACGCCCAGCAGCGCATGGGCGCGGCGCAGCAGCGTCGCCGACATCGGGGATGCCCCGTAGGCGATGGCGCGCAGGGAGGCGAGGGACGCCACATCCTCGGGATGATCATCGAGATGATCCAGCAGCGCAGCGAGCATCGTGGCCGCCAGCGAGGTGGAGGTCACCCGGTGGCGCTCCACGGCGGCGCAGAACGTGACCGGTTCGAAGCGGTCGACCAGCACCACCGGACGGCCTGCAGCATGTCGGTGCACGAGGTTGTAGCCCGCCACGTGACAGAGCGGGAACGGGAACACATAGACGTCGTCGGACTCGACCGGCCGGGCCGCGGTGCTGGCGGCGACGGCGGCGAGCAGGCTCCGATGGGTGAGCATGGCCCCCTTGGGAGCCGCCGTGGTACCACTGGTGAACAGCAGCCAGGCCATCGCGGAGTCGTCGGTGGCCAGCGGAGCGGCGGGCACCGCCGCCTCGCGCGCCGTGTCCCACTCACCCCAGTCGAGCATCGGCAGCGCCACCGCGGTGAGGCGGTCGAGCTGCGCACGATCACCGATGACCACACGGGCGCCGCTGCGATCGATGAGCTCCGTGATCTCGGCGGCGGCGAGCCGGTGGTTGAGCGGCACCAGCACCCGATCCGCTGCCGGTGCGGCGTAGTAGAGGTCGGCCCAGCCGAGGTGGTTGGGACCGATCACCGCCACCCGATCGCCGGAGGAGCCGATGCCGTCGAGCACGGCGATGGCCTGCCGGATGCGTTCATGCAGGTCGGCGAAGGTGAGTGACTGATCGCCGTCGATCAGGGCCGGAGCGTCGGGTTCCACCGCGGCGCGGCCCTCGATGAGTTCGTGCAGCAGCATCGATCAGCGGCAGACGGTGCCGTCGGGCGGCTTGCCCACCAGCACCCCGACCAGACCCGTGGCCTCGCCGGGACGAGGCGCGGCGGTGGTCGAGGTGGTGGAACTCGGTGCCGCCGATCCGCTCGGGCCCACCGTGGTGGAGGGAGCCACGGTCGTGGTGGTGGGCGCCGGCTTGTCGAGGGCATCGGTGTAGTCCTGCCCGACGACCAGCAGCACCGGGGTGCGCGACTTCGCCAGGGAGCTGTCCTCCTTGAGATCGGCTCCAGCGGCCAGCTGGCGGGCCACGAGATCGGCATGGGCGCGGTAGCCGGGGGCGTAGCGGACCGTGGTGCGGGACTGCTTGGCGATGTCGCCGACGGCCGTGGCCCGATAGCCGAGCGCGCCGAGCCGGGTGATGACGGTCGCCGACTGGCCAGTCACCCCGGTGGCCCCGCTGACCCCGAGGGGCACCGAGGCCGGGATCACCGAACCCGGGGGGAGACCGCGGAACACGTTGAGGGCGTTCTCGGCGTTGAGCTGGTCGACGCGCAGGATGCTGGCGCCACCGCTGGTCATGTCGGGGTAGACGGGAAGTGCGTGCGACACGATCTGATCGCCGCTGAAGCCCTTGAAGGATCGGGCCAGGCTGACCAGCTGGCCCACCCCGAAGCCCTTGTCGAGCAGCAGGTTGTCGGCGGTGGACGACAGGATGCCGTTGATGGCCTTGACGTCGAGGGACCCGAACTTGGCCTGCGCCTTGTCGAGCACCGTGCGCAGGAAGAAGGTCTGACGGTTGATGCGTCCGAGATCGCCGGTGGGATCGTCGATCCACTGCTTCTTCGAGTTCATGTACTCGAGGTGGCGGGACCGGGCGTAGGCCAGCCCCTGCTCACCATCGAGGGTGACGCATCCGAGCTCGTACTGGTAGAGACCGGTGTTGGTGTCGCGGACGGCTCGATCGAAGTACATGGGCACGCCGTCGATGGCGTCGACGACGCCCTTGAAGCTCTTGAAGTTGAGCTGCACGTAGTGGTTGATCCTGATGCCGAAGTTCAACTTGATGGTGTCGATCAGCCGCTGGGCGCCGTCACGGGGGTCCTTCCCGTCGGCGAAGGCGGTGTTGATCCGCTCGGGCTCGCCGGACGGGGCGATGGGGATCCAGAGGTCGCGCGGGAACGAGAGCAGATCGACGGTCTTCGCCTTGGGGTCGACGCGGGCGACCATGATCGTGTCGGACCTCTGGCCGGCGCCCTCGGCACCGGGGGCGTTCAGGAACGCCGACGCGTCGGCATCGTTCCTGCTCACCGAGGCCCGACTGTCGGAGCCCACGATGAGGATGTTCTGCACCGAGCCCGAGGCGGAGTCGAGGGTCAGATCGGCCCGCTTGATCTGGTTGTACCGGTACCAGCCGTATCCGGCGGCGCCGACCACCGCCACGAGGCCGAGCACCACCAGCACCGCCACGCCGCGCACAGCCCTGCGAGCCCGCGGGGTCGGCTTGGCGTGCTTGAAGTCCCGCCGGCGCGCCCGGGGCCGACCGGATCTCCGGGGGCTCGCGGACCATCGTCCGGCGACGGGGGGATCGGCATCAGACATGACGGGTCAAGGGTAGTCGGGGGCCCCTCCGGGCCCTCGTCACCCCATCACCCTCGGCATCACCCTCGGTGGGCCGCAGCCCATGACCTCAGGCGGAGACCTTGGGTTCCTTCGGCAGCCCGAGCACCCGTTCGCCGACGATGTTCCGCTGGATCTGCGAGGTGCCACCCCAGATGGTCTCGGAGCGACTGAAGAAGAACGAGGACTGCAGCGCGTTGGCCGGATAGCGGCGGTCGACGGCGCGGCGTCCATAGCCCGGGATGCTCTCCTCCTCGCCGGCATCGCCGAGCAGGAGCTGGCCGTCCATGCCGAGGATGTCCATCGCCAGCTTCATGACCTCCTGGTGGTACTCGCTCCAGAAGATCTTGTTGGTGGCACCGAGCGCGGTGACACCGAAGTCCTTGCGACCGTTGAGCACCACCGCCAGCGAGCGCAGACCGTTGATGCGCATGATCTGCACCTTCGAATGCGCGAGGGCGAGACGCTGGCGGATCATGGGGTCGTCGATGGCCCCGTTGCGCTTGGCCAGCGAGATCACATGGTTGAGCTCGGTCTCGAACCGGCGATGCCCGGTGGTGGCCGAGGTGCCGCGCTCGAAGCCGAGCGTGGTCATGGCGACGGCCCACCCGTTGTTCAGACCGCCGACGACGTTCTCCTTCGGGCAGCGGGCGTCGGTGAAGAACACCTCGGCGAACTCCGCCGAGCCGTCGACCTGACGGATGGGACGGACCTCCACGCCGGGCTGATCCATCGGGCAGAGCAGATACGAGATGCCCTTGTGCTGCGGCGCATCGGGGTCGGTGCGGCAGAGGATGAACACGTAGTCGGCGATGAAACCCTGGGTGGTCCAGATCTTCTGACCGTTGATGACCCACTCGTCGCCGTCGAGCACGGCCTTGGTGCTGAGCGAGGCGAGATCGGATCCGGCGTTCGGCTCGCTGAAGCCCTGGCACCAGGCGATGGTGCCGGAGAGGATCTTGGGGAGGAACTCCTTCTTCTGCTCCTCGGTCCCCCACTGCAGGATGGTGGGGCCGACGAGGGTGTCACCGAAGAAGTCGGCGCGCATGGGCGCACCGGCCTTGGCGAACTCCTCGTTGACGACCACGGCCTGCATGGTGGTGAGGCCCTTGCCGCCGTACTCCTTGGGCCAGGACGCGCAGATCCAACCACCGGCGAAGAGCTTCTCGGTCCACTCCTGGATCCAGGTGGCGCGCTCGTCGGCGCTCATCTGGAACCCCGGTTCGAACCAGCCCTCGGGGAGGTTCGCCTCGAGCCAGGCCCGCACCTCGGCGCGGAACGGAACGGTGTCTTCGGGGTAGGTCAGATCCATGTCCGCCATTGTCGCACCGACCGCCACCACGGCGTCCATTCCGCCGCCCGGACACCGGGGCGGGCCGAGCATCCGGGGCCGTCGGGGCGCTCCCCCACCCCCCGCTGGCCTAGATTCGACCCCGATGAGCACCGACACCGCCACCGACGCCCCCGCGAAGTCCGAACGCTGGTCCTTCCAGTGGAAGGAACTGTTCGACGAGGTCATCACCTCGGGCCTGTGCACCGGCTGTGCCGGCTGCGTCATCTCCTGCCCCCACGACGTCATCGGCTACAACCACGAGGCCGGGGGCTACAAGCCGTTCCATCTGGAGGACGAGCTCGGGCCCACCGACTGCGGGCACGGCCAGAAGGGCTGCACCAGCTGCACCCGGGCCTGCCCCCGCTTCCGCATGTGGGAGCCCCAGGCCGACGAGCATCTGTTCGGACGCTCCCGGGCCGACGACGAGGTCGCCGGCATCCACGGGGACATCCTGCTCACCCGGGCCAGCGACGACATGGTGCATCGCATGGGCCAGGACGGCGGCCTGGTCTCGGCGCTGCTGATCTGGGCCCTCGACAACGACTACATCGACGGGGCCCTCACCTCGTACCTCGAGGGCGGCGACGCCACCACCTGGAAGGCCATCCCCGGGGTGGCCACCACCCGCGAGGAGGTCCTCGCCGGAGCCGGCAGTCGCTACACCTACTCGGCCAACACCCTGGCCATCGACGAGGCCCGCGAGCGCGGCCTGTCCCGTCTCGCCCTCGTGGGCATGAGCTGTCAGTCCTCGGTGCCGCCGGTGATGTGGGCCCGCAAGATCGGCAAGATCAGCAAGCCCATCGTGTTCAACATCGGGCTGCTCTGCTCGAAGACCTTCGACGACGCCATCTTCGAGGAACTGTTCGAGGCAAAGTACTGCATCCCGAAGGCCCAGATCACCAAGATGAACATCAAGGGCGTGTTCCAGATCTGGACCGCCGATGGTGGCTACCACGAGATCAACCTCAAGGAGTGCCACGCCTGGACCCGTGAGGGCTGCACCCACTGCCCGGACTTCGCCGCCGAGCATGCCGACATCTCCACCGGCGGCATCGGCAAGGACAACGACTGGACCCTGACCATCGTGCGCACCGAGCTCGGGCGCGAGATCATCAGTCGCATGATCGCCGACGGCTCGATCATCGCCCGACCGGGCGACGATGACCCCGCCGCCATCGCCCTCATGCGCAAGCTGGCCGAGAAGAGCCGCTCGCGCTGGCCCCAGTGGGCCGAGCCGGTGGTGCGTCTGGGCCTGCCCGAGAAGAAGTCGGCCACGAAGGCCTGAGGACACCCCGGCGGGGGTGTCGGTTCAGGGCATCGAGGTGGTGGTCTCCGGTGCCGCCGAGGTCACGGTGGACCCCTCCGTGGTCGAGGTGGTGCTCGAGGCCGGGAAGCCGTTCACGCAGTCGTTGATGGCGTTCACGATGGTGTCGGGGACCGTGGCCCAGGCTGCCTGCGGATCGGTCTTGAGCTTGTCGTTGAGGGTGGTGAAGTCCGCGATCGACATCTGCTGGCTGAACGCGTCGTACTGGCACTGGCACTGACTCGACGAGGGAGCCTCGACATCGGCGGCGATGGTGTTCGAGGTCATCGTCAGGTTGCCGTCGGTGGTGTCGTAGTAGTGGTTGGTGCACAGCTCGAGGAAGTTCTGCTGTGTCACATCGTCGTAGGCCTTCGGGGTGTTGCTCTGCTGACAACCCGTGAGGCCCAGCACGGCGAAGGCGACCACGGCGATCATGGCGGCGGTCCGTCGTCCTGTCATCACTGTCATCACCGTCATCACATCACCTGGTCCCGTCTGCGGTGCCGGCTCCAGCGCCGATCCGCCGACACCGTAGCCGGTGCCCCTGTGGGATCGGAACCCGCCCCGACACTCGGTAGGGTGACGACCCGTATGGCTCGCACGCCCGCCCCTCCCCGACCCACGCTCGTGCTGCTCGTGCGTCATGGCCAGACCCCCACCACCGGCACCACCCTGCCCGGTCGGGCGAAGGGACTGCATCTGGCCGACACCGGCCGGGCCCAGGCCGAGGCCGCCGCGGCGAGGATCGCCGCCCTGCGCGAGGTCGCGGCGGTCTACGCATCGCCGCTCGAGCGCACCCGCGAGACCGCTCGCCCCATCGCCGCGGCCCGCGGTCTCAAGGTGCAGATCCATCGGGGCCTGCTCGAATGCGACTTCGGCGACTGGACCGGCGCGTCGCTGAGCTCGTTGCGCAAGCTGCCCGAATGGCGCACCGTGCAGCGCTACCCCAGTGGCTTCCGGTTCCCCGGGGGCGAGTCGTTCGCCGAGATGCAGACCCGCATGGTCGGTGCCATCGACGAGCTCGTGGCCCGTCACCCGGGTCAGACCGTCGTGGCCGTGTCGCACGCCGATCCCATCAAGGCGGCGCTGGCCCAGGCCCTGGGCACCCATCTCGATCTGTTCCAGCGCATCGTGGTGTCACCCTGCTCCATCTCGGCGGTCCTCTACGGCACCGAGGGACCGGCGGTGCTCGCCGCCAACTCCACCGGCGACGACCTCACCCGCCTCGGACTCTCATGAGTGAGTCCTACGACTTCGATCGACCTGATGTCGTCGTGCCCGGGACCCAGGGTCGTCCGGGTCAGCGCACGTTCTTCCTGCAGGCCATCGATCAGGGCCGCATCTGTTCGTTCAAACTCGAGAAGCAGCAGGTGGCGGCGCTGTGCGAGTACCTCGAGGGGATCCTCACCGAACTCCCCGGGGGCGGCGCCCACCCCTCGGAGGCCCGCCCCTGCGCCCTCGAGCCGCTCGGTCTGCTCTGGACCGTGGGACGCCTGTCGGTGGCCTACGAGGAGGCCACCGATCGGATCATCATCGTGGCCGACGAGGTCATCGAGATCGATCCCGAGACGGTCGATCCGGATCTGGACCTCGAGGACCCCGACGCCATCCTCGCCCTCGGACTCGAGCTCTCCACCGCCCGCTTCTCGATGAGTCGGACCCAGGTGGCGGCGTTCATCGCCGTGGGCAACGAACTGGTCCGAGCCGGTCGGACGCAGTGCCGCCTGTGCGGTCGGCCCATCGATCATGAGGGTCATGCGTGTCCGAGGATGAACTGACCGCTCCCGGGTCCGGACCAACCGAGGACAGGATCGCCGAGGTCCTCCGGCGGGGCGAGGTCGAACTGCTCGGCCGCATGCCCTGGAGCTCCAACGCCACGTTCCTCGTGGAGGCGAGCCTCGAGCAGACCGCGGTGCGGGCGATCTACAAGCCCCACGCCGGCGAACGCCCACTGTGGGACTTCCCCGACGGCCTCTATCGCCGGGAGATCGCCGCCCATGTGCTCAGCGACCACCTCGGCTGGGACATCGTGCCGCTGACCATCGAGCGCGACGACCTCGTGCATGGTGTCGGCTCGCTGCAGCGGTTCATCGATGCGGACTTCGAGCAGCACTACTTCACGATGCTCGAGGACGAGTCCCTCCACCCGCAGTTCATCCGGATGGCGACCTTCGACTTCGTGTGCAACAACACCGATCGCAAAGGTGGTCACTGCCTGCTCGACGCCGACGGACACGTGTGGGGGATCGACAACGGGCTGTCGTTCCACGCCGAGTTCAAACTGCGCACGGTCATCTGGGACTTCGGTGGGGAGCCGATCCCCGAGGCGCTGCTCGAGGATCTGCAGCGCCTCGTCGACGACGGACTTCCGGACGGTCTCTCCCGCCTGCTCGGTGCGTTCGAGCGGGATGCCGTGCTCGTCCGGGCCCGGGCCCTGCTGCGCTCCGGTGTGCTGCCGGTGGACGACACCGGCCACCGCCATCCCTGGCCGCTGGTCTGACCGGGTCGGCCGGGGACCCCTGCGCCTGACGGAGCCGCTGGAGCCGGTGGATCAGTCCCGGTCGCCGCCCCGGTCGCCACCCCAGTCGCCGCCGCTCCCGACGATGGGGGTGTTCCCCCAGGTGGCCTTCGCCCCGCTGTGTCCGATCTGGACGATCCGGACCGCACCGAAGAGCGAGAGGATCACCGCCAGCACGCCGACGATCACCGGCGCACGGCCCTGCAGCGGCAGGGGTGGCTGCTGACGAGCGGTCCGCTGGCGCACCACGAGATCGACCACCATGACACCGGCGGCGGCCACGAACACCGCGAACCCCGCCACCGTGCCACCATCGGCCATCTCCACATGGGCGTCGACCGCTTCGGTCCGCCTGACGCTGTTCTGGAGGGCCTCGCCGCTCTCCTTGGCGAGGAAGCAGCCGACGAAGGCCACGAAGGCCAGCGCCACGACGATCCATCCGATCCGTCGGCGGGCGGCGGCCCAGAAGGCGATGGCGATGGTGCCGACCGCGGCGAGCGGGACGAGGACCACGGCGATGTGCACGACGAGTGGATGGCCGGGAAGGCCGAAGAGCGAGTCGAGGAGGGCGAGCATCGGAATCTCCGTTCGAGGCGCGAGTTCTCATCCGGGTTCGGACGGACGCGACCTTGACATCATTCCAGAGGGCGCTCCGGCCGCGGAAGTCCATCGGGGCCGGGAACGACGACGGCCCCGGCCGGAGCCGGGGCCTTCGTCAGGAGTTCCGCGCTGATCAGCGGGTCTTGAGCGCCTCGATGAGCTGCGGGAGGATCTTGTGCACATCGCCGACGATGCCGAGATCGCTCACCGAGAAGATGGGAGCTTCGGCGTCCTTGTTGATGGCGATGATGTTCTTCGAACCCTTCATGCCCACCATGTGCTGGGTGGCACCCGAGATGCCCGCCGCGATGTACACCGTGGGCTTCACGACCTTGCCGGTCTGGCCGACCTGGTAGCTGTAGGGGACCCAGCCGGCGTCGACGATGGCACGGGAGGCGCCGGGGGCGGCGGCCAGCAGCTTGGCGAGGTCCTCGACCATCTCGTAGCTGGCGGCCTCACCGAGACCACGACCGCCGGAGACGACGATGGCGGCCTCGTCGAGCGACGGACCCTCGCGCTCCTCGACGTGACGGTTCACGATGACGGCCCCACCGCTGCGGCCCGGATCGGGCACGGCGATGGTCTCGACGGCAGCGGGAGCGCCACCGGCGGGCTCGGCCGCGAAGGACTTCGGACGGACCAGCACCAGATGGGGACCCGCTGCGGTGAAGGTGGTCTTCACGTTGGTGGTGCCGCCGAACACCGGCTCGGTGGTGACGAGACGGTCGCCGTCGACCTCGAGGTCGACGTTGTTGGTGATGACGGTGCGGTCGAGCTTGGCCGAGAGACGACCGGCGATGTCACGACCGACGTACGAGGTGGCGGCGATGATGGCATCGGGCGTGTTGCCCCCGGCCACCAGCGCGGCGATGGCGTTGGCCACCGGGACACCGGGAAGGGCGCCGGCGAGATCGCCGGTGGTGTACACCTTCGACGCGCCGTACTCGCCCAGCTGGGCGGCCACGGCCTCGGCGTCGCCGCCGGCGTAGACGGCCTCGACCGTGCCGGCGAGTTCGCGGGCCTTGGTGAGGATCTCCAGCGTGGTGGTTGCGACCTTGCCGTCGGAGGCTTCGGCCAGGACCCAGATCTTCGAGAGTGCCATGTCAGTTCCTCCTACAGGACCTTGAGATTGTCGAGATACGCAACGATCTTCTCGAACGCCGAACCGTCGTCCTCGATGACCTCGCCGGCCTCGCGGGCGGGAGCCTCCTCGATGGCGACGATCTCCTGACCGCCGCCGGCCCAGCCGACCTGACCGGTGAGACCGAGATCGGCCACGGTGAGGGTGTCGACGGGCTTGGACTTCGCCGCCATGATCCCCTTGAACGAGGGGTACCGGGGCTCGACCACACCGGCGGTCACCGACACGAGGGCCGGCATCGGGCACTCGACGTCGTCGTAGCCGGCCTCGGTCTGCCGCTGCACCTTGAGGGTGGAGCCGCTGATCTCGATCTGCTTGGCGAAGGTGACCGACGGGAGATCGAGCAGACCGGCGATCTGCTCGGGCACCGTGCCGGTGTAGCCGTCGCTCGACTCGGTGGCGGTGAGCACCAGGTCGGCACCCTCGACGCGCTCGATGGCCTTGGCCAGCACCTTGGCGGTGCCGAGGGCGTCGGTGCCGGCGAGGGCGTCGTCGCTCACGAGGATCGCCTTGGCGGCGCCCATGGCGAGGGCGGTGCGCAGACCGGACACCTCGCCGTTGGGGGCCATGGAGACGAGGGTGACCTCGCCGCCGCCGGCCGCCGTCACGAGCTGCAGCGCCATCTCGACACCGTACGAATCGGATTCGTCGAGGATGAGCTTGCCATCGCGCTTGAGGGTCTTGGTGGTGGGATCCAACGCCCCGGGGTCAGCCGGGTCCGGGATCTGCTTGACACAGACGACAACGTTCATGGCGGGGATTCTTGAGCACGGGACGCGCTCCCACCAAATCATCGGGTCCGGTCATCCGACCGTTCCGCTACCGTCGGCCGTCCTGTGCGACTCATGCTCATCGTCAACCCCTCCGCCTCCTCGGTGACCGCCCGGGGACGGGTCCTGATCAACCGGGCCCTGTCGGCCGATCACGAGGTGACGCTGTGCCAGACCACCCGACGCGGCCACGCCACCCGGCTCGCCCAGGGGGCCGCCGACGAGGGCTACGACGCCGTGGTCGTGCTCGGCGGAGACGGCACCCTCAACGAGGCCGCCAACGGGCTCGCCGGTTCGACCACCGCGCTGGCCACCCTGCCGGGAGGGAGCACCAACGTGTTCGCCCGCACCCTCGGCCTCCCCGACGATCCCCTCGAGGCCACCACGCTGATCCTCGACGCCCTCGCCGAGCGGTCGATCCGTCGGATCGGTCTCGGCACGGTCAACGGCCGGCACTTCCTGTTCCACGTGGGCATCGGGTTCGACGCCGCCGTCGTCGCCGATGTCGAGCGTCGCGGCTCGCTCAAACGCTGGGCCAACCATGTCCTGTTCGGATGGTCGGCGTTCATCACCTGGTTCCGGGGCTACGAACGTCGCACTCCTCGGTTCCGTGTGCAGGTCGACGGCGATCCCCCCGATGACGGGGTGTTCACGGTGTGTCTCAACACCAATCCCTACTCCTACGTGGGGACGCGACCGTTCAACGTCGACACCTCCGTCGGCCTCGACACGGCACTCAGCGTGGTGACCATGCGATCGCTCGATCTGGTGCCGACGCTCACCCTGGTGGCCTCGGCGCTGGGCACCGGGGAGGCGCTGCGTCGCAGTCCGAACGTGACCCTGCACCGGGGGGTCGAGCATGTGGTCGTCGAGGGGTTCGGACCCTTCCCCCATCAGGTCGATGGCGACTACCTCGGTGAGGTCGACCTTCTCGACATCCGCTTCGCCCCCGAGGCTCTGGCGCTGGTCATCCCCCGCTGAGCACCGCCCGACACCGATCGGGCAGGTTGGTGATGATGGCGTCGACCCCCATGGCGGCGAGCTCGCCGATGCGATCGGGTCGATCGACGGTCCACACGTTCACCATCAGACCCCGTCGATGCGCGGCGTCCACGAGATCAGCGGTGACGCGGAGGTCCCAGGGATTGATCGCTCCGTGTCCACCGTCGGTGACCCGGTCGAGCAGATCGCCGTCGAGGGGATCCTCGGTGGTGAGGAAGCCTGTGGGGATCTGCGGGGCGATGGCCCGGGCGGCGTCGATGATCGAACGCTCGAACGAGGTGATGAGGAATCGATCGGTGTCGCCGCGGTCGACCAGCAGGGCGACGGTGTCGGCCACGAGTGCATCGCGCAGTGCCATGGGTCCATCACCTTTGATCTCGACGTTGACACCCAGGGGACCGCAGGCGTCGAGGGAGGCACCGAGCAGCGGCACCCACTCGGGGAGTTCGGCGGCGACCAGGTCGTGGAGCGCCCGGCCGTCGGGCAGCACCGGATCGTGGTGCACGACGAGGGAACCATCAGCCAGGGCATGGACGTCGAGCTCGACCCAGTCGGCCCCGAGATCCACGGCGGCGGCGAAGGCCGCGATGGTGTTGCCCGGGGGATGGAGCGCCGAAGCGCCCCGATGGGCGATGACGAGCGGGGTCATGGTCGGCGAGGCTACGGGATGGCTCCTGCAGGCTCGTGCCCCTCATCGCACCACAGGCCCTGCCGGGGATCCTGATCCCCGATCCAGCCATGTGACTTCTGTCACTTTGAGGCTCCGGAGGGCAAGGGGCCCTTGGCCTCTCCCCTGCCGATGGGAGCCGATGGCGAGAGACCCTTGCCACGGGGGACCCCCGTCGGTACCGTTTCCCTTCCCAGCCACACGGGACGTCGCACCCGATCAGTGCGATCTTCGGTGGCATGCGAAACCCTCCGCACCGG
Source organism: Acidobacteriota bacterium (assembly GCA_018969405.1). GTDB lineage: Bacteria > Actinomycetota > Acidimicrobiia > Acidimicrobiales > Acidimicrobilacustridaceae > Acidimicrobilacustris. The sequence goes on from JAGWYK010000017.1 coordinate 22,623, forward strand.
GAACCCCCGTCCTCGATGCGGACCGAATCTTTGGAGGAACCGTGGCCCTCACCACGTCCAGTGCCCTGACCCTGTCCAGTGCCCCCGCCGACTGGCGCGCCACCTCGGCCTGTCGCGACACCGACCCCGATCTGTTCTTCCCGATCGGCACCACCGGCCCGGCCATCGAGCAGATCGACGCCGCCAAGGCCGTCTGCGACACCTGTGATGTGAAGGCCCCATGCCTCGACTTCGCGCTCACCACCAATCAGGACTCCGGCATCTGGGGAGGCACCTCGGAGGAGGAGCGCCGCAAGCTGCGTCGTCAGTGGCTCGCCGCCCGCCGCCGCGCCTCCTGAACCACAGGACGATCACCAGCGGGCCGAACGGTCCGCAGGAACCCTGACGACCTCCCCGACGGGAGGTCGTCCCGCGTGGGGAACCGGTTCAGCCGTGCACCGGCACGGAGATGCGCACCTCGGTGCCCGGGAGCTCATCGGCCCCGTAGGCCGCGGCGAAGGCGATGGAGCCGCGCAGTTCGGTGGTGACGAGGGTGCGCACGATCGAGAGTCCGAGTCCGGTGCTGGACTGCACGGTGAACCCGGGCGGGGGTCCCACCCCGTTGTCGGTGACCACCACCTCGAGACGATCACCCACGTTGCTGAGACTGACCCGCACCAGCGCATCGGCCAGGGTGGCCGACGGGTAGGCGTGGTCCACCACGTTCTGGAGCAGTTCGGCCAGCACCACCGCCATGGAGGTGGCCACGGGGGACGGGAGCACCCCGGGATCCCCGGTGACCACGAAGCGGATCGGACGCTCGGCGGAGACCAGTCCCTCCTCGACCATCCGCACCAGGGGCCGCACGATCTCGAGGAACGGCACATCGTCACCGGCCGCATGCGAGAGGGTCTCATGCACCAGGGCGATGGACCGGATGCGTCGCACCGACTCCTCGATGGCCGCCTTGGCCTCATCGGTGGACAGGCGACGACCCTGCAGACGCAGCAGCGCCGAGATGGTCTGCAGGTTGTTCTTCACCCGATGGTGGATCTCCCGGATGGTGGCGTCCTTGGACAGCAGCATCCGATCGCGACGACGCAGCTCGGAGATGTCGCGCATCAGCACCAGCGCACCGGTGACCTCGCCGGCGGCGATCAGCGGGATGAAGCGCAGACGCACGGTGACCGAGGAACCCACCTCGATCTCCTCGGCCGCGGGGCGACGACTCGACCACATCGACAGCAGCGCGGATTCGGGCAGACCGATCTCCCCGAACCGGCGCCCCTCGGAGTTGGCCAGCACCCCGATGCGGTTGAGGGCGGAGACCGCGTTCGGCGAGGCGTAGTGCACGGTGCGATCGGCGCCGAGCACGATGGCGCCGTCACCCACCCGAGGAGCGTCGTCGGTGGCATCGTCGTCGGCGGCGAAGGGGAACGTCCCGTCGGCGATCATCGTGGCGAAGCGCTCGAACACCTCCAGATAGGTGCGCTCGAGCTCGCCCGGCTCGCGGGACTGATGGGCGGCGGTCTCCTTGGCCAGCACGGCGATGGTGCGACCGGCGCGCCGGATGGGGATGCAGGTCTCGCGCACCACCGAGGGACCGGAGTCGCCGGTGACCTCGGCCTCGACCATGCACCGCTCGGTGAGCGCCTGCAGCACCGCCGGCCGTTCGTCGAGGGCCAGTTGCCGACCGACCCAGTCCCGTCGGAAGAGGGTCTGACTGGTCGAGGGCCGGACCTGGCCGAGCACGACGATGCCGGTGGGCCCGGTGCCCTGGGTCCGCTGGGGGGCGAAGATCAGCAGATCGGAGAAGCTCAGATCGGCCAGCAGGCCCCAGGACGCCACGAGTCGGAGCAGGTGATCGATCTCGTCATCGGAGAGATCGGTGTGGACGGCGGCGAGTTCAGCGAGGCTGGCCATGGGGGGTCACGCCGCAGGGGCGCGGATCAGCCGGCGCTGAATCCGATGCGACGTTCACCATCGGCCCGACCGAGCTCGATGTAGGCGATCCGGGCCGACGGGACGGCGATGTCGCGTCCCGAGCGATCGGTGAGCCAGAGCACGCCCTCCTCCGAGGCCAGGGCGGCATCGATCGAGGCCCGCACGGCGGCCCGATCGGCATCCGCCGGCAGTTCGATGTCGATCTCCTTCGGGGTGTGCAGCACTCCGATGCGAACGTCCACGGGATCCTCCTGAGATTCCTGTCGGCCCGATGGCCGGGCCTCATGCTAGGGGTGAACCGACCGGCGGCCCATCAGCGGGTGGGATCGGACGGCGACGGAACGGCTCAGCCCACGACCCGGAGGCCCGGATTGGTCCGTCGGGTGGGGGCGAGGGTCACGTCGATCATCTCGGCCATGGCGCGGACCGCAGCCCCGGCCTCGCTGTCGGGATCGACGGCCACGATGGGATCGCCGCTGTCGGAGCCCCGCCGCAGACCGATCGAGATGGGGATCTGGCCCACCAGCGGCACGCCGAGCTCCTCGGCCAGACGGGCGCCGCCCCCCTCGCCGAACAGCTCGTAGCGGGTGCCGTCGTCGCCGGTGAACCAGCTCATGTTCTCGATGATGCCCTTGACGTCGATGCCGACCTTCCTGGCCATGTAGGCCGCCCGCTGGGCCACCTTCTGGGCGGCCTCCTGGGGCGTGGTCACCACATACATCTCCGAGCGCGGCAGGTACTGGGAGATGGAGAGGGCGACATCACCGGTGCCGGGCGGGAGGTCGACGACCAGGTAGTCGGGATCGTCCCAGAACACATCGGTGAGGAACTGCTCGAGGGCCTTGTGCAGCATGGGACCCCGCCACATCACCGGCTGGTCCTCCTCGACGAAGAAGCCCATCGAGATGCAGGAGACCCCATGGGTGACCGGGGGGACGAGCATCTCCTCGATGACGACCGGGGTGTGCTCCACACCGAGCATGCGCGGGATGGAGAACCCCCACACATCGGCATCGACGATGGCGACCCGACGGCCGCGCTGGGCCAGGGCGATGGCGAGGTTGGCCGAGACCGAGGACTTGCCGACCCCGCCCTTGCCCGAGGCGACGAGCACGACCCGGGTGCGGCTCATGGGATCGGCGAAGGGGATGCTGCGACCCTCCGAATGTCCATGACGGGGGGCCGATCCGGCGGTGGCGGCGGGATCGCCGATGAGCAGCTCGCGCAGCTCGCTCCGCTCCTCGTCGGTCATCACGGTGAAGTCGAGATCCACTCGGTCGATGCCGTCGAGCGCGGTGACCGCATCGGTGACCCGGTTCTGGATCTCGTTGCGCAGCGGGCAGCCGGCCACGGTGAGCGCGATGCGCACCACCGCCACAGCGCCATCGATGGCGACGCCGCGCAGCATGCCGAGCTCGACGATGCTGCGGCGCAGCTCGGGATCCTCGACCGGTCGCAGGGCGTCGATGACGTCGGCTTCGGACACAGACATGGGCAGCTCTTTCGGGTGGGGGGACTCGCCTGAGGCAGGGCGCAGGTTACCGCCGGCGTCGCCCGGGCTCACCGTCGGGAGATGTCGACCGGAAGGGGGCCGGGATGATGGCAGGCCACCCGATGGCCCGGCGTGTGCTCGACCAGCGGCGGCTCCTCGATCGCGCAGCGGGGCTCGGCGATCGGGCAGCGGGTGTGGAACACGCACCCTGTCGGTGGCGTGACGGGACTGGGGACGTCGCCCTCCAGGATGATGCGGCGCCGAGCCCGCTCGATGATCGGATCGGGGATGTTGTTGGCCGAGAGCAGGGCCTGGGTGTAGGGATGCGCGGGGTCCTCGTAGAGCACCTCGGCGGGACCGTGCTCGACGATGTGACCGAGGTACATCACCGCCACGGTGTCGGAGATGTGCCGGACCACGGCGAGATCATGGGCGATGAACACGAAGGTGAGGCCCAGACGCTCCTGCAGGTCGGTGAGCAGGTTCACGACACCGGCCTGGATGGAGACGTCCAGCGCCGAGACCGGTTCGTCGAGCACGACGAGGCGGGGATCACGGGCCAGCGCCCGGGCGATGCCGATGCGTTGGCGCTGACCGCCGGAGAACTCGTGCGGATAGCGATTGCCCGAGCGGGGATCCAGACCGACCAGGTCGAGCAGTTCGGCGACGCGCCCGTCGATGGCGCTGCGGGGCTCGCCGGCCAGCGCCAGCGGTTCGCCCACGATGGAACGCACCGTGAGGCGCGGGTTGAGCGAGGCGTAGGGATCCTGGAAGACGATCTGGGCCACGCCCCGGAAGCGTCGCAGGTCGCGGGCCGAGAGCGAGCGGACGTCCATGCCGTCGATCTCGATGACACCGTCAGTGGCCTCGATGAGGCGCAGCAGCAGGCGGGCCACGGTGGACTTGCCGCAGCCGCTCTCCCCCACCAGACCGAGCGTGGTGCCCATCGGCACCTCGAAGCTGACATCGGTGACGGCGTGCACGACATCGCGCGAGCGTCGGATGGGGAACTCCTTGACGAGCCCGTGCACCCGCACCAGCGGCGGGGCATCGATGACGCGGGTGGCGGAGCGCTCCACCGAGGCCACGGTGGCGCGCTCGTCGGTGATCTCGTCGATGCGCACGCAGCGCACGAGATGACCGGGAGCGATCTCGACGGTGGGGATCTCCTCGGCGTCGCAGACACCGGGACGGAAGGCGGTGCAGCGGGGACCGAAGGAGCAGCCGGCCGGGAGGTGGGTGAGCGCCGGCGGCTGACCCGGGATCCGGCCGAGGGTGGTGCCGCGGGGACGGTCGAGGCGGGGCAGGGACTCCAGCAGACCGCGCGTGTAGGGGTGCGAGGGTCGTTCGTAGAGCGAGCCGGCATCGGCCTGTTCGACCCGGGCGCCGGCGTACATGACCAGCACCTCATCGGCGACACCGGCGACGACCCCGAGATCATGGGTGATGAGCAGCAGCGCCGTGTCGGTGCGCTGCTGGATGCGTTCGAAGACGTCGAGCACCTGCGCCTGGATGGTGACATCGAGCGCCGTGGTGGGTTCATCGGCGAGCAGCACAGCCGGATCGTTGGCCAGCGCCATGGCGATCATCGCCCGCTGCCGCTGACCGCCGGAGAACTCGTGCGGATACAGCTCGGCACGGCCGACGGGATCGGGGATGCCGACGAGGTCGAGCAGCTCGACCACCCGCCGACGGGCCGCGGCGGCGTCGCGTTCGGCGCGGGGCTGGTGCACCATGATCGACTCGGCGATCTGATGGCCCACCTTGAGCACCGGGTTCAAGGAGGTGAGGGCGTCCTGGAACACCATCGAGATGCCCCGTCCGCGCACCTCGCGCAGCTGCCGCTCGGGAGCACCCACGAGCTCGGTGCCGTCGAAGCGGACCGACCCGGTCACCGTGGTGCGTCGACCGGACACCAGGCCCAGCACGGCGAGCGAGCTCACCGACTTGCCGGAGCCGGACTCGCCGACGATGGCGAGCGACTGACCGCGGCGCAGGGTGTAGCTCAGGCGGTCGACGGCCTGCAGGGGACCGTCGTCGGTGGCGAAGGTGACCGAGAGATCCCGCACCTCGAGGATGGGCTCTCCGCTGCTCATATCCGGCTCTTGGGATCGAAGGCGTCGCGCAGCCCATCGCCGATGAAGTTCACGCACAGCACCGTGATGAGGATGGCCAGTCCCGGGAACCAGATCAGGTAGGCCTGATCGGTGCCGAAGTAGCCCTTGGCGTTGGACAGCATGCTCCCCCAGCTGGTGGCCGGCGGGCGGACGCCGTAGCCGAGGTACGACAGGGCCGACTCGACGAGGATGGCCTGCACCACGGCGAGGGTGGCGGCCACCACGATCGGCCCGATGCAGTTGGGGAGCACATGGCGGCCGATGATGCGCCAGGAGGAGGCACCGCCGGCCCGGGCCGCCTCGATGAACTCCTTCTCCTTGATGGATCGGACCTGGGCGCGCACGATGCGTGCCAGTCCCATCCAGAACAGTGCGGCGAGCACGAACTCGATGACGACGACCGAGCCGCCGAAGTACCGCAGGGCGAGGGCCAGCACGATGAGTGAGGGCAGCACCAGGAACAGATCGGTGAGGCGCATGAGGATCTGGTCGTAGATGCCACCGAAGTACCCGGCGATGGCACCGATGGTCGTGCCGATGACGGTGGAGAGCAGCGCCACCACGAGACCGATGAGCAGCGAGGTGCGGCCGGCGTAGAGCATCTCGGAGAAGTAGTCACGACCGAGCTGATCGGTGCCGAACCAATGGGCACCGCTGGGCCCCACCGCACCCAGCTCCAGGTTCTGCTGACCCTGCGGGGCCACCAAGGAGGTGAACCGCTCCAGCAGGCCGGCCCCGAAGCACAGCGCCAGCAGCAGCACCAGCACCACGATGGCGACGATGGCCGGGCGGTGGCGCAGGAAACGTCGGCGGAACAGGAACCACTGGCTCCGGGGCGCCACCGAGAGATCGCCACCCTCCGGTCCGCGGGGTCCCCCGATGGACGAGCCGGAGGTGACCGGTTCCGCCGGGGCGCCCGCGGCGAGTGGATCGATCGCCTCGATGCGATCCTCACCCGGGATGCCGCTGTAGTCGCGCCCCAGGCTCATGCCAGACGCACCCGAGGATCGAGCAGGGCGTTGATGATGTCGGCCAGCAGGTTGAACAGCACGACGGCGACCGCGGTGAGCACCACCCAGGCCGTGAGCATCGGGGCGTCGCCGTACTCGAGGGCCTCGACGAACACCCGACCCATTCCGGGGATGGAGAAGACCTGTTCGGTGACCACCAGACCACCGACGATGAGTCCGGCGTCGATCGCCATGATCACGATGAGCGGCACCAGGGCGTTCTTGGTGGCGTGCTTCAGCACCACGGTGCGCTTGGGCACACCGCGGGCATGGGCGGAGCGGATGTAGTCGGAGGGAAGGATGTCGAGCATCGAGGCGCGGTGGTAGCGGGACCACTCGGCCACGATCTGCACCACGAGCACGCACACCGGCAGGAACAGGTACTTGAACCGATCGCCCAGCGTGTCGCCGATGCCGATGAAGCGGAAGTAGGGATCCATGCCGAAGGCGCTGGGGATGGTGAACACGAAGATCTCGATCAGGATCAGCGCGAACCAGAACTGCGGCATCGAGATCCCAACGAACGATGCGCCGGTGAAGAAGTAGTCGCCCGCCGAATATTGTCGGATGGCCGAGTAGGTGCCGATGGCGAAGGCCAGGACGGCGGCGATGATGAAGCCGGGGATGACCAGCCAGGCCGTGTACTTCATGGCGTTCATGAGGATCCCGATGACGGAGTCCTTCTTCTGCCAGCTGCGTCCGAAGTCGCCGGTGACGGCCGAGCCCAACCACTTCCCGTACCGCTGGATGACCGGCTTGTCGAGGCCCAGTTCCTGACGCATGCGGGCCCGGGCCATGGGATCACGGTTCTGGGCCAGCCGGGCCGTCGGATCGGCGACGATGCTGATGCCGATGAACGTGACCGCCGAGGCCACGAGCAGCACCACGAACGAGTAGGCGATCCGGCGGAGGATGAATCGGGTCATGGGGCTCGATGGTCTCGGAGACGGGGAGGCGCGGGCTGCTCAGGAAGGACGAGCCCCCGGCACGAGGCCGGGGGCTCCATCCACATGACCATGCTGCGAGTCATCCGACTACTTCTTCAGACCCCACTGGTGGAGGTTCCAGAACGGACCCTCCAGTCCGTTGTCGGAGATCGGCCCGACCACCTTGTCGCTCCACAGCAGGATGTTGGGCAGCGGATCGAGCGGGATCGAGGTGAAGTCGGCGGCCAGCAGCGCCATCGACTCCTTGTTGGCCTTCGTACGGGCCGCCTCGTCGAGTTCGGTGTCGACGGCCGACAGCAGCGGATCGGCGGCCGGGATGTCGGTCCGGGTCCAGTTCTGACCCGAGTTGTCGTTCGCCTCCGACGGGATGTTCGTCGAGCAGAACAGCACGCAGTTGCCCGGATCGAAGGTGGTGGCAACCTGGGCGTAGAGCGCCATCTGGAAGTCACCGGCGGGCAGCAGATCGCCGAACAGCGTGCCGGCCTTCTGGGTGTCGATGCTCATCGACATACCGGCATCGGCGAACTGGGTCTGCAGCGTCTCGGCGGTGAGCTGGCGCCGGGCGTTGCCGGAGGTGGTGCGGAAGGTGAACGAGAGCCTCTCGCCGTCCTTGGCCCAGATGCCATCGGCGCCCTTGGCCCAACCGGCGGCGGTGAGCACGCTCGAGACCTTGGCGAGGTCCTTGGTGCAGCCGGCGAAGGCCTTGGTGTCGGAGTACGGCGCCAGCACCGGCGGATCGAACGAGTTCCAGGCCTCGGTGACCCCGAGACCACCGAACAGCGCCTTCACCACGGCGTTGCGATCCACGGCGTAGCAGACCGCCTCGCGCACCGCCCTGTCGTCGAAGGGGGCGGCGGCGTTGTTGATCCACATGGCCTCGACATTGGCGGTGTTGGCGGTGATCTCCTTGTTGACCCCGCTGAGTCCGGCATTGATCTGCTGGACGGCGTCGACCTGCGGCTGCGGATAGATCGCCGAGACCTCGCCGGCCTTGAAGGCCTGGAACTCCGAGGTGGTGTCGGCCACGAACTTGAAGGTCACCTGATCGAGCTTCGGCTTGTCACCCCAGTAGTTCTGGTTGGGCTTGAGCACGATCGACACGCCCTTCTCCCAGCTGTCGATGACCCATGGCCCGCCGGAGAAGGTGTAGCCGTCGGCCATGACCGCGGCACGGTCCTGATCCTTGAGGATGTGCGAGGGCAGGATGCCGTAGCCACCGCCGAACAGACCCTTCCACGAGGCGAACTGCGTGCCCTCCTCGAAGGTGACCACGGCGGTCTGGGGATCGCTGGCATCCACCGACGCGATGTCCTTGTAGCCGGTCTGGTCGTAGATGTCGGAACCGTTCTTGATCTGGTCCCAGGTGTACTGGAAATCGGCCGAGGTGATCGGCGTGCCGTCGCTCCAGACCGCCTTCGGGTTGATCGAGTAGGTGATGGTCTGGGTTGGCGAGGTCACCAGCTTCGGCTCACCGGTGAGCACGCTCGAGGGCTTGTACGAGTACGTGTCGCCGCTGCGCGCGATGTTGAACGCCCGCGGCATGGTGGTGATGTTCGCCATCCAGAAGCCCCAGGAGGAGCCGGAGCAGGAGGCGATCCAGTCCATGCAGTCGGGTTCCTGCTCGGCTCCGATGACCAGCGAGCCACCGGAGGCCACGCTGGAACTCTTCGAGGTGCAGCCCGCCAGCACGACGAGAGCCACTCCCAGCACTGCCACTGCGCGTCCTGCCGACGTCCATCGAGATCTGCGCACCATCAACCTCCACCATCATCTGCCCCTCAGGGCGGTCGGTCCTCGCACCTGCACATCCGACATCGGTCGGAATGAACGGCGATGGTAGACCCGGGTGTCGGACGGCTGCAGGGATCCTGATCCGGCACCGTGGGCGCCGGATCAGGATCGGTACACTTCGGCCGTGGATCAGTCCGGCCTCAGTTCGACCGAGTTCGCGTCGGTCGTCACCGCCATCACCTCGGCCTTCGGCGACCCGACCCGTCGGGAGATCTACCTGCTGGCCCGTGAAGCCACCGACGGCGTGACCGCCTCCGAGGTGGCCCGCACCATCGACCTGCATCCGAACGTGGCCCGTCACCACCTCGACAAGCTGACCGCCGGTGGCTACCTGACCGTGTCGGTGGCCCGCGGCGGCACCGGGGCGGGTCGTCCCTCCAAGCGCTACCGTGCCACCACCCGGGGCGACCATCTCGACCTGCCGGTCCGCCATGACGATGTGCTGGTCACCCTCCTCGGACGGGCGCTCGACCTGCTTCCCCGGGAGCAGGCCGAGGCCATGGCCGAGGAGGTCGGCGTCGAGTACGGCCGCCTGATGGCTCGCAGTCTCGGCTACGACGGCGACCACCAGCGGTCCTTCCGATCCGCGCTCCACGCCGTGGCCGATGCCCTCACCGCCCATGGCTTCGCCGCCCATGCCGAGAAGCGCAACGACGAGTTGCGCATCGTGTCCGAGCACTGCCCGTTCGGCGATGCCGTGCTCACCAACCCTGTCATCTGCGCCGTCGACCGCGGGATGATGAAGGGCATGATGTCGGAGCTGCACGGCGGCGAGACCATCCTCGCCATCGAGTCCTCGAAACCCATGGGTGACACGGTCTGCGTCACTGCGGTCGAAGCCTGAACCCACCATGCCGCGCCATCTGCTCGATCACGCGTCCCTCTCACCGCTGCGCCCCGAGGCCGCCGAGGCACTCGACGTCTGGAACGATCTCGCCGCCCGGGGAGAGATCGGCGATCCGTCCCGCATCCACGCCGAGGGCATGCGAGCCCGCGCCGCGCTCGAGCAGGCCCGTGAGCAGGTGGCGGACCTGATCGGGGCCCGACCCCGGGAGATCATCTTCACCAGCGATGCCTCCGAGTCGGTGACCGCGGCCACCTGGGGCGCGGTGCGCCATGCCGTGGAGCGCGGCATCACCCCCTCGATCGTGCTCGCTGCCATGGAGCAGGCCTCGGTGCGGGACTCCTCGGCGCAGTTCGCCCCGGCCTTCGGCGGAGAGGTCGTCACCATCGGCGTGGATCGGGTGGGACGCGTCGATCTCGAGGCCATGTTCGCCGCCATCACCCCCACCACGGCGCTGGTGCATCTGCAGTGGGGCAACCATGAGGTCGGCACCCTCCAGCCGGTCGCCGCCGTGGTGGACCGCTGTCGCGAGCTCGAGGTGCTCGTGCACATCGACGCCTCCCAGGCCGTCGGCCGCGTCCCGGTCGGGTTCGACGCCCTCGGCGCCGACCTGCTGTCGTTCAGCGGTCACCTGTTCGGCGCACCCTCCGGCACCGGTGTGCTCGCCGTGCGCCGCGGACTCCGCCTCGAACCCCTGCTGCAGGGCAGTGCCCAGGAACGGGGTCGGCGCTCGGGCCTCGAGGCACTGGTGCCGATCATGGGTCTCGGCGCCGCGGCCGCCGCCCTCGATCCCCTGCGCCTGCAGCGCGAGGAGCAGCAGTCTCGGGCGCTCATCACCAGCATCATCAACCTCGCCACCGCCATCGATGATGTCGAACTGCTCGGCGACCCCGACATCGAGGGTCGGCTGCCCCATCTCGCCTGCGTCGCCGTGGGCGGGGTCGAGCCCCAGGCGGTGCTGCTCGGTCTCGATCAGGCGGGCATCGCTGCGCATTCGGGCAGCGCATGCGCCTCGGAGGGGATCGAACCGTCACCGGTGCTCGCCGCCATGGGCGTCGACGCCGAGCGCTCCCTGCGCTTCTCGGTCGGATGGAACTCCAGCGGTGCCGATGTGGTGGCGCTGCGCACCCATCTCGCACCGATCATCGCCGGACTCCGCGCCCTCGCCGGCTGAGTCCCCTCGGCACCACCCGGTGCGGACGTTGACTAGCGTGCCCTCGTGACGATCTTCCTCACCCGCCACGCCCATGCCGGCAAGCGCGCCACCTGGGACGGCGACGATCGACTCCGACCCCTCTCGGACCGAGGCCTCGCCCAGGCCGAGGCGCTGGCCGTGCTGCTCGACGCCGAGTCGCCCCGTCGTCTGGTCTCCAGCCCCTTTGTGCGCTGCATGCAGAGCCTGGAGCCGTTGGCGGCGCGGGTCGAGCTGACGGTCGAGGCCGAGCCCCGACTCGCCGAGGGGGCCGATCCCGCTGATGCACTGGCGCTGCTGCTGGACCTCGATGCCGTCGACGGCGTGGCCTGCAGCCACGGTGATCTCATCCCTCCGCTGCTGCGCGCCCTGCGTGACCTCGGCATGGAGACCTCTGGACCCCTGCTCGATCAGAAGGGCTCACTGTGGGTGATCGAGACCGTGGCCGGAGTTCCGGTGCGCGGCCACTACCACCCTCCCCGAGCCTGAGTTCCGGCGGGTCCGGATCCCGGCGAACCCCGATCCCGACGAGCTCGGATCCTCCGCTCGCGTCGTCCGCTCAGCTCAGCTCAGCGCAGCGCAGTCTCGACGTCTCGACGCACGCTGTCGATCATCGTGGTCATGGAGGGCGGGATGGCCGTCATGTCGACGGCGTCGAGATCAGCCTTCGCCGCCGCGTACTGACCGGCGTTGCGCTCCAGGATGGCCCGGAACACCCGGGCATCGGCGTAGGTGGGATCGATGGCGATGGCGCGATCGAGGTAGGTCCGTGCCTGGGCGTCGAGCTGCGCCGCCTGCGTCGCGTCACTGTTGACGGCGATGGTGTGCAGCACCCAGCCCCGATAGGTGAGGGCCTCGGTGTTGGCCGGCGAGAGCTGCAGCGCCCGGTCATAGGCGGAGATGGCGTTCTCGAAGTAGGTCAACGCCTTGGCGCCATCGCCGGCGCTGAGCGCCTGACTGGCCAGACCGGTGGCGCTCTGGGCCTGGAGGATGAGATTGGCGCTGTCCTGTCGGGCATCGCCGGTGAGGCCCTGACCGGGGGCGCGGGTGCCGGCGTTGCGGAACACCGCCCAGCCGGCACCGACGGCGAGCACCGCCACGATCACCAGCGTGAGCACGGTCCGCCCCGCCGTGCGGGTCCGGCGGGCCGCCGCCACCTGTTCGTCGCGCTGGGCGATGGCCCGCAGCACCACCGCGGCGCGGGAGGTGTAGGCGTCCTTCAGGGCCTCGTAGTCCCCGTCGTCGACATCGCCGACCTCATACTCCCGTTCGAGATCAGCCAGGGAGGCGAGCAGGAAGTCGCGTTCCTCCTCGAGGGCGACGAGCGCATCGGGATCGAGCGAGCGGCGGGCAGGGTCCGTCGCGGTGGGCGCAGGGCGCGGCGTCGCCGACGGCCCCACCGACGGGGTCGCCGCAGCGCGCCGGGCTCGTCGGGCGGCGGTGCCGCGGACGGGGGGCTCGGTGCTCATCGCGAGGATCCCTCACCATGGTCGTCGTCGACGGGGCTCTCCGGGTCGGCGGGCGGACCGGACCCCCCGGCCAGGGCCGAGGCCACCAGAGCCCGGTCGGCGTCGGTGGCCGAGGAGTCCTCGGTGAGGCTCCATCGTCGGAAGGCGATGGCCAGGCCGGCGAGGGCCAGGGCCAGGGCCACCACCGGCAGGATCCAGACCAGTGCGTTGATGCCCTCGGCCGAGGGGGTGAGCAGGATGGCCTCGCCGTAGCGGGCGGCGTAGTAGGCCCGGATCTGTTCGTCGGTCTGCCCCTGCTGGACCTGCTCGGCGATCTCCTTGCGGATCTCGAGCGACGCCGGCGCGTTCGAGACGGCGACGGACTCACCGGCACAGACCGGGCACTTGATGGTGGTGGAGATGGTGTTGACGCGATCCTGCGCGGTGGGAGCGCTGCGGGTGGTGAAGGTCGCCACCGACAGGACGGCGACGATCACCACCGCCATCGCCACCCACGGCACCCAGCGGCGCACCGGAGACCGAGCCGACCGGGTCGCACCGGCGGTCATCGACCGACTCCGGCGCCGGTGACGCTGAGTCCGCCGTTGGCGTCGATGACCGCATCGAGCTCGGCGGCGGTGACCCCGCCGAAGAACCCCTGCACCACCAGACCACTGGGCGCCACGATGTAGGACTCGGGCACCCGGGTGACGCCGTAGTCGAGGGCCACACGACCGGTGTCGCTCGGAATGACCGGCCAGGTCGCACCGGACCGCGTGAAGTACTCGCGGATGGCCTCGGCGTCGTCGCTGAAGGCGAGACTGACGACCGACACCGGTTCTCCGGCGTGGGCGGTGACGAACTGCTGGAGCTGCGGATCCTCGAGTCGGCATTCGGTGCACCAGGTGGCGAAGAAGTTCACCACCACCCACTCGCCCCGATGGCGCGAGAGCTCGTAGGTGCTGCCATCCAGCGTGACACCGGAGAAATTCGGCGCCGCCTGGCCGACGATCTGACTGGCGATCGGCCTGCTGGTCCCCCGGGTGGCCAGCAGGGCCACCAGTGCGACGGCGACGAGACCGACGAGGATCGAGGCCACCCGGATGGAACCTCGCGACCTCATGGTGCCGAGGGCTCCGGGGTGCGTGGCGGCGCGGCGGCGACCGTGGGCGCCGACACCGGGTCGAGCGGGTTGCGACGACGACCGGGGAACACCGCGAGCAGGGTGCCCAGTGCCATGACTCCGCCACCGATCCAGAGCCAGAGGATGAGCGGCTGGACCGTGACCCGCAGGGTGAGCGTCGGGGCATCGGAACCCTTGATGTCGATGATCGACAGGGCCACATCGTCGGTGAAGGTGGACCGCACCGAGGGCGTGCCGATGGTCTGACCGCCGTTGGCGAACCGGTTGAGGGAGGGACCCCAGGGTCCGGTGCCGTCGATGCGCACGAGCGCCTGCTGCACGGTCTTGGCCGATTCCTCGCGAGTGGTCACGCCTTCGAAGGTCAGGGTGTGCCCACTGAACGATGCGCTCTGTCCGACCTGCAGGGTGAACTCGGCCTGGCGGACGCAGCTGCTGCTGGCGGCGAAGGCCACGGCGATGATGACGACCCCGAGATGGACGATCATGCCACCGTTGGCCCGACCGACGAGACCCCGCCAGCCCTGACGCCGGGCGGCGAGCACGAGTTGGCGTCCGGCGGAGCCGCCGGCGAAACCGCCGAGTCCGAAGGCGATGACGGGGGCGAGACCGCGGGCGCCGAGCAGCACGCCGAGCACCATGGCGCCCACCCCGATCCAGGCCGGCCACAGCAACCGGTGACGCAGAAGTTCACCACTGGCCTTGCGCCAGGGGAGCACCGGCGCGATGGCCATGAGGAACAGCAGCGCCAGCCCGATGGGCATCGTCATCCGGTTGAAGTAGGGCACGCCGACCGAGATGCGATCGCTGGTGAGCGCCTCGACGATGAGCGGGAACACCGTCCCGATGAGGATGACGAAGGCGAAGGCCCCGAACAGGACGTTGTTGGCGAGGAACGCTCCCTCGCGGGACAGGGGCGAGTCGATGCGCCCCGGGGAACGCAGCCGATCACCGCGCCATCCGATGAGGACGACCGTGGCCAGCACCACGATGCTGAAGAAGATGAGCAGCGCCGGTCCGATGCTGCTCTCGGTGAAGGCGTGCACGGACTCGAGCACACCCGAGCGGGTGATGAAGGTGCCCAGGATGGTGAGGGAGAACGTGGCGCACAGCAACGAGATGTTCCAGACCCGCAGCATGCCGCGACGTTCCTGCACGAGCACCGAGTGGAGATACGCCGTGCCGGTGAGCCAGGGCATGAACGAGGCGTTCTCCACCGGGTCCCAGGCCCAGTAGCCGCCCCAGCCGAGGACCTCATAGCTCCACCAGGCCCCGAGGATGATGCCCACGGTGAGGAAGCCCCAGGCGATGAGTGTCCAGCGTCGGGTGGCCAGCAGCCAACCCTCCCCCACCCGACCGGTGACGAGGGCGGCGATGGCGAAGGCGAACGGCACGGTGAATCCGACGTAGCCGAGGTAGAGCATCGGCGGATGGAACGCCATGAGCGGATGGTTCTGCAGCAGCGGATTGGGGCCGGGCCCGTCGAAGCCGGGCGGCGGCGAGAAGGTGCGGAACGGGTTGGCGGGACCGGCCATCAGGAAGAAGAAGAAGGTGGCGACCAGCAGCATGGTGACCAGGGCCCAGCCGACCAGGGGGTCGGTGAGCCGACGACGGAACTTCACCACGACAGCCATCAGATAGCCGCCGAGGATGGTGGCCCACAGGATGATCGAGCCCTCGAGCGCACCCCAGAGCGTGGCCACGTTGTACAGCGCCGGAGTCTTGGTGGATCCGTTGTCGGCCACGAACTTCACGGTGAAGTCGCGGGTGATCAGGGCCCGTTCCATGGCGATGAACGCCACGACACCACCGAGGAGCACCAGCGCGGCGTACACCCGGGACAGTCGGACGAGATCGGGACGACGTCGGAGCAGGCCGTAGGCGACGGTGACCGCACCGAGCAGCGCAGCGGCCAGACCGAGCGTGACACCGGCCCGCCCGAGGGCGACGTTCATGGGGCGCAGGCCAGTGCGTTCGTCACCGGCACCTTCCCGCCCTGCTCCGCCTCGGAGAGACGATCGGCCTCCGCCGCCTTGTAGACCTCGGAGTGCTTCACGATCATGAGATCGGAGTCGAAGGTGGTCGATCCGTCGGCGGCGAAGTGGCCCTCGAGCAGCACCGCCTCGTTCTCCTTGAACATCTCGGGAGGATCGCCCACGTGACGGACCGGGATCTCGACCCCGTTGTAGGTGACACCGAAGGCGACCCCATCGCCGGTGCGGGCGATGGTGCACGGGGCCACGGTGCCCTGCAGCCGGAACCGGGTGGTGCCGAGCGAGGAACGCTGGGCGACCGCCTCATCGACGTTCCGGTAGAAGGTCGAGGCGCTGCCGAGGGCCTGGAACACCAGGAACCCACCACCCACGAGCACCACGGCCAACAGCAGCAGGGCCGGAAGCCGGCGGCGACGGCGGGGCGCCTCCGAGGTGCGCGGGGTCAGCTCCATCGACGTCTCTCGGGCGGAACCTGCGTGGAGATGGATCGACCGCGCCGGATGGTGCGGGCGGCATACCCGGCCAACGATCCGAACACGATGACCCACGCGGCGGCGACGTAGCCCCAGTTGCCGCTCATGACGCCGCCCCCTCGGCCCGGCGCTCGGCGATGGCCACGTCGAGTCCGGCCTCATCGAGCTGGTCCTCCAGCCAGGCCAGTCGGAACCGATGGATGAGCAGCCAGGCGAACACGAGAC
>JAGWYK010000075.1 GCA_018969405.1 Acidobacteriota bacterium
GTCGCATCGATGTGCTGGTCAACAACGCCGCGGTGATCCGGCCGTCGGCCATCGAGGACACCACCCTCGAGCAGTACATGGCGGTCATCAACATCAACCAGGTCGGCTGCTTCCTCGGCATGCGCGCCGTCATGCCCACCATGCGGGCCGGTGGTGGTGGGGCCATCGTCAACATCTCCTCGATCGACGGCATGGCCTCGAAGAACGGGCTCATCTCCTACACCGCCTCGAAGTTCGCCACCCGGGGCATGACCAAGACCGCCGCCATGGAATGGGGCCGGTACGGCATCCGGGTCAACTCGGTGCACCCCGGTGGGGTCAACACCATCATGGGTAATCCCATCAGCCACCCCGCTCTCGAGACCGTGCCGTACCAGCAGCAGGCCATCGCTCGCATCGGCCGCCCCGAGGAGATCGCCGCCGCGGTGGCCTTCCTCGCCAGTGACGACGCCTCGTACATCACCGGCACCGAGCTGGTGGTGGACGGCGGGTGGCTCACCGGTCGCATCGAACCGGGCCTGCCCGGTGCCACCGATCCCGACCCGACCTCGGCCTCCAACCCATGAGCTCCTCGTTCGACTTCATCAAGGACCCGGGCTGGATCGTCGACGAGCCCGAGGCCCACGCCGAGCTGGCCGATGCCACCCGTGCGCTCATCGCCGGCATCCGCCGGGCCAACGCACCGGCCGGGGTGCTGCGCCGCGCGGCGGCCCTGGCCGCCGAGGCCGCGGAGCTGCTTCTGCCCCACCGCGAGAACGGCATGCCCATGCAGGGTGCCCGCAGCCTCGACCCCGACGCGCCTCGGGGCCTGGTCGGCACGGCGCCGAGCGAGTTCTTCCCCTTCTCCCCGGTGGTCGGCCCGCTCAACCCCATCTCACCGGCGATCGGTCTCGAGTTCGACGGCGAACGACTGCACGGCACCGCTGTGCTCGGCGCCGTCTACAACGGGCCGCCCGGCATGGTGCACGGCGGCATCATCGCGCTGGTCTTCGACGAACTGCTCGGGGCCACCAATGTGTGCCACGGTCTCGGAGGGTTCACCGGCACGCTGTCGGTCCGCTACGAGAAGCCGACCTTCATCGACACCGAACTCACGCTCGAGGGCTGGATCGAACGGGTCGAGGGTCGCAAGGTGTTCACCTGCGGCACCATCAGCATCGACGGCACCGTCACCGCCCGGGCCGAGGGCATCTTCATCCAGACCGCCACCATGCAGGCCCGCGCCGAGGACTGAACCGACGACCGGCGGGGCGATCCGGACCACCGGGCCAGCCCCGGGGCCAGCCTCACAGTGATCGGGGGCAACGACTAGGTTCTGGCCCATGTCGCATCGCGGATCGGCTCGCCGACGGATGCTCGCGATGGCCCTCGTGCTCGCGCTCGGCAGCGTCGGCCTCGCCGCCACGGTGGTCGAACCCGCCGCAGCGCTGCTCACGCAATCGCCGAACTGCGGCAGCACCATCGGTCTGCGCAACGGTGACTTCGAGACCCCGGTCATCGCCGCCGGGCAGAGCGCCCTGACCCCCACCGGCACAGCCGGGCTGATCTGGGACAACAGCGTCGAGAACCTCATCGAGCAGTGGAGCAACGGGTTCCAGGGCCGCGCCGCCTTCAGTGGTGCGCAGTTCGTGGAGATGAACGCCTACCAGGCCGGCTCGCTGTACCAGGACCTCACCACCGTGCCCGGCTCCACCATGGTGTGGCGCATCGCCCACCGGGCCCGTGACCGTGACGGCGAGACCATGCGCGTCCGCATCGGCGCGGTCGGTTCGGCTCCCAACTCCACGAGCCCAGCGCTGGTCGCCAACCTCGTCGGTCCTGATCGAAACGGGTGGACCGTCCACTCCGGCACCTACACCGTGCCCGCCGGACAGACCACGACGCGCTTCGCCTTCGTCTCCGATGTCACCACCACCTCGGCCCCCGGTTCCGGCAACTTCCTCGACGACATCGAGTTCGCCTTCACCGCCGGGGCCTGCTCGGACGCGGTCACCACGACCGCCGGCGTGCCGGTGGTGGTCGACGTGCTGGCCAACGATGTGGGAGCCGGACTCTCGGTCGCCTCCATCGACACCGTCAGCGGCGGCACCGCGATCATCGACAACGGTCGGGTGCGATTCACCCCGAGCGCCGGGTTCTCGGGTGTGGCGACCTTCCGGTACTCGGTGCGCGACGCCGCCGGCTACACCTCGAGCGCCACCTCCACCGTGGACGTGCTCCCGGTGGGGGTCGACGACACCGGCACCACCGTCGAGGGCGCCCCCGTGTCCATCGCCGTGCTGGCCAACGACCTCGGCCTCTCCAGGACCATCACCGGCGTCACCACTCCGACCCACGGCACCGCGACCGTCGTCGGCGGCACGGCCATCACCTACACCCCCACCGCCGGCTTCCTCGGCACCGACACCTTCACCTATCGGGCCAGCGCCGCCGGCGGAAGCTACGAGGCCACCGTCACCGTCACGGTGACCGCCTCGGCCGATCTGGCCATCGGACTCAGCGCCGGCTCACCCGTCTCGCCTCTGGCCGGCGCCGAGGTCTCCGTCGTGGCGCTCGTCGCCAACGACGGGCCCTCCGCGGCGGGCGGCACGGCCACCATCAACCTCCCGATCGGGCTCACCTTCATCTCCGGTGCCGGGTGCTCCGCCGCCGCCCAGGTGGTGACCTGCCCGGTGCCGACGCTGGCCGGGAGTGGTGTGACGAGCTTCCGGCTCCTGCTGCGGGCCACCACCGAAGGCACCCGCACGATCAGCGCACAGATCATCGGTTCCGTGGCCGATCCCGTTGTGAGCAACAACATCGCCAGTCGCGCCATCGTGGTCCGCCCGGCGGCGGACCTGGCGGTCACCGGCTCGGTCGCCCCCGTCCCCCTCGTGCCCGGCACCGGCGGCACCTGGACCTTCATCACGACCAACAACGGTCCCTCCGCGGCCGCCGGGTCACAGATCATGATCACTGTCGACCCGACGAAGCTCGCCGCTCCCCGCACTGCGTCGGCCGGCTGCGTCGAAGCCCCGGCCGGCACCTTCACCTGCACCCTCGGCGCCATCGCCTCGGGGGCATCGGTCACCACCACGCTCTCGGGCGTCGTCGACGCCGGAGTGTCGACCGCCGTGGCCGCCACCGCGGTGGTGTCCAGCACCACCACCGATCCGAACACCGGCAACAACGCGGAGATCGTGAGCGATGTGGTCAGCCCCACCGCCGATCTCTCGGTGGCCGCCACGGCGCTGGCCGCCACCGTCGATCCGGGCGGCATCGCCACCTTCGGGTTCGAGGTGACCAATCTCGGCCCCTCGGTCGCCCATGGGGTGCGCCTCGAGATCCCCATCCCGGCGGACTACGAGGTCACCGGGGTGCCCACCAACTGCTCGGTGGACGGCACCACTCGCATCCTCTGCGGCATCGGACTGCTCGACGTGAGCGGCGGCACCTTCAGCAACAGCAGCGGTGACCTCATCATCACCGGCCGGGTCCGACCCACCTCGGGTCCCTCGCTCGCCCTGGGCGGCACCGCCTCGATGAATCCCTCGGTCACCGATCCGGTGCCGGCCAACAACACGGCGACGGCCACCTCGGCGGTGGATGTGCGCGCCGATCTCGCCGTGGTGACCGGGCTGTCGCTGGCCTCACCGGTGCCCGGTCGGTCCACCGATCTGCTGGTGTCGGTGTTCAACGATGGACCGTCGGCCGCTGTCGCCCCCGTGGTCACCGTCACCGTGCCGGCGACCTTCGGTGGGTTCTCCACCACCGACGGGGCCTGCACGCCCACCTCGGCCACGGTGATCACCTGCACCCTCGCCGATCTCGGCCCGGGCTCCACCCGTCATCTGCTGCTCAGCGGCACCTTCGCCCCCGATGCCAGCGGGTCGGTGACCTTCACCACCTCGGCCGCCTCCTCCACCCTCGATCCGGTGCCGGGCAACAACACCTCGGTGCTGAACCCCACGCTCGATCCCGAGGCCGATCTCGCCATCAGTGGTCATGCCTCCCCGAGTCCGTTCGTGGGCGGCGCCAGCGGCACCTACGAACTCACCATCACCAACGACGGCCCCAGCACCGCCGTCGGCATGGTCGTCACCCTCGGCCTCGACGTCGACCTCACCGGTGTCGCCGCCGGCATCTGCAGCGGCACCCCGGTGGTCACCTGCACCCTCGCCGGACCGCTGGCCCCCGGTGGCACCACCACCCTCAGCGTCGCCGTCACCATCGCCGCCGCACCGAGCGGCTCGATCTCCTCCACCGCAGCCGTCGCCGCCTCCACGGCCGATCCGGACGCGAGCAACAACAGCGTCGTCATCGACGACTCGACGGTGCGCACCGCCGACATCGCGGTGACTGCGGTGTTCGCCACCGCCGAGGTCGTTCCCGGGGCCTCGGGCAGCGCCGTGTTCACCATCGCCAACAACGGTCCGTCGGCCACCGCGGTCACCCCCGTGCGCGTGACCATGCCCGCCGGATTCGTCCTCACCGATGTGAACGGCACCGGCCTGTGCAACCCGACCCTCGATCCTGCCGTCGTGGTCTGCGATCTCGGGCCGCTGCCGGTCGGTGACGCGGTGGAACTGCTGGCCACGTTCGACGTGGACGCGGGCACCGCCGACATCCCCACCCCGACGGTGACCGCCGAGGCCATCGACTCCCTCTCCCCCGACACCGCGGCGGCACCGGTCATCATCGATCCGGTGAGCGCCAACAACCGCGACACCATCGCCTACGCCCTTGCGCCCGCCGCTGATCTCGCCATCGGCGGCACCGCCCCCGAACTGTTCCGCGCCGGTCCGGGCATCGACTGGAACTTCACGGTGGACAACCTCGGGCCCACGAGCACCGGGTTCATCACCATGCGCGTCACGGTGCCCGACGGCGCCGTGCTCACCGCGGCGACCGAACTGTTCCCCGGCCATGGGGCCACGCCCACCTGGGGCGGCCCGGTGGTGTGCACCGCCTCGGGTGTCGACACGCTCGACTGCGAGCTCGCCGCGCTGGGTGCCGGTGAGTCACTGGATGTCACCCTCACCTTCGACATGACCGACGTGGGCGAGGGGGCGGTCGCCGTCACCGGCGCGGTCGGCGCCGCGCTGCCCGACCCCGATGGCACCAACAACTCCGTCACGCTGGTGTCGGGCGCGGTCGCCGCGCCGGTGGATCCGGGTCCGGATCCGGGCACTCTGCCGATCACCGGCACCGGTGCGACCTCGCTGGTGCACAGCGGACTGCTGCTGGGCCTCGGCGGTCTCGTACTGTTGGGGCTCTCGATGCCGACGGTGCGCCGGCGTCGCCGACTCGACTGAGTCGGTCCCCCATCAGGAGTTCACCCGTGACGCTGCCGTCGCTGTTCGCATGGATCTTCCTCGGCCTGCCCGCCATGGTGGCGGTCACCTTCGTGGCCGGCCGCATGCTCGGGGCGCGCCGCGGCTGGCTGGCGCTCACCCTCGCCGGAGTCGCCGGCTGGACCGCCGGTGTGCTGCTGGCCGGGGAACTCACCGACTGGCGCTGGGACAGCATGGACATGGTGCTCACCGCGCTGGCGGTCGGGCCGCTGCTCACCATGGTCGGTGCCGTCGGTCTCGACCTGCTCAGCCCGGTGGGGTCACTGGCCTCCGGCGAGGAGGCGGGGCTCATCACGGTGCGCAATCCGCTCCGGTCACTGCGCGTGCGCCGCGACCGTTTCGCCCGCTACCGCGAGGTGCTGCATCTGGCCCGGGCCAACGGGCTGGTCAGCCGGCGCATCGACGCCACCGCCCTGCCCGACGGTGTGCGCCGCACTCTCGAGGAGGCCGGCGGCATCTTCGTGAAACTCGGTCAGGTGGCCTCGACCCGCAACGATGTGCTGCCCGAGGCCTGGTGCGAGGAGCTGTCGAAGCTGCGCAGCGGCGCGGCGCCCGCCACCGAGGAGACCATCCGGCCGGTCATCGAGCGCGAACTGGGTGGTCCGGTCGAGGTGCTCTACGGCTCGTTCGACTGGAACCCACTGGCCAGCGCCTCGATCGCGCAGGTCTACACGGCCACGCTGCGCGATGGCACCGCCGTGGTGGTCAAGGCGCAGCGCCCGGGTCTCGAGCACCGCATGGAGGTCGACCGCGGCGCCGTGCTGCAGATCGCCGGCCTCATCGAACGGCACACACCGCTGGGGCTGTCGGTGAAGCCCACCGATCTCGCCACCGAGTTCCTCGACAACGTGGCCGAGGAACTGGACTTCACCATCGAGGCCCGCAACGCCCGCGAACTGGCCGAGGGTCTCAGCGAGTTCCCCGGACTGCGC
Source organism: Acidobacteriota bacterium (assembly GCA_018969405.1). Lineage (GTDB taxonomy): Bacteria > Actinomycetota > Acidimicrobiia > Acidimicrobiales > Acidimicrobilacustridaceae > Acidimicrobilacustris. Next base: position 6,266 of record JAGWYK010000075.1, read on the forward strand.
ATCCCGGCCACCTATCCGGAGCTCTCCACCGCCCGGGTGCTCACCGAGGAGCGGGTGGAGGGCACGAGCATCGCCGACACCGAGGCCCTGCGGGCCGCCGGGGTCGATCCCGCCGAGGCCAGCGAGCGTCTGATCACCGCGTTCCTCAACCAGATGTTCGAGGTCGGCGTGTTCCACGCCGATCCGCATCCCGGCAACATCCTCGTCGAGGCCGACGGCACCATCGTGCTGATCGATCTCGGTGCCGTCGGCCGTCTCGGCCCCGGCCAGCGCTCGGCCACGCTGGAGCTGCTGGTGGCGGCCTCGCTCGGTGACGCCACCGGACTGCGCGTCGCACTCACCGAGATCGTGGAGGTGGGCGACGACGCCGATCTGCGGGCCCTGGAACGGGCGCTGGAACGCATGCTGGCCCGGCACATGCACGCCGGTGGGGGCATGTCGGCGGCCGCGTTCCAGGACCTCTCCATGGTCATCGCCCAGTTCGGTCTGCGCTTCCCGGACTGGTTGGCCACGCTCATCCGCACGATGATCACCCTCGAGGGCACCCTCAAGACCATCGACCCGGGCTTCTCGCTGGTGGAGGCGGCGCATCAGCACGCCGGGGACTTCACCTCCGCCCATCTCGGCATCCGCGGCCTGCGCGACACCATCGAGCACGAGACCATGCGGCAGATGCCGCGTCTGCGACGGCTGCCCGAGCGGGTGGACTCCCTGCTCGGTCAGGCCGTGGACGGTCGCCTGTCGGTGCGCCTGTCGTTCTTCGGTGATCCCCGCAACGAACAGGTCCTGGCCAAGCTGGTCGACCGCATGGTGCTGGCCATCCTGTCCGCCGCGCTCGGCGTGGGCTCGGTGCTGCTGATCGATGTGAGGATCGGTCCCGAGCTCGGGGGCCACACCATCCTCAACGAGGTGCTGGGCTATGTGGGCCTGGCCGCCGCGTCGATCCTGGCCCTGCGGGTGATCGCCGGGGTCATCCGCGACGGTTCGGTCTAGCGCCGCGACCTCCGATCCCGGCCGGCCCCGGCAAAACTTCTGTCAGGGTGGTTGACAGAAGTTTGTCCAGTCGGTAGACACTCCCCCGAACAGGGGGATGACGTGGACATCGAGATCAAGCGGGCCGATCTGGCCCAGCATCGTCGCATCGAGGCGGCACCGGCCCCGCTGGCCGAGGGCCAGGCCCGGCTGCGCGTGGACGCCTTCGCGCTGACCACCAACAACATCACCTACGGCGTGTTCGGTGACATGCTGCGCTACTGGGCGGTGTTCCCGGCCTCCGATGAGCCCGAGGTGTGGGGCCGCATCCCCACCTGGGGCTTCGCCGAGTGCATCGAGAGCCGCTCGGCCGACCTCGCC
>JAGWYK010000076.1 GCA_018969405.1 Acidobacteriota bacterium
TCGGGATCGGCGTCGAGGATGTCGATGGCCACCTCGCGCGCCCGCTCGACCCACTCGCGATCGCGCCGCAACGAGGCCAGCCGAAGATCGTTCTGACCCTTCTGCCGCTCGCCCATGATCGTGCCCTCGCCGCGCAGGTCGAGATCGATCTCGGCCAGTTCGAACCCGTCGGTGGAATGCACCAGCGCCTCGAGGCGGGCCTCGCCGTCCGCGGTGGTGGGTTCGCCCACCAGCCAGCAGTGGGAGGCCGCCGCGCCACGACCCACCCGACCCCGCAGCTGATGGAGCTGGGCGATGCCGAACCGTGAGGCGTCGAGGATGACCATGACCGTGGCGTTGGGGACATCGACACCGACCTCGATGACCGTGGTGGCCACCAGGACATCGAGCGCACCGGCGCGGAAGGCCGCCATGACGGTGTCCTTCTCCGCCGCCGGCACGCGACCGTGGAGCAGTCCGACGCGCAGCCCCGCCAACTCCCCTGCCGAGAGCTCCTCGAAGGTCTCATGGGCCGAGTGCACCTCGAGCTTCTCGCTCTCGTCGATGAGCGGACACACCACGTAGGCCTGCCGGCCGGCGGCCACCTCGTCGCGCACCTGCTGCCACACATCGGCCTCGTCCATCTCGGTGCGGGCCCAGCGGGTGATGATCGGGGTGCGCCCGGGCGGGAGCTCGTCGAGCACCGACACATCGAGATCGCCGTAGACGGTCATGGCCGCGGTGCGCGGGATGGGCGTGGCGGTCATGACCAGCACATCGGGGACCGCCTCGCCGGTGCCCTTGTCGCGCAGCGCAGCCCGCTGCTCGACCCCGAAGCGATGCTGCTCGTCGATGACCACCACCCCGAGGGAGTGGAACTCGATACCGGTGGAGATGAGCGCATGGGTGCCGATGACGATGTCGATGGACCCCTCGGCGAGATCGGCCAGCAGGCGGCGGCGCTCCCCGGCCGGTGTGCGGTTGGTCAGCAGCACGACGCGCAGGTGACGGTCCAGCCCGGAACCGCCGAACAGGTTCGTCTCGTCGCCGTCGGGCACGGTGAAGCCCTCGAGCATGGACCGCACGGCGAGATGGTGCTGTTCGGCGAGCACCTCGGTGGGGGCCATGAGCGCCCCCTGATGGCCGCCCTGCACGGCGACGAGCAGCGCGGCGATGGCCACCAGGGTCTTGCCCGCACCCACATCACCCTGCAGCAGTCGATGCATGGGATGGCCGCGGCCGAGATCGGAGACGATCTCGGCGATGGCACGACGCTGGGCCCCGGTGAGTGCGTAGGGGAGCTGAGCGATGAATCGGTCGACCAGTGGCCCGCCGGTGCCGTCACCGACGGCGTGGGCGATGCCGACGGCGGTGCGCTCGAGCTCGCGCTTGCGCCGCACCAGTTCCACCTGCACCCGCAGCAGCTCATCGAACACCAGCCGGCGACGGGCGGCCGCGGCCTCGCGCATCGACTCGGGGGCGTGGATGGCCCGGAACGCCGTGGTGCGATCGACCAGGTCGAGTCGATCGAGCAGGGCCGCGTCGAGGGGTTCGGCGAACTCGCCGGACCGGCGCAGGGTCTCGGCGCAGAACCGCGCCATGTCCCAGCTCATCACCCCGGCCTTCTCCGACTGCGGGTACACCGGCACGATCCGACCGGTCTGGTCACCGATGCGATCGACCAGCGGGTTGGTCATCTGGCGGTTCCCCCGGAACAGCTCCAGGCGCCCGAACACGATGACCTCGGTGCCCGGCTCGAACTGCTTCATCCGGTAGGTCTGGTTGAAGAAGGTGATGCCCATCCTCGAGTCGCCATCGGTGACGATGGTCTTCACCATGGTCCGGTTGTTGCGGAGGCGCTGCAGCTCGCTGCTGACCACGCGCACCAGCACGGCCGCCTCCTCCCCCACCTGCAGATCGGCGATGCGCGCCTCACGGGTCCGATCCAGATACCGACGCGGGTAGTGCAGCAGAACGTCGAGCACCGTGGTGATGCCCATCCTGCCCAGCGCGACCGCGGTCTTCTCGCCGACACCCTTCAGCTCGCTCACCGGCAGCTGGGCCAACTGCGACAGGTGGCGCGACACGGACCGCCCTATTCGATGCCGAAGAGGTACGGGTACAGCGGTTGTCCACCGTGATGGATCTCGACCTCGCACCCGGGACGGTTGTCATGCAGCCAGACCTCGAGATGCCGGGTGATGGCCTGGGTGGCGCCCTCCCCCTCGATGATCGTGATGATCTCGTGGTCCTCGGTGACGAGCTGGTCGAGCAGCGAGGTGGCGGACTCGGAGAGGTCGGGATGCACAGCGAGGATGCCGTCGCGGGCGATGCCGAGCCAGTCGCCCTCGGCGATGGGGCCGCGCTCGGTGCTGGAGTCGCGCACCGCCCGGGTGATCTCACCGGCCACCACATGGGCGGCCGCTGCGGCCATGTCGGCGGCGTTGGCGCCGGCGGTGGACCCGGGGTCGTAGGCCAGCAGGGAGGCGAACCCCTCGGCCACCCCACGGGTGGGCACCACGGTGACGGTCTTGGTGGTCATGGCGTCGACCTGCTGGGCCACCGGGATGATGTTCTTGTTGTTGGGCAGGATGACGACCTCATCGGCCGGCGCCGCCTCGACCGCCTCGAGCAGCTGTGCGGTGGAGGGGTTCATGGTCTGGCCACCGGTGACGATGACCTGCACACCGAGCGACTGGAAGATGCGGCGGATGCCGTCGCCCACCGACACGGCCACCACGGCACAGGGCACCGGCTCGCGGGCCGCCGCGGGTTCGGGGACCATGGGTTCGGCCTCGCGCACCCAGCGCTCCTCCTCGACCTCGTCGAGCAGATCGGTGACGCGGATGCCGCGGGGCCGGCCGACCTCGATGGCGGCCTCGATGGCCGGACCGATGTCGTCGGTGTGGATGTGGCAGTTCCACAGACCGTCGCCACCGACCACCACGATGGAGTCGCCGAGGGTGGCCCACACATCCTTGAAGCCGCCGATGCGGTCGTCGGCCGCCTCGAGGAAGTACATGACCTCGTAGCGCAGACCGGCGAGCGTGCCGTCGTGACCGCCACCGCCGTGGGCGGCGTCGAAGGCGGCGAGGAACTCGGCCGAGGCGCCCTCGGCGTCCTCATCGGGCTCGGGGAGCGGACGACCGTCGACCAGGTGCAGCGCCACGTCGAGCAGCAGCAGCAGCCCGGTGCCACCGGCGTCGACCACCCCGGCATCGGCCAGCACCTGCAGCATGGTGGGCGTGGCGGCCAGCGCCTCGCCCCCGCCGACGCGGGCGGCCTCGAGCACACCGAGCAGATCGGCCCCGGCATCGGCGGCGGCCCGGGAGCTCTCGGCGGCCACGCGCACCACGGTGAGGATGGTGCCCTCCACCGGTCGCATCACGGCCCCGTAGGCGGCGGTGGCCGCGGCGTCGAAGGCATCGGCCACCGCGGCGGCGTCGAGGACCTCACGCTCGCGGAACTCGCCGGCGAGGCCCCGCAGGATCTGGGACATGATGACCCCGGAGTTCCCCCGGGCCCCCATGAGCGAGCCATGGGAGATGGCCCCGCAGGTGGCGGCCATGTCGGGGGCGGCCCCCTCCAGCTCGGTGACCACCGAGGCCAGGGTGAGGGCCATGTTGGTGCCGGTGTCGCCGTCGGGCACGGGGTAGACGTTGAGCCTGTTGATGGACTCCCGGTGGGCCGCCAGGGCCGTCGCGAACCCCGACACGAGGTCGCGCAGGTCCGCAGCGGTGAGGGTGTCCTTCGTGGCCATCGCCCGAGACACTAGTGACCGCACCGGGATCCGGCGGGGGTCCGCCGAATTGGGCCTCCGAGGGGCCACTGCTACGCTCGGCGGACCTGATCCGTCCGTAGTCCCCGTCATCCCCGAGGTGGAAGTCATGGCAGCTGTCTGCGAAGTGTGCGGCAAGAAGCCGTCGTTCGGTATGGCCGTGAGCCACTCCCATCGTCGGACCAAGCGTCGTTGGAACCCCAACATCCAGCGGGTGCGGACCGTGGTCAACGGCTCGACCAAGCGCGTCGACGTGTGCACGTCCTGCCTGAAGGCGGGCAAGGTCGTCAAGGCGACCCGCTAGCCGTGATCGCCACCTCGTTGCAGGGCGTGGTCAAGGCCTACGACCCCATCTCCGGCGATGGCACCATCATCTGCGACTCGAACCTGAACGAGTACGAGTTGTCGCGGTCGGCCCTGCACGGGTCGGTCTTCCGCATGCTGCGCCAGGGTCAGCGCGTCGTGTTCGACGTGGACGACGAGTCCCTCGCCACCCGGCTCCGCATGGGGTCCGAGGTCGATATGGGCACCCCGGGCTTCCCGCAGCAGCACCCCGGCGACTCGCAGCATCCCCAGGGTGGCGAACCCGCCGCCTGACCCGACCGTCCATCCGCTCAGATCCCCATCTCCGTGCGCTGCGGCGCACGTCCCTCTGGAGGGCCACATGTCCGGCACGACCACCAACCAGCGACTCCTCGACTGGGTCGAGCAGTGGCGGCAGATCCTGCAGCCCGACGCGGTCCACTGGTGCGACGGTTCCGCCGAGGAGTACGAGCGGCTCTGCGGTGAGCTCGTCGCCGCCGGCACCTTCCGCACGCTGAACGAGGCCAAGCGTCCCAACAGCTACCTCGCCATGTCCGATCCCGGCGACGTGGCCCGGGTCGAGGACCGCACCTTCATCTGCTCCGAGCGCGAGATCGATGCCGGCCCCACCAACAACTGGCGGGCCCCGGCCGAGATGCGCGCCGAGCTCACGTCGCTCTACACCGGCGCCATGAAGGGCCGCACCATGTACGTGGTGCCGTTCTCGATGGGTCCGCTGGGCTCCCCCATCGCCCACATCGGCGTGCAGCTGTCGGACTCTGCCTATGTGGCGGTCAACATGCGCATCATGACCCGCATGGGTCAGGGCGCGCTCGACGTGCTCGGCGACGGCGACTGGGTGCCGTGCGTGCACTCGGTGGGCATGCCGCTCACCGACGGCGTGGCCGATGTGCCGTGGCCCTGCGATGCCGAGAACAAGTACATCGTGCACTTCCCCGAGACCCGCGAGATCTGGTCCTACGGCTCGGGCTACGGCGGCAACGCCCTGCTCGGCAAGAAGTGCTTCGCCCTGCGCATCGCCTCCACCATGGCCCGCGACGACGGCTGGATGGCCGAGCACATGCTCATCCTCGGTCTCACCTCGCCCGCCGGTGTCAAGAAGTACGTGGCCGCCGCGTTCCCCTCGGCCTGCGGCAAGACCAACATGGCCATGCTCATCCCTGCGCTGCCGGGCTGGAAGGTCGAGACGGTCGGTGACGACATCGCCTGGATGAAGTTCGGTGCCGACGGTCGTCTGTACGCCATCAACCCCGAGGCCGGCTTCTTCGGCGTGGCGCCGGGCACCTCGGCGAAGTCGAACCTCAACGCCCTGCACTCGGTGGACGGCAACTCCATCTTCACCAACTGCGCCCTCACCGATGACGGCGATGTGTGGTGGGAGGACCTCACCGAGGAGCCGCCGGCCCATCTCATCGACTGGAAGGGTCAGGACTGGACTCCTGCGTCCGGCACCCCCGCCGCCCATCCCAACGCCCGCTTCACCGCACCGGCCGCCCAGTGCCCCTCCATCGCCCCCGAATGGCAGGACCCGGCCGGTGTGCCGATCTCGGCCATCCTCTTCGGCGGTCGTCGGGCCACCAACGTGCCGCTGGTGACCGAGGCCTACGACTGGCGTCAGGGTGTGTTCCTCGGCTCGATCATGAGTTCCGAGAAGACCGCCGCCGCCGCCGGCGTCGTCGGCGAGCTGCGCTTCGATCCCTTCGCCATGCTGCCGTTCTGCGGGTACAACATGGGCGACTACTTCAAGCACTGGCTCGAGATCGGCGAGGCCACCGACGCCGCCAACCTGCCGAAGCTGTTCTGGGTCAACTGGTTCCGCAAGGGCGATGACGGCAGGTTCCTGTGGCCGGGCTTCGGCGACAACTCCCGGGTGCTCAAGTGGATCGTGGATCGTCTCGAGGACGAGGCCGATGCGGTCGACACCGCCATCGGTCGGGTGCCGGCGCCCGGTTCGCTCGACATCAGCGGTCTCGACATCGACGAGGCCACCATGGCCACGCTGCTGTCGGTCGACAACGCCGCCTGGGCGGCGGAGCTCCCGCAGATCGAGGCCCACTACGACTCGATCGGCTCCCAGCTGCCGGCCGAGCTGCGCGACGAACTGCGCGAGCTCGAGAAGCGCCTCACCGCCTGAATCGCATAGGCGTCATGAACTGATCGAGGGCGGGGCTGCGGCCCCGCCCTCCTCGCGTGCGTGCGGGTCCGCTCAGACCCGAGTGGCCACGAGCATGGCGCGGATGCCGAGGCCCATGATGAACAGACTGCCGAAGCCGTAGAGCAGATACTTGTGCTTCTCCATCTGCTGGCGGTAGCTGTAGATCAGACCGATGGCGATGATGGCGACGAAGCCGTAGAACATGTGGAACTTCGGAGCGACGAGGCCCTGGCCGGCCACCATGCCCACTCCCATCGCCACCTGCACGAACACGGTGACCTCGGCCGCCACGATGAACCACCACAGCGCCCGGGTGCGCAGCGCCGTCCAGCGGTGCGCGGCGAGAGCCCAACAGCCGGCGAGGGCGTTGGCGAAGATGACGAACCAGGACCAGGACTGGTGGAGGTCGAGCAGCACGACGTCAGTGCATCAGTTCGTCGGGGCGGCGCTGACCACCGGCACGTAGGACCAGATCTCGCTGGCCACACCGGCCGGACGAGCCGCACCCTCGCCTCCGGGATGCCCACCCGGGTGACCACCGGGATGGCCGCCGGGATGACCACCACGCGCGGCGCCCGGGTCTCCGGCGGTGCCGCGATGACCGTCGGCGAACGACGGCGAGGCCACCCAGGCCTCGAAGGCCGCCTCATCGCGCCACCGGGTGATGACCAGCCACTGATCGCGTCCATCGGTGGGCTTGAGCAGTTCGAACCCCTCGAAGCCATCGGCCCCGTCCACGGCACCGGCCCGGGCGGCGAAGCGATGGGCGAGTTCGTCGCCGGCCTCGGCCGGCACGGTGATGGCGTTGATGCGGATGATCGACATGGCTGCATCGTTGTCGCCCCGCGCCGGTCGCGCCAGTCCGATGCACTCCTAGACTCGGCCCATCATGTTGAAGGCCAACGACCCCTGCTGGTGCGGCAGCGGCGCCAAGTTCAAACGCTGTCACCGTTCGCCCGAGCAGCAGCTGCGCCCCGGGGCGCTGAGCCCCTGGCGCACCGTGCCCGCCGAGATCCCCCGCCCCGACTACGCCGAGACCGGGGAGCCGGTCCGGCGCCCCGAGCCCCGGGTGAAGTCCCCCGAGGTCATCGAGCGCATGCGCCGGGCCTGTCGAGCGGCGGCCGAGGTGCTCGAGATCGGCGCGGCGGCCATCGCGCCGGGGGTCACCACCGACGCCATCGACGCCATCGTGCATCAGGCCTACATCGATCGCGGCGGCTATCCGAGCA
>JAGWYK010000077.1 GCA_018969405.1 Acidobacteriota bacterium
GGGGTGGACCTCGATGGTGTCGCCGCGCACGCGGAACTTCCCTCGGACGAGGTTCATGTCGTTGCGCTCGTACTGCATGTCGACGAGCCGCTTGAGGATCTGTCGCTGATCATGTGACTCACCGGGGCGGACCACCAGCAGCTGGTCCTGGTACTCCAGGGGCGAGCCGAGGCCGTAGATGCACGACACCGAGGCCACGACGATCGTGTCCCGGCGGGTGAGCAGCGCCGAGGTGGCCGCATGACGGAGCCGATCGATCTCGTCGTTCACCGACGAGTCCTTCTCGATGTAGGTGTCCGAGGACGGCATGTACGCCTCGGGTTGGTAGTAGTCGTAGTAGGAGACGAAGTACTCGACCCGGTTCTCGGGGAAGAACTCCCGGAACTCGTTGGCCAACTGGGCGGCGAGGGACTTGTTCGGGGCGATCACCAGGGTGGGGCGTTGCAGCGCCTCGATGGTCCACGCGATGGTGGCGCTCTTGCCCGACCCGGTGATGCCCAGCAGGGTCTGGAAACGGTTGCCGGCGTTGATGCTGGCGGTCAGCTGCTCGATCGCCCTGGGCTGATCGCCGGCGGGCGAGAACTCGGAGACCAGGCGGAACGGGGGCATGGGTGGAGTCTACGGAGGGGTGCGGCGTCTAACCTTGCCCCTCGACACGAACCTCGGTCCCGCATCCGGCGGTCGACCATCGATCTGGACAAGGGCGAAACTGATGCGAGACGCGTTGGGAGCGGTGCAGTCGGTGCTGGTGCTCGGAGGGAACTCCGAGATCGCTCTGGCCATCGTCGACCGGCTCGTGGAGGGTCGCACCCGACGGGTGGTGCTCGCCGTGCGCGAGCCCGACTCGGCCCAGCGCAGCGTCGATCGCCTCACCGCCGTCGGGGTCGACGCCTCGGCGATCGCCTTCGATGCGCTGCAGCCCGAGACCCACGCCGAGGTGCTGGGCGCCGTGTTCGCCGAGGGCGACATCGACCTCGTCATCTCCGCCTTCGGCATCCTCGGCTCGCAGCCCGAGTTCGACGCCGACCCGATGTTCGCCCTGCGGGCGATCAACGCCAACTTCGGCGGGGCCGTCACCTCCGGACTCATCGTCGCCGACCATCTCCGTCGGCAGGGTCACGGAACCCTGCTCATGATCACCTCCATCGCCGCCCTGCGCGGCCGGGCCGACAACTACGTCTACGGCTCCACCAAGGCCGGACAGGACCTCTTCGCCCAGGGCCTCGGTGACGCCCTCGTCGGCAGCGGTGCCCGAGTCGTCGTGGTCCGCCCGGGATTCGTCCACACCAGGATGACCGAGGGCATGAAGCCGGCTCCGTTCTCCACCACCCCCGACAAGGTGGCCGAGGTGGTGGTCGAAGGGCTGACCAAGGGTCGCGAACTCATCTACGCGCCCTCCATCCTGCGGTACCTGTTCGCCGGCCTCATCCACGCGCCGCGACTGATCTGGCGCCGACTGGGTGGCTGAGGTCGTGTCCACCCCGCCCGCCCCCGGCGCCGGACCCGGCAGTTCCCGGCCTTCGTTCCTGCTCGGCGTCCTGCGCGAACTGCGACCGAAGCAGTGGATCAAGAACGTGCTGGTGTTCGCCGCCCCGGCCGCCGCCGGCGTCATCGACGATCCGGGCGAGCTCCTGCACGCCGTGCTCGCCTTCCTGTGCTTCTGCGCGGCGGCCAGTGCGACGTACCTCATCAACGACATCTCCGATGTGGAGTCCGACCGGCGCCATCCCACCAAACGTGAGCGCCCGATCGCCGCGGGCATCGTGCCGGTCGCCTTCGCCGTCGCCCTCGCCGTCGTCCTGCTCATCCTCGGTGTGGGTGGGGCGTTCCTCATCCGTCGCGACTTCGGCCTCACCATCCTCGCCTATCTCGTCCTCACCACCACCTACACGCTGTGGCTGAAGCACATGGCTGTGCTCGACATCATCTCGGTGGCCGCCGGGTTCGTCCTGCGCGCCATCGGCGGAGCCACCGCCACCGATGTGCCGATCTCCGAATGGTTCTTCATCGTCACCAGCTTCGGTGCGCTGTTCATGGTGGCGGGCAAACGACAGGGCGAGCAGTCCGATCTCGGCGATGCCGCCGCCGAGGTGCGGCCGGTGCTGGCGCTCTACTCCCCCGGCTTCCTCACCTACCTGCGCACGGTGTTCTCCGGCGGCGCGCTCATCACCTACTGCCTGTGGGCGTTCTCCAGCGCCGATCTGCACGGTGCGAACAGCGTGCTGTTCCAACTCTCGATCGTCCCGTTCACCGTCGCCATCCTCCGCTACGCCCTCCTGCTCGACCAGGGTCGGGGCGCCGAGCCCGAGAACCTCGTCCTGTCCGATCGCCCCCTGCTGCTGGCAGGCGCGGCCTGGGCCCTCATCTACGGCATTGCCATCTACACCTCCTGAGCCGGCGGCCGCCCTGGCCGTTCCCCGCTCCACCGAACTGTTCGGGTGGGGTCGCACCGCGCCCACCGGCGCCGACCTGCGACGTCCCACCTCGGCCACCGAACTGCGACGCGCCCTCCCCGATCCCAACCCCCGGGGCCTGCTGGCCCGCGGTCTCGGTCGCAGCTACGGCGACGCCGCCCAGAACAGCGGCGGTCGCGTCATCGAGACCATCGACGTCGACTCCTTCACGATCCACGAGAGCGATCCCGCCGCCGATCATGTGCTGGTCACCGCCGATGCCGGCGTGAGCATCGATCGACTCCTGCACTCGCTGGTCCCCGCCGGACTCTTCGTACCGGTCACCCCCGGCACCCGTTACGTCACCGTGGGCGGGGCGATCGCCGCCGACATCCATGGCAAGAACCACCACCGCAAGGGTTCCTGGTGCGATCACGTGGAGTCACTGCGGCTGCAGATCGCCGATGGCTCCATCGTGGAGATCGGTCCGGACCGCGACCCCGAGCTCTACTGGGCCACCGCCGGAGGCATGGGACTCACCGGCGTCATCCTCGACGCCACCTTCCGCTGCCCGCGCATCGGCTCCAGCCGACTGCTGGTCGACACCGACCGGGCCCCTGATCTCGACACCGTGGTCGAGCTCATGGCCACCGGTGACGCCGACTACGACTACTCGGTGGCCTGGATCGACCTGATGGCCACCGGCTCGTCCATGGGACGCTCGGTGCTCACCCGTGGCCGCTTCGCCACCGCCGAGGAGGTCGGCGGTGGACCCCGCTCCGACCCCTTCGACTACCGCGCCGGCGTGATCGCCTCGGCACCGCCGTTCGTGCCCGGCGGTCTGCTCAACGGACTCACCGTGCGCGCCTTCAACGAGGTGTGGTTCCGCAAGGCTCCGAAGATGCGCCGTGACGAGCTGCAGACCATCCCCACCTTCTTCCATCCGCTCGACATGGTGGCGGGCTGGAACCGCATCTACGGCCCGGGTGGCTTCCTGCAGTGGCAGTTCGTCATCCCCTTCGGCACCGAGCCGATCCTCCGCCGCATCATCGAGGATCTCAGCGCGGCGGGCTGCACCTCGTTCCTCGCCGTGCTCAAGGCCTTCGGTGCCGGCAACGCCTCGCCCCTGTCGTTCCCGGCCCCCGGCTGGACCCTGGCGCTCGACATCCCCACCGGAGTCCCGGGCCTCGCTCCCCTGCTCGACCGGCTCGACGATCTGGTCGTCGAGGCCGGTGGTCGCATCTATCTGGCCAAGGACAGCCGGGTCCGCCCCGAACTGGTGCCGCAGATGTATCCACGGCTCGACGAATGGCGCTCGGTCCGGGAGCGTGTCGATCCGCAGCGACGCATCACCAGCGACCTGGCCCGGCGGCTCAGTCTCTAGTCGGCTCAGTCTCCAGTCGGCTCGGTCTCTAGTCGGCCCAGTCACGTGTCGGCAGTGTTCGCAGCAGGGTCACCCTCGGTGCGACCCTCGGCGCGCAGCTGCTGGATCCAGTTCCAGCAGGCCTCGATGTGCCCAGCCAGTTCCTCGGGCGAGCCATCGTTGGGGATGACGAAGTCGGCCTCGGCGAGGCGCTGCTCGCGGGTGGCCTGCCGAGCCATGCGGGCCCGGGCGTCCTCGGCGGTGAAGCCCCGGTGCTGCACCAGTCGGTCCACCGCGATCTCCGGGTCGGTGTCGACGACGATGATGGCCGCCGGCGAGTAGGGCTTGTTCTCGACCAGCAGCGGGATGTCCAGCACCACGATCTCGTCGGTGTCGCGCTGGGCGGCGATACGGGCGTCGATCTCGGCACCCACGGCGGGGTGCACGATGGCGTTGAGCGCCTTCAGCTGCTCGGCATCGGTGAACACGATGTCCGCCACCGCCTGGCGGTCGAGCGAACCGTCGGGGGCGAGGATGCCGTCGCCGAAATGATCCACCATGGCGGCGAGGACCGAACCCCCGGGAGCCTGCAGCTCCCGCACGACCCCGTCGGCGTCGATGACGACGGCCCCCCGTTCGGCCAGTCCCGCCGAGACGGTCGACTTGCCCGAACCGATCCCTCCGGTGAGTCCCAGCAGCAGCACGTCGGCGAATGTATCCGATGTTCTTTCGGTGTCTCTCCTCAAGTTCGGATCAGCGCCGCCGATCCTTGTGCCATGACCACACTCCACCGCACCTCCACCACCCATCCGCCCACCAACATGATCGGCTGGCGCCTGCCGGCCGACGCCATCACCCGTCGCGAGATCGAGGTCCTGCAGGCCATCACCGATGGCTGCTCGACCCCGCAGGTGGCGGCCCGGCTCTACCTCTCGCAGAAGACGGTCAAGAACCACCTCGCCTCGATCTACCAGAAGCTCGACGCGCGCGACCGGACGCAGGCGATCCTCATCGCCCTGCGCCTCGGTCTCGTGCAGTTGGATCGATCCGACGCCGCCTGAGACGGCGACCGATCACTCGGCGGCGGGCGCCTCGGTCGCGGACTCCTCGGCGGCGGGGGCGACCATGCCCTCGTCACCGTGCTCGGCGTAGTACTCGGCCCAGGCCTGCTGGGCCTCGGTCGACTCGGCCCCACCGATGTAGTTGCCCTCTTCGTCGTAGGCGTGCTCGCCGAAGTGCTCCTGGTACTCGGCGGCCACGACACCACCCTCGGCAGCCTGCTTGATGGAGAGGCTGATGCGGCGACGCTGGAGATCGAGATCGATGATCTTGACCCACAGCTCCTCACCGGGGGTGACGACCTGCTCGGGGAGGTCGACATGGTGGGCCGACATCTCCGAGATGTGCACGAGACCCTCGATGCCGTCGCCGACCTGCACGAACGAGCCGAAGGGCACGAGCTTGGTGACCCGGCCGTAGACCAGCTCGCCGACCTGATGGGCCGAGGCGAACTGCTGCCAGGGATCCTGCTGGGTGGCCTTCAGCGAGAGGCTGATGCGCTCGCGGTCGAGGTCGACCTCGAGGACCTGCACCTCGATCTCGTCGCCCACCTGCACGACCGAACCGGGATGGTCGACATGCTTCCAGGACAGCTCGGACACGTGCACGAGGCCGTCCATGCCGCCGAGGTCGACGAAGGCGCCGAAGTTGACCACCGAGGACACCACACCGCGCCGGACCTCGCCGGGCTTGAGGTTGGTGAGGAAGTCATCGCGCTGCTCGCGCTGGGTCTCCTCGAGCCAGGCCCGACGGGACAGGACCACGTTGTTGCGGTTCTTGTCGAGCTCGATGATCTTGGCATCGACGGTGCGGCCCACGTAGGGGGCGAGGTCACGGACGCGACGCAGTTCGACGAGGGAGGCCGGCAGGAAGCCGCGCAGTCCGATGTCGACGATGAGACCGCCCTTGACGACCTCGATCACCGGACCGCTGACGACGCCCTCCTCCTCCTTGATCTTCTCGATGGTGCCCCAGGCGCGCTCGTACTGGGCGCGCTTCTTGGACAGGACGAGACGACCCTCCTTGTCCTCCTTGGTGAGGACCAGGGCCTCGATGCGCTCTCCGAGCGAGACGATCTCGGAGGGATCCACGTCGTTGCGGATCGAGAGCTCGCGGGAGGGGATGACACCCTCGGACTTGTAGCCGATGTCGAGCAGGACCTCATCGTGGTCGACCTTGACGATCGTGCCCTCGACGATCTGACCGTCCTCGACCTGCACCATGGACGAGGTGTACGCCTCGTCGAGCGACTCGGCACCGAGATCGTTCTCGGTGACCTGACGGGGGATGTAACGACCCTCGGAGTCGAAGGTACCCATGCCGTTGCTCTCGGCGTCGGCGGTGGTGGCGGCATCAGCCGCTTCGATGGTGGCGTTGTCGGACAAGGTTGCTCTCTTCGGTGGACAGGGAATCAGGTCCCGGGATCGGGACGGTGGACGCTGCGCGGGCGCGCAGGACGAGAGACGATGCTACGCCCGGGCCGACGGAGAGGGCCATTCCTCGGGCCCGTGCCGACCCGGAGCCACCCTCCCGGGTCAGGGCTGCTGCGGGCGGGAGGCCACCAGCAGGAACTCGTGATGGTCCAGATCCGGAGGTCGGCGGGCGTAGTCGCCGGGGGACACGGACCAGAGCTGCTCGACCCGCAGACCCGACCGGGCCGCCAGCAGCCGCAGCTCCCGGGGGGTGAAACAGGTGGTCCACAGATCGTGATCGGCCCGGGAGCCGTCCGGGCCGCGCAGCTCGGTGCGCTCATGGTTCACCCCGGCCCCGGCGTCGAAGGTGTCGGTGTCCTCGAGCCACCGGACCTGGAAGTAGGCCGAGAACGCGGAGACCGCCAGTCGGCCCCCGGGACGAAGGGCCCGGGCCATGCCGTCGAGCACGGTGGCGTCGGGATCCTGCATCGGCCCGGCACCGAGGCCACCGGCGAGACCGAAGGCCCCCTGGCAGAGCGAGATCACCGCGTCGAACTCGGCCTCGAAGGCCATGGCCCGGGCATCGAGACGTTCGAAGGTCACCCCGGCCGGGGCATCGATGCGGGCGATGTCCACGAATCGCTGGGCGATGTCGACCCCGTGGACGGCGATGCCCCGGGCACCGAGGGCTCGGGCGTGACGACCGGGACCGCAGCCGACGTCGAGCACCCGCATCCCCGGCTCGAGCCCGAGCGCCTCGACGAGGAACGCCACCTCGTTGTCGGTGCCCATGGTGAACGAGTACCGCAGATAGGCCTCACCGAGGTGATCGGCGAGGGCCTCGAACCAGTGCGTCCCGGTGTCCGCCGCCGGGTCATCGGAGGTCATCTCAGCCCTTGGCCGCAGCCCAGGAGTCGCCGACCGACAGGTTGACCGCCAGCGGCACGCGCAGGTCGAACGCCCCCGACATGGCCTCGAGCACGATGGCGGTGACCGGCTCCAGCTCGGCCGGTGGCACCTCGCAGATGACCTCGTCGTGCACCTGCAGGATGAGACGACTGCGACCGCC
>JAGWYK010000018.1 GCA_018969405.1 Acidobacteriota bacterium
GCGTCCATCCACGCGTCCATCCACAGCGACCCCGGGCATCATCCACAGGCGATCCACAGGGTGTTCCCCAATGATCTGCAGGGTTTTCCCGCTATCGATCCCCAGCCCATCTGGGGGAGGCTGGTCCCCTCATGAGCTCCCTCGACGACACTCCTCGATCCTCCGCCCCCGCCGGTCCCACCCGGGTCCCGCCCCACAACCTCCAGGCTGAGGAATCCCTGCTCGGCGCCATGCTGCTGTCGCGCGATGCCATCGCCGTGGCCTCCGAGAAGCTCGATCCTGAGCACTTCTACAAGCCGGCCCACGGACACATCTACGAGGCCATCACCTCACTCAACGCCGCCGGTGAGCCCGCCGATCCGGTCACCGTGGCCGAGGAGCTGCGCCGGGCCGGACTCCTCGACGTCATCGGGGGACCGGCCACGCTCGTCACCCTCCAGGCCGCCACGCCGGCCATCTCCAACGCCGGCCGCTACGCCACCATCATCGAGGAGCACGCCCTGCTGCGTCGTCTCATCGGCGTGGCCGGGGAGATCGCCGAGATGAGCTACAGCCTCCCCGACGACGTCACCAAGGCGGTCGACACCGCCGAGTCGCTCATGTTCGAGGTCGGTCAGCGGCGGGTCACCGACACCATGGCACCCATCGATGATCTCCTCAACGCCAACCTCGATCGTCTCGAGATGCTCCACGAGCGCGGTGATGCCATCACCGGTCTCCCCACCGGCTTCGGCGATCTCGATGATCTCCTCTCCGGGCTGCAGCCCAACGCCCTCTATGTGGTGGGAGCCCGCCCCTCCATGGGCAAGACCGCACTCGCCCTGGGCGTGGCCACCAGCGCCGCCATCGAGAGCAACCGTCCGGTGCTGGTGTTCTCCCTCGAGATGGGACAGCTCGAGCTCACCCAGCGCATGCTCTGCTCCGAGGCCCGCGTCGACTCCAAGAAGCTCCGCAACGGATCGCTCAACGAGACCGACTGGAGCAAGATCGCCCACGCCACCGGTCGTCTCGCCTCGGCCCCCATCTGGATCGACGACAACCCGACGGTCACCATCGCCGAGATCCGGTCCAAGGCCCGCCGCCTCAAGAGTCGCGCCGGCGATCTCGGCCTCGTGGTGGTCGACTACCTCCAGCTCATGAGCGGCCGGTCCAGTGCCGAGAACCGGCAGGTCGAGGTCTCGGAGATCTCCCGAGGGCTCAAGATCCTCGCCCGCGAGCTCGAGTGCCCGGTCATCGCCCTCTCGCAGCTGTCCCGACAGCTCGAGATGCGTGGCGACAAGCGCCCCATGCTCGCCGATCTCCGGGAGAGCGGCTCGATCGAGCAGGACGCGGATGTGGTCATGTTCATCTACCGCGATGAGGTCTACAACCCCGACTCCCCCGATCGGGGCACCGCCGAGATCCTCGTCAGCAAACACCGCAACGGTCCCACCGGCATGGTGCGGCTGGCCTTCCTCGACCACTACACCAAGTTCGCCAACATGGCCCGAGGGGTCTGACCCACGAACCGGCGGGGCCTGAAGATTCTGGCGACCCCTCGTGGGGTAGCCTCGGCGCATGGATGAGTCAGCACCGCAGTCCTTCGATCCCCGAAGGCTCATCGCCATCGGCGTCCGTCGTTGGCGGGTCGTGCTCGTGGCCTTCGTGCTCTTCGCCGTCCCCGGGTACATCTTCGCCGCCACCAAGACCAAGATGTACGCCGCCAAGGCGGAGGTCGTGATCAGCGATCCCTCCACCAACACCGTCTTCGACTCCACCGGGGCCCAGGTCCGCATCGACCCGGCCCGCACCCTGCAGACCCAGGTGTCGGTGGCCGAGTCCCCCGAGGTCCTCGCCTGCACCGAGGACAAACTCGGTGATCAGGCCGGCGATCTGGGTGGCATCTCCGCCTCCGACCACGTCGACTCCGATGTGCTCACCATCCGAGTCACCAGTCGCGTCCCCCAGGTGGCCCGTGACGGCGCCGATGACGCACTCGCCTGCCTGATCGAGGTCAACGGCCAGTCCCGCAGTGACGCGCTGCTCCAGCGGGCCGACGAGCTCCGCCAGAAGGCCCTCGCCCTCGAGGGTCAGTCCGCCTCGGCCGATCAGATCAAGAACTACCTGACCCTCGCCGATCAGGCGGAGATCGACTCCAAGGTGGTCGACAGCAGTTATCGGATCATCCGGCGGGCTGATCTCCCCACCTCGCCCTACGCCCCGAACCCGCTCAAGGACTCCCTCGTCTTCGGCTTCCTCGGCCTCATGGTCGGCGTGGCCATCGTGTTCGTGCTCGAACGCATCGACGACCGCATCGGCTTCGGCGACGCCGATGGTCTCGGCGGTGCCAGCGTGCTCGTCACGGTGCCCCTCGGTGGTCCGATCGGGCGTCGCAAGAAGTTCCCGACGCTCCCCCGAGACTTCTCCGCCAACAAGCGCCAGTTCACCGAATCCATCCGCTCGCTTGCGACCACGGTCAAGTTCACCAAGACCGTCGACGGCACCTCGGTCTATGCGGTCACCAGCGCCAACGCCGGTGAGGGCAAGTCCACCATCGCCGCCAACCTCGCCTACACCCTGGCCTGTGAGGGCAACAACGTCGTGGTGGTCTCGGCCGACCTCCGTCGTCCCACCGTCGGCCAGTACTTCGGTGTCGCCGAGTCCAAGCTCGAGGGACTCTCGTCCATCCTCACCGGCGATGCCGTCGTCGCCGACTGCATCGTGAAGCACCCGGATGAGCCCCGTCTCGTGCTGCTGTCCTCGGGACCCATGGTCTCCAATCCCGGTGGTCTCCTCGGTTCCTCCCGGATGGGCGAGATCCTCCAGAGCATCGTCAACTCCGGTGCCGACTACGTGATCGTCGACTCGGCGCCGCTGGTGCCGGTGAGCGACACGCTCTCGATGCTGCGTCACGTCGACAAGGTCATCATGGTGGCCGTGCCCGGTCGGACCGGCATGCACGTGCTCGGGCAGACCATCGATCGCGTCACCCGTCTCGGCGGGTCGGTGCTCGGCATCGTGCTCAACGGCTTCAACCCGAAGATCCCCGGCTACTACTACGGCTACGGCAAGGGCGGCTACGGCCGCTACGGGTACGGCCGCTACGGCTACGGCTATGGCCGCTACGGCTACGGCCGCTACGGCTACGGGGGCCGGTACGGGTACGGCCGTTACGGCTACGGCCGCTACGGCTACAGCGGCTACGACGACGACGCCAACATGAAGTACATCGACCCGGTCGAGCCGGTGGGTCTGCCGGCCGCCGAGGATTCGGCCGACAGAACCTCGTGAGCCACGGCCGTCGCGTCATGACCCGAGGAGCCGCTGCGCCATGGTTCTGATCTCGTCCGTCGCCGTGTTCGTCACGCTCGGGATCATCTATCGGGCCTACGCGAACTGGCTGTTCAGCCCGGTGGGGCTGTTCGCCGTGTCGTTCATGCTCTCCTACGGCGTTCGGATCGCGTTCATCTCCACTGGCCTCGACAGCGAGTATCCCGACTCGCTGTTCCGGTTCGGCTCCCCGATGCTCTCGGCCAACCTGTATCTGATCGGCTTCCTCGCCATGTGCGGTCTCGGACTGCTCGCCGGGTCCCATTCCGATCTGCGGCTGCGGTTCCTGTTCCCCTCCACCGACGGTGCGGTCGACACCGCCAAGGCGTTCCGCATCGCCACCATCCTCACCGGCATCTGGTTCCTCATCATCGTGT
Source organism: Acidobacteriota bacterium (assembly GCA_018969405.1). Classification (GTDB taxonomy): domain Bacteria; phylum Actinomycetota; class Acidimicrobiia; order Acidimicrobiales; family Acidimicrobilacustridaceae; genus Acidimicrobilacustris. The sequence goes on from JAGWYK010000018.1 coordinate 3,687, forward strand.
TCCTGTTCGCCCGGTACGGGAGCTACGCCCGGATGGTGCGGGCCTCGAAGGTGGACAAGGAGTTCGCCGGTCTGTTCTTCCTGCTGGTGTTCCCGACGTCGGGGACGATCACCTCCATCCTCGTCTTCCTGCTCACGGTGCGCGACCGCGTCGGTCGCTTCACCCCTCGTCAACGATCGATGGCGACCATCTCGGTCATCTACGCCCTGTTCAACGGTGTGGGCGTGTACCTCTGGGGTGCTCGGTCCCTGCTGGTGCTCACCGCAGTCCAGCTGGTCATCGGGTACTTCGTGTTCCGACCCCGGGGCACCACTCGTCGTCTCCGGGGCACACGCGGCCGTGTCGTCATCGGCATCCTCGTCGCCATCGGTCTCGGCACGCTGATGGTGGTCGGTCTCCGGGTGTACCGCGATCAGGCCCTGTCGGGCTCGGTCTCGGGAAGCATCAAGGGTCAGACCGTCGTTCGACAGCTCTCAGTGGCCGCCAACACCGTGCACTACGACGCCTATCTGCTCGCCGTGCGCGACTGGCCGACAACTCATCGTTTCCGTGGTGGTCTCGACATCTACAACGGTGCTGTGGGGGTGATCCCGCGCGCCCTCTGGCCCGGCAAACCGACGTTCGTGGCTCCCGGTGCGTGGTTCCGCCAGGTGTACGAGCCCAACACCCGCAACGGCTGGCCCATGGGCGCACCGGGCACCTGGTACCTCAACTTCGGCCGCATCGGCATCCTCATCTGTGGGCTCGTCACCGGGATCGTGCTCTCGGCGGCGTTACGATCGATGTCCCGGACCCGAACCGAACCTCTGGCCTTCGTGATGGCCTTCGCCGTGGGCATCTGGGTGCTCGGTGACGGCGTCGACGGCGAGTTCGTCGTGAAGTGGGCGCAGTTCGTGCTGCCCATGCTCCTGCTGATCCCGCTGATGCGTCGGCAGCGGCGAACCGCAGCAGTGCCGGTGCCCGTCACCGTCTGATGTCGGCGATCACCAGTGCGAGACTCCGTCGGTTCGGGCCGGCGGCATGGTCGATGGGCTCCCGGGTCCTGGCCGGTGTCAGCTTCCTGCTCGTCAACTCCTACCTCGCCCGACGTCTCGGTCCCGCCGATTTCGGCATCGTCGCCGTGGTCACCAGCGTCGCCATGTTCGGCTCGTTCGTCACCACCGCCGGTGTCAACCGGGTGCTGCTGCGCAACGTGGCCGGCGGTCTCGCCACCGGGCGCGGTGAGCAGGTCAGTCTCGACCTCTCGTTCGCCCGGCGCATCCTGGCCGCCAGCATCCCGATCGGCGGTGGGATCACCTTCCTGATGTCCGCCTTCTTCGTCCGACATGCCAGCGATGTCGTCTCGGCATCGGTCGCCGGTGCCCTCGTGGCCGTCGGCTCCGGCCTCATGCTCCTGTTCGCCGATCTGCTGCGAGGTCTGGGCGAGATCCATCTGGCCAATCTCGGTGCCGGTCGCAACGGTGGGGCCATCGCCACGACCCTCTACGCCGTGCTCCTGGCGGTCACCGGTCGCGACCTGCTGTCCAGCACGAGCGCACTGCTGCTCAACGTCGCCGCCCTGCTGATCTCGGTCCTTGCCTCCTACATCGTCTACCGCCGCCTGCGGCCGCCAGCGGTGTCGGCGTCGACCATCGTGGATGCCGGTGTCGAGCGGGCCTTCGTGGTGAGCTCGCTGCTCTTCATGGGCACACAGCTGGCGGCCTTCACCGCATCCCAGGTCGATCTCTGGGTGGTCAGTGGCAATCTGAGTGAACGATCAGCGGGCATCTACGCGGCGGCGCTGCGCCTGATGGGCGTGGTCTCGATGCCGCTGCTGGCTGCGCAACTGATCGTGTCCTCACGTGTCGCTGCGCTGCGGGCCCTCGGTCGCATGGCGGAGCTCGAGGCCCTGGTGCGCCGCACAGCCACCATCATCACGGTGCCGGCCCTGCTGATCCTGCTCCCCTGTGTCCTGGCCCCCGGATGGATCCTCACCCTGTTCTACGGTCGGCGGTACGAATCGGGTGCCTTCGTCCTCGCCGCCCTCGGAATGGCCCAGATGGTCAATGTCGTCACCGGACTCTGTGGGACCACCCTGGCGATGTGCTCCAAGGAACAGCTCCTGCTGCGGGTCTCGCTGCTCTGGACGGTGCTGTCCTTCGTCTGTGATCTCGCCGCTGCCCGAGTGTTCGGTATGAACGGTGTGGCGGTGGCCTCGGGCCTCACCACCGCTGGGCAGTACATCATGTTCTGGGTGATGGCCAGGGTCTCGCTCGGGGTGTGGACCCATCCCGGCCGACTCCGCATGCCGGCGAGCTCAGCGCCGGCGACCTAGCTCCGGCCTCGGTGCGCAGCGATGACCTCGCGGTAGATCCCCTCGAGCGCATCGAGCTGGCGCTCCGGGCTGTAGTTCATCTCGTACTCGGCCCGGGCGTTGCGCCGCAGCGCAGCCCGGTCGGCCTCCTCGAAGAACCAGCGGACCGCCCGCACCAGATCGGTGGCATCGCCGGATCGGAAGCGATCCCCGGTGCGGCCGGGATCGATGAGGTCGCTGAAGTTCCCGACGTCACTGGCGATGATCGGGGTGCCGATCGAGAACGACTCGGGGATCAGCAGGGGCAGACCCTCGAACCATTCCGAGGGCATCAGCACGACCTCGGCATCGGCCAGGAACCGGGCCACTCCCTCGGAGTCCATCCACGACAGCACCGTGATGCGGGGATCACGGGCGGCGGCCGCCTCGATCTCCCCTCGGAGCACGCCATCGCCCACGAAGGTGATCCGGATGTCGGCCTCCATCTGGGTCCAGGCCCGCAGGATCGTGCGGATGCCCTTCTCCTCGATGAAGCGACCCAGATAGGCGGCGAAGCCACGGGGCTGCTGGGCGGGCGGACCGGGATCGGGTGCAGCGTTGGGCAGCACCGAGATGCGATCGGCGGGGATGCCCTCGGCGATGAGCTTCTCGCGCATGAACGGGGTGAGGGCGATGAATCGATCGATGCCCCGGGTGAAGGTGCCGACGTTGTGGTGCAGCGTGAGCGAGGTGGCCATGGCCAGTGAGCCGGGGAGACTGTTCTTGTAACAGCGATGGATCACGGCAGGAGCCTTGATCCGCCGTCCCACACACTGCTCGCAGATGGCGTTCTCCCGCAGGAGTGTGGCGTTGATGCAGCTGTAGCGATAGCTGTGCGAGGTGTTGACCACCGGGATCCCGGCACGGCGGGCGGCCACGAACACCGAGGGCGACATGATCGGGAACGGGGTGTGCACATGGATGATGTCGGGGCGGAACTCGCTGATCCGTCGGTTGGTCTCGACCACGGCCTCGTGGTTCCAGACCGCTTTGAGTGCGGCGCGCACCGAGCCGATGCGCTCGACCTCACGGTTGTCGATGAGCATGGTGTCGACCTCATGGCCCCGGGCGATGAGACCATCGCGTTCGCGCTCGTGCTCGATGTCGACGCCACCGCGGGCGTACTGCTTGTTGTGCAGCTGCAGGATCCTCATCGACGGGCCCAGGACGGAGCGCCGTCCCCCAGCAGTTCGGCGACGGCGACGCGCTCATCGGCGAAGAGGGTGTCGAGCCGGACCCGTTCCTCGGCGGACATCTCCATCTGCTGCACCGAGGTCGAGCGCACCTTCTCGCGCAGGCGCCAGGGCACCACTGTGCGGATCAGCCAGCGCAGCGGCGGGACGCGGCGGATCCAGCGCAGGGTCTGGGTCATCAGGCGGTTGCGCGCCATGCCGCCGGCGTTGACGCGCAGTTCATGATCGGTGGCGGGGAACGGTGACAGGCCGAGGAACTCGCTGCAGCGGGCGAGTCCGGCCTCCTTGTCCGCCATGAAATCCTCGTAGCCGAGGATGAGGATCCGATCGGGTCCGAAGGTCTCGAGGAAGGGCCGCAGCTGTTCGCTGTAGAACCCCATGCGGGTGTAGTGCCAGATGTGGTGGTACCCGGCGGCGATGCGTTCGGCCTCGAGATCGAGACCGCGGCTGAAGGTCTCGTGCTCGAAGCCCCGCCCGGTCCAGTACTGGAACGCGGAGAAGGCGCGCTCGGTGGGATCGCGGAGCATGACGATCATCTTCACGTCGGGGCAGTACCGCTGGATGTTCGCCACGGCCGCATCGTGGTAGTAGAGCGTCGACACCGAGCCGTCGCCGAGCTCGCGCACCCCTTCCACCGGTCTGAACAACTGGCGCCACGCCGCTTCGTCGGTGATGGCGAAGCGGTTGATGGTCTCGGCATCACCGGGTCCGGCGAAGGCCACCTTCTCACCGGCGAAGGCGAGGAAGTGGGGTTCCTTGGGCTCGCAGACGGCGATCTCGGGATGCGAGTCGAGCATCCTGGTGAGATAGGTGGTGCCGCAGCGGGCGGCACCGATCACGAGGAAGGTGGGTCCGGTCACCGACGGTGTCATGAGGAGCTCCGGCTGTCGGCGCGGCCGCGGGTGCCGACCAGTTCGAGGGTGTGATCGGTGGCGGTGGCCAGCACCGTGCTGGCGGTGAAGCTGTCGACCATGCGCTGACGGCCGGCTCGACCCTCCTGTTCGCGCAGGGCGGGATCGTGGAGCCGGTGCAGGATCTCGGCGGCGAGGGCCTCAGCGTCATCGATGGGGACGATGGCGCCGCAGCCCGGTCCGATGGCGGTACGCATCCCGAGAGCGTCGAAGGCCACCACGGACCGTCCGGTGCTCAACGCCTCGAGCACCGACAGCGACAGCGCCTCGTACCGCGAGGGCTGGACCACGAGATCGGCGGCGGCGAACCAGCGCGCCACATCCGGACGGTTCCCGACGAAGACGACATTGGGACAGTCCATGGCGCGAAGTTCGGCCTCGTCCTCGCCGTCGCCGACCAGGTACAGCTGTGCCGTCGGCTCCTGCTCGACCACGCGTCGCCAGGCGGCGAGCAGCGGCTTCTGTCCCTTCTGGAAGCAGAGACGACCGACACACACCACACTGGGACCGTCGGTGAATCCGAGTTCGGTGCGGGCCCGGGTGTGATCCTCCAGGGTGGCATGCGCGAACCGGTCGGTGTCGACCGAGTTGAGTCCCCAGACGTAGTCGCCGCGGATCCCACGGCGCCGACCGGCCTCCGCCTCCTCCTCACAGGACACATGGAACTGATGGGTCCAGCGGGCCCCCAGTCGCTCCCACAGCAGGGAGAGCCGGCGGGTGCGGCCGGGCACGAAGAACGACCAACCGTGGGGGCTGAAGATGGTGGTGCGGCGACCGCGGAGGGTGAGGCGTCCAACCAGCCCCGCCTTCGACGAGGCGAGATGGACGACGTCGGGATCGAACTGGTCGATGATCCGCTGCAGGGCGCGACCCTCGCTGATCACCGAGAGTCCGGGCTCGCGCACGGACTGCCATTCGATGAACGGGATGCCGGCCTCATCGGCGAGCTGTCTGAGCAGTCCCCCGGTGGGTGCCGCCAGTCGGGCGTCGATGCCCTGCTCCCGCTGGAAGGCGATGAGGGAGGCCACGGCGATCGCCAGTCCTGTCTGTGTCGGCTGCGCGACGTGGAGGATCCGGAGTGGGAGTGTCAGGGTCATGCCAGCAGTGGAGTCGGGTGCCGAACGGGGGTGCTCGGTGCTGCCACGGACACTAGTGGGAGGGGGGACAGCGGACGGCTCGCGCTCCGGAGATCCCGAGTCAGCCGATGCGGCCGTAGCCCGACGGTGGCTTCCACCAGCCGGCGAGATTGGTGACGGCAACCCCGCGCTGGGCGCCGAAGGCGTGCACCAACTGGTTGCCACCCATGTAGATCGCCACATGCTCCGAACCGCCGGCCCCCCAGAACACGAGATCGCCGGGCTGGAGCTGGGAGGCGGAGATGCGGGTGGTCATGGCGTACATGGCACCGCTGTAGTGGGGCAGCGAGACGCCGACCCGTCCGTAGGCCCACATGACCAGACCCGAGCAGTCGTACGCGTTGGGCCCGGCGGCACCCCACACATAGGGAGCGCCGACCTGACTTACCGCCTGCGCGATCGCCCCACCGGCGCCCGGTGTGGGCGGTGGCGGGTTGCGCACACCGGTGATCCCACCGCCGCCACCTCCGCCGCCACCGTTGCTGGCGGCCTCGGCGGCGCGCTGGGCCTCGGCGGCGCGACGGGCGTTCTCGGCGGCCACCAGCGAGGCGAGTTCGCCCTGGACCTTGGCGTTGAGGGCCTCCTGCTCAGCGGCGGCCCTGGCCGCGGCACTGCGGGCCTGCTCGATGACATCGGCCTTGGCCTGGGCCTCGGCCTGCACGCCGGCGAGTCGGGCGGCGTCCTCCTGAGCCTGCACCTTGGCACCCTTGTAGGCGTCGATGAGGTCCTGCTTGCTGCCACTCAGGTGATCGAGGTACGAGACCTTCTCCGCACCGGCGCTCGGATCGCTGGTGAACAGGGCGTCGAAGGTCGCCGTGCCGTCACCCGACTGATAGGCGTTGATGGCGAAGTCGCGCAGGTCGGCCTGTCGGCGTTCGACCTCGGCGGCCGTGCGCTCCGCGAGGGCCTTGGCATCGGCGACCTTCTGCTCGGCGAGATGCAGTTCGTAGTTGGCCTGTTCGTACTGGGCGTTGACATCCATGAGCCGCGACTGCAGCGCCGCCATCTTGTCGGCGATCTGGCGGGCCTCGGCCTGCTTGTCGGCGATGGCGTCGGCGCCGGCTCCGGGCATCGTGGTGGCCAGGCCGGCCAGTGCGGTGACGACGATGACGAGGGCGAGGATCCTGCGACTGGGGGAGCGTCGAGGGCGGGTCTCCGTGGTGGCGCTCATGTTACGAAACCTTTACAGAACCTCGGCGGGAATGCAATCCGTGCGCAACATTCTCCGCCCGACTCAGGCGCCACTCCACGTCGACTCCGGACCGACGCCGGGCCATCTTCCGGGCCGGTTCCCCGATCCCCCGCCGGTCGATCCCCCGATGGGGGGAGGGTCGCTAGGGTCGTTCCATGCCCAGCGATCTGCTCATGAAGTCGATGAACCGGTTCCACCGGACCCTGCTCACCCTGAGCCGGGGTCGGCTGGGGTGGACCGCCGGGGGCATGCCCGTGCTCGAGCTCACCACCATCGGTCGTCGATCGGGTGAGAAGCGCACCAGCATGCTCACCTCACCGGCCCAGACCGGTGAGGACATCGTGGTGGTCGCCTCCCGCGGCGGAGATCCGGTGCATCCGGCCTGGTTCCTCAATCTGCGGGAGAACCCCACCGTCGAGGTGGTCTGGAAGGGCGGCCCCCGTCATGTCCGGACCGCCCGGGTGGCCGAGGGTGAGGAGCGGGCGCAGCTGTGGCAGCGCATCATCACCGACTTCCCCCACTACGGCGGGTACCAGTCGAAGACCACTCGGGAGATCCCGCTGGTGGTGCTCACGGCGGCTCCGGAGGTCTGAACCCGCTCGGCGTCGACCGAGTCGGGCGACGGCTCGGTCGCAGGAACGACGAAGGCCCCGCCGGAGCGGGGCCTTCGCACAGGACTGTGCTGCGCCGGGTCAGCCGACCCCGTACCGAGGTCAGCCGACCTTGCGCAGCGTGTTGCGATCGCGGTGGGCGATGGTGAGGCCCTTGGCCTTGACCTCGTAGGTCGTGGTCTCGTCGTAGCTCCACTCGCCGTCACCGATGGTGATGGTGCAGGTGTAGGACGGGGTGAAGGCGTTGGCCTCGAGATGCTTGTTGGAGAGCACGCCGTAGGTGTTCGAGCCATGCTCGGCCTTGAGCTCGATGACCTTGGAGTCAGCGGTGGCGTCACCACCGGCGATCACGACCTGGCCGCGCGGCACCATGAACGAGCGCATGAACTGCCCGTTGGCGGCGTCCCAGAGCCAGTAGCCGACCTCGGTGTGGAACGGCTCGTCCTCGCCCTGCTTGTAGGCGGCCATGCGGTAGTCGAGACCGAACAGCTGCTGCACGCCGTTGTCGACGGGACCGAAGGGCTTGAGCTCGACCTTCTCGCGGTACGGGGTCTCGACGATCTCACCCTCGGCGTGGTGGTAGGAGATGTCGATACCGGCATCGCCCTCCCAGGTTCCGGCGAGGCCGGCGAGGGGGCCGAGTTCTGCGGGGGTGGGGACTGGCATGGTGTTCTCCGGTAGATCAGGGGGCCGAATGATCGGCCGGGTCAGTGGTGAGGACCGTGAATCTAGAGGAAGATCGTCCGAATCACCTCAGCCGGCCTCGGAGTGGGTGACGGCCTCCTCGCCCATCCATTCCCGCAGGGTGTTCTTCAGCTTGGTCTGCTGGATGAACAGGTCGTGCTCGGCGGGCACCGGCGTGGCCGACTGGGGGGCCTTGAAGTAGAAGCTCAGCCATTCCTGCACCCCGCTCTGGCCGGCTCGGCTGGCCAGGTCCATGAACAGCGCGAGATCGAGCACGATCGGGGCAGCGAGGATCGAGTCGCGGCACAGGAAGTTGACCTTGATCTGCATCGGATACCCCATCCATCCGAAGATGTCGATGTTGTCCCAGCCCTCCTTGTTGTCGCCGCGGGGCGGGTAGTAGTTGATCCGCACCACGTGATCGACGTTGCCGTAGAGATCGGGGTACACCTCGGGCTGCAGCACCGAATCGATCACGCCGAGCTTCGAGACCTCCTTGGTCTTGAAGTTGTCCGGATCGTCGAGCACCTCGCCGTCGCGGTTGCCGAGGATGTTGGTGGAGTACCACCCGCGCAGACCGAGCATGCGCGCCTTGAGGCCGGGGGCGAGCATGGTCTTGAACCAGGTCTGTCCGGTCTTGAAGTCCTTGCCGGCGATGGGCACACCCTCGCGAGCGGCCAGTTCCCGCATGCACGGGAGATCGACGGACAGGTTCGGCGCACCGTTGGCGAACGGCACACCCGACATGATGGCGGCGTAGGCGTAGATCTGGCTCGGGGCGATGTTGTCGTCGTCGGCGCGCAGACCGGCCTCGAACGACTCGATGCTCATATGCACCGCACTGGCCTCCTGGTAGGCCTCGGTCGAGCCGCACCACACCATCACGAGGCGGTCGCACTCGTTGGCGATGCGGAAGTTCTCGATGTCGGCGATGAGCGCCTCGGCCTGGGCCCACTTGTCGGTGATGGTCTTCACCCGGGTGCCCTCCAGCCGCTTCACCCAGCGCTGGTCGAACACGGCGTCCATGGCCACGATGCCCTCGAGCTCAGCGGAGATGGGGCCGAGGTCGCGCTCCTCGAGCACGCCGGCGGTGCGGGCCGCCTCCAGGGCGTTGGGGCTGATGGGATCCCATCCGCCGAACACGAGGTCGCCGAGATCGGCCAGCGGGACGAACTCGCGGATGAGCGGGTTGCGGTTCTCCTCGCGCTTGCCGAGGCGGATGTGGGCCAACTGGCTGAGCGAGCCGACGGGGACGGCGTGGCCGCCTCGGGCGGCCAGCACGCCGGCGATGAAGGTGGAGGCCACGGCGCCCATCCCGGGGGTGAGGACCCCGAGGCGGCCGGTGGCGGGTGCGATGTTCACAGGAGTGGTCATACCCCGATGGTAGGTCGAACTGAAGAGTCCCGACCTTCATTGAAGCATCACTGAACGATAGGGTGGCGGGATGACGGACCTGCGCCCCCGTTCGGAAGACGCCCCCCCGCTGCTCCATCCCACCATCTCGCAGCTGACCTACCTGGTGGCCGTGGCCGAGGCCCCGACCTTCTCCACTGCGGCGTCCGGTCTCGGGGTCAGCACCTCCGCGCTGTCGCAGGGGCTGGCCGAGCTCGAACGACGGCTCGGGCTGCAGCTGTTCGAGCGCCACGGCCGTCGGCAGGTGCTGCGCGAGGAGGCCGGGACGGTCCTCGCCTACGCCCGTCGGGTGGTGGCCGACACCCGCGACATCTCCCGCTGGGTGCATGAGCTCAAGGGCGGTCGGGTCGGGCGGCTGCGGGTGGGCATGATCGACGCCGCCGCGGTCGATCACTTCTCGACCCAGCTGCGATCGTTCCGACGCACCGATGCGTCGGTGGATCTGCTGCTGAGTGTGGCTCCGTCGGCCGAACTGCTGGAACGACTCAGGCGCGGTGAGCTCGATCTGGCCGTCGTGGTCGAACCACAGCTGGACCTGCCGGAGTTCGAGTTCACGGCGCTGCTGGAGGAGGACATCGTCGTGGTCCCCCCCGAGGGCATCGACGTCGCTGCGCCGACCGAGTGGGGGCCCTGGGTGCTGTTCCCCACCGGGTCCCACACCCGGGCGCTCATCGAACGCGAACTGCGCGCCCGTGGGGCGAGGGTCGAGGTGGTGGCGGAGTCCCATCAACCCGAGGTGCTGCGGGAGATGACGCGTCTCGGCGTGGGATGGACCGTGCTGCCGGCCGTGCAGGCGGGGCGGCGCCGACCCCGCGATCCGCAGCCGGTGGTGCTCACCCGTCGCCGGCTGGTGATCGCCCGACCGCGTGGTCGCAGTGCCCATGGAGCGGCTGATCGTCTGGTGGCGATGCTCGAGACCCGCACCGGGTCGGGAATCGATTGATGCCTCGGAGCCCGATCCCCCTACCATTCGGGCGTCCCGCGCCGCGGGTGTCGGAGGAGACGCAGCGTGTTCCTTGGTGAGGATCTACTCGCGTGGCTGGTGCTGGCCATCGGTGGTGCGCTCGCGGTCGGCACCGCCCTCGCTCTGGTCCGTCCGCCGCGTCGGCCCGACAGCGGCGATCTCGTACGACCCCCGCTCACGCGCAGCGTCATCATGATCCTGCTGGGCACGGTCGCCGCCATCTGGGGCCTCGCCTCGCTCATCCGCTGATCCCCGAACGGAACCCCGATGCCCGACCGTCCTGCCCATGACCTCGCCATCCTCACGCTGCAGTGTCCCGATCAGCCCGGGATCGTGGCGGCGGTCTCCGCGCTCATCGCGGAGAGCGGGGGCAACATCCATGGCGCCGACCAGCACACCGATCGTGAATCCTCGGTCTTCCTCCAGCGCATCGAGCTCAACGGTGACCTCGACTGGGACGTGTTCCATGCCGGTCTCGCCGCTCTGGTCGACCGATTCGGGTTCGAATGGTCGCTGCATGCCCCTGATCGTCGTCACTCGATCGTCGTGGCCTGCTCCGGCGAGCTCTACTGCGCCGCCGATCTGCTGTCGCGGGTCACGCTCGGCGAACTCGACTGCGAGGTCCTCGGCGTGATCTCCGACAAGCCGGCCGCCGCATCACTGGCCGAACGGCACGGCGTGCCCTTCGTGCTCGTCGACGGTGGCCTCGAAGGTGCCGATCGGGCCGCCCAGGAGGCGGCGTTCGCCCGGGCCCTCGACTCCTTCGCCCCCGAGCTCGTGGTGCTCGCCCGGTACATGCGGATCCTGCCCGCCGAGATCACCGAGCGCTGGGCGGGTCGCATGATCAACATCCATCATTCGTTCCTGCCGGCGTTCCCCGGGGCCCGTCCCTATCTACGGGCCCATCAGCGCGGTGTGAAGCTCATCGGGGCGACCGCCCACTACGTCACGGCCGAGCTCGACGCCGGGCCGATCATCGCCCAGGGCGTCGCCACGGTGAGTCACCGCGACGAGGTCGAGGATCTCGTGCGCAAGGGTCGTGATGTGGAGCGCAAGACCCTCGCCGATGCCGTGCGGCTGCATCTCGAGCATCGCGTGCTGGTGTGGGACAACCGCACCTGCGTGTTCGGCGAGTAGATCAGCGCACCGGGGAGCGTCCTGTCACTGGGGCAGGTCGCGGGCGTAGACGGCGAAGAAGTCCCGGGCGTCGGTGCTCAGGTACCGATCGGCCGACTTGAACGATTCGGGCAGCAGCTTGGTGCCCTTCACCGAACCCGGATCGAGATACTGGGTGGCGCTGTAGGAGTTGAAGGTCGTCCAGACGGTGTTGATGTCGAGCTGCATGGCGCGCACACAACCGGCGCGCAGCATCAGCTGTGACAGCGACAGTGCACCCAGACCGTTGCCGTAGCCGTAGACGATGGCGCCGGTTCCGGTGATGCACACCGCGGAGCGCCAGGTGAGGATCTTGTTGCCGAAGGTGGCACCCCAGGCGCCGTCGGCGTTGTCGTTCAGACCGGGCGCCGGCACACCGGGGGCCGCGTTCGCCGCGGGGGTGCCGCCCGGGTTGGGAGGACCACCGCCGTTGTCGAGGATGAGGTCGAGGTTCTGTCGCACCGCCACGATGGTGTCGTTCATGGTGAAGTCGCGTCCCCACATGCCGACCGATGCGGTGCCGTCGCGGAAGATCACGAACGACGCCGCGCCGTCGCGCAGGGGGCGCTGGGTCTTCCCGTCGAGGTAGAAGCCGCCTCGGGCGTCGTCCATCCGGAACCCGCTGTTGAACGCGGCGAGCAGCTGCAGGCGCTGATCCATGGGGACCTGCGAGGGCTGATCCCAGCGACCGCCGGGCTCCTCGGTGCCGGGATAGAGCTGGAACTTCACCAGCTTGGGGTCCATCCAGGCCAGACCGTCGAGGATCGAGGTGCGCACGGAGTCGGGCCGGACCTGGGTGGCGTACATCGCCTGCGCCCCGCCGACCAGGGGGCCGAGCGGCTGCCACACGCCCTCGTTGGCCACCGGGGTCACACCCTCGGGCACCGGCACATCGGCCGGCTTGGGCAGATGCGGGGCCACCTTGGTGCCGGCCGGGGTGGTCTCCTGGGTGGTGATCTCGATGGCGCGGTCGGGTTCGCCACCGGCCTTGGGTTCGTTGCGCTTGAACCACCAGGCCTCGACCGTGTTGAGCACACCGCCGAGATGGTTGTCGCGCATCCACTCGGCGGCCTTCTCGGTGGTGGAGAGGTTGGCCGGGCGGATGAGGGCGCGGACGAACGAGAAGGTGGGGATGAGCAGGATCCCGATCACGACGGCGAGGGTGATCTTCTGCCAGCGAGGTCGACGTCGGCGGTGACGGGGACGACGCCGTGCGGCGTCGGTGGCGGGGATCCCGGCGACGAGTTCGGACAATGCATCAGTCCGGGCATCGCTCCGGACGTCGGTGGATCCGTCGGCCGGATCGGCCGCGGGAAGGCTCGGTTCTTCCGGTCCTGCTTCCGGTCCCGGGGGAGATGTGGACGTCATGATCGCTGCTTCACGCGGAGAGGAGGGCGTCGAGGGGTCGCTGCAGCGTACGACACCGTCGGCGATTCACAGGGGCAGGGCGTACACCGCCACGAAATCTCGGGTGTCGTTGCTGAGGTAGCGGTCGCCGCTCTTCTCGGAGTCCGGGAGCAGCTTGCGACCCCGGACCGAGGAGGGGTCGCCGGGCACCGTGGGGGCGTAGAAGTTGAAGGTGGTCCAGGAGGGGTTGATGTCGAGCTCCATGGCCCGGACGCACCCGGCCCGCAGCATCAGTTCGGCCAGTGACTGGGCGCCCAGCCCGTTGCCGTAGCCGTACACCAGTGCTCCGGTGGCGGTGACACAGACCGAGGATCGCCACACCAGCACCTTGTTGCCGAGGGTGTCGCCCCAGGCCCCGTTGGCGTTGTTGTCGAGTCCGGCGGCCGGAACCCCCGGGGCCGCCTTCGCCGTCGGCGTACCGGCCGGATCGGGCGCACCCCCGCCGTTGTCGATGATGAGATCGAGGTTCTGGCGCACGGCCTGGATGTCGTCGCGCATGGAGATGTCACGCCCCCAGGCTCCGACGGTGGCCACCCCGTTCTTGAACACCACCAACGAGGCGGCACCCTCGCGCAGCGGCTTGTAGGTGATCCCGTCGAGGTAGAACCCGCCCAGTGCGTCCTGCATGCGGAAGCCACCGTTGAACGCGGCGATCAGGCTGAGGCGATCGGCCATCGGGACCTGGGAGGGGATGGCGGACCGACCGCCGGGCTCCTGGGTCCCCGGGTGCACCTCGAAGCGCATCAGTCTCGGATCCATCCACACCAGGCCGTCGAGCACGCTGGTGTGCACCGAGTCGGGTCGCACCTGCGTGGTGTACATGGACTGTGCGCCGCCGACCAGCGGTCCGACCGGTTGCCAGACACCCTCGTTGGGCACGGGGGTGACCCCATCGGGCACGGCGACATCAGCCGGCCTGGGCAGGTGCGGCACGACCTTGGTGCCCGCCGGCGTGGTCTCCTGGGTGGTGGTCTCGATGGCCCGATCGGGCTCGCCGCCCTTCTTCGGGGCGTTGCGTCCGGCCCACCAGGCCTCGATGCGGTTGAGCACCCCACCGAGTCCGTTGTCGCGCATCCATTCGGCGCCGCGCTCGGCGTAGGTGAGGCTGGACGGGGCCACCATGGCGCGGGTGAACGACAGCGTCGGGAACAGCAGCAGCAGAGCGATGACCCCGAGGACCACCTTCTGCCAGGTCGGTCGGTGCCGCAGCTGCAGATGCCGGCGCAGGCCGCGAGTCGCGGTGTCGCCGTCGGCGCGCCGATGGGCGGGACGCGAGGACGCGACGGAGGAGGTCGGGTTCTCGAGGGAACGCCAGACGTCGAGGAACTCGTCGGTGTCGTGCTCCGGCTCGGCGACCGGCTCTCGGGGTGGGCTCGTCATGATCGGTGCGGCGCCGCAGCGGAGCACGGTCGCCCGCCGAGGATACGGCACCTGTGCACCGTCCCCACCGCGCGCACGGTGGTCGATCCGATGGGATCGACCCCGGCCTACGATCGCAGCGTCATCGGCTCGGGCACAACGGAGGTTCCGGAATGGCGCTGTTCGGGATGCGGTTCGACATGCGGATGCCGGACATCGCGCCGGGCTCGGCGACCGACCGCTATCGCGCCGCGGTCGACATGGCGGCCTGGGCCGATCGTGTCGGCGTCCTGCTCGTGGTGCTCTCCGAGCACCACGGCTCATCCGATGGGTACCTGCCCTCTCCCATCCCCATGGCCGCAGCGATCGCGGCGCGCACCTCCACCATCCGGCTCACCCTGTCGGCCCTGATCGCCCCGTTCCACGATCCGCTCCGTCTGGCCGAGGACCTCGCCGTGCTCGATCTGCTCAGCGGGGGTCGGGTCGATGTGGTGCTGGCCAACGGCTACGTGGCACCTGAGTTCGCCATGTTCGACGTGCCGATGGCCGACCGGGTGCGCCGCACCACCGAGGCCGTGGCCACGCTCAAGGCGGCCTGGTCCGGGGAGCCCTTCGAACATCGGGGCCGCGTGGTGCAGGTGCTGCCGACGCCCGCGCAGCCCGGAGGACCCCGCATCTCGCTGGGAGGGTCGGTCGAGGCGGCTGCCCGTCGGGCGGCGCGGATCGCCGATGGCTTCACCCCGTCCACGCCGGACATCTGGCCGTTCTACGTCGACGAATGTCGCAAGCTCGGTCGTCCCGATCCCGGCCCGTTCCTCGGCGGCGACACCTCGGTGGTGCATGTCGCCCGCGACGTCGACGAGGGATGGGAGCAGCTGGCCCCCCACGCCATGCATGAGGTGAACGCCTACGGCGCCTGGTCGGCCGCCGCCGGGCTCGACACCCAGGTCGGCTACGAGCGCTTCGACGATCCTGATGCGCTGCGGGCCAGTGGTCGGTACCGGGTGATGACTCCGGAGCAGCTGGTCGCCGATCTCACCGAGCGCGGTCCGTTCGCATTCACCATGCTCCATCCGCTCGTCGGGGGTCTGCCCCCCGAGGTGGGGTGGCGCAGTCTCGAACTCATCGAGCAGGAGGTGCTGCCCGCGCTCAGCTGAGCGCGCTCAGTGCACCTTCCAGGCATCGGGGGTGTCGACGACCTCGGTGATGTGCGCCGGCAGCTGCCCGTCGACGATCTGGGCGAGGGTGACATGTTCGAGCACGGCGCGCAGGCCGGCCCGGGCGGCGATCCAGACCTGCTGCAGGTTCTGGGCGGCACCTTCGTAGGTGATGGTCTCGGGGCGACGGCCGCGCACCTCGGCCAGCGGACCGTCGACGGCGCGCACCACATCGGCGACGGTGATCAGATGCGCCGGGCGGCCGAGGCGGTAGCCGCCGGTGCTGCCCCGTTGGCTCTGGACCAGACCCGACCGCTTGAGATCCCCGAGGGTGTTCTCGACGAACTTCACCGGCATGTCCTGCGTCTCGGCGATGGTCTGGCCCTTCACCGGCAGACCATCGGGCGCGGCGGCGAGGACGAGGAGCGCCCGCATCGCGTAGTCGGCCTTGGCGGAGATCTGCATCTCCCCATCATGCCGGTTCGGGGCGCCGATCGCCCCACCGGCCGGGCGGCGGTGGATCGAGACGGTCAGGCGGCCAGTCCCCGGGTGCGGCGCACCCGTCGATCGATGGCTCCGAACACTGCGTCCACGCAGAGTCCGACGATGAGGATGACGATCATGTAGGCGAGCAGGAGCGGGGCGTCGCTCATGGTGCGGGCGAAGTCGAGGCGCACACCGAGGGAGGCGGTGTTCCCCACGATCACGAGCAGTTCACCGGCCATGAGGCTGCGCCAGGCGAAGGCCCATCCCTGCTTGAGGCCGCTCACATAGGACGGCAGTGCGGCGGGCAGGATGACCGATCGGAACAGCGTGAAGCCGCGGGCGCCGAGCACGCGACCGGCCCGCACCAGCAGCGGTGGGACATGGTCGACGCCGAAGATCAGACCGTTGGCGATGGCCGGTGCCGCTCCGAGCACGACCACGAACAGGATGGCCGACTCGGTGAGTTTGAACAGCAGGATGGCGAACGGGAACCACACGATCGAGGGCATGGTCTGCAGGCCGGTGATGAACGAGCCGAAGGCGCGTCGCACGATCGATGACTGTGAGACCACGGCCCCGAGGGCCGAGCCGATGACCAGCGCGATGGCGAACCCGATCGCGGCACGACGCATGGTGATGCCCACCGAATGCCAGAAGGTTCCGGTGACCACGAGATCGCGCAGTTCGGCGAACACCTTGGTGGGCGGGGGCAGCACATAGGTCGGTTTCCAGCCGGACCACACCACGATCTGCCACAGCACCAGCGCCAGGACCACGGCGCTGATCTTCGGCCACAGCACCGAGAACACCCGTCGGGCGCGTGGCACCGCAGGGCCCGCTGCGGTCTCGAGACGATCGAGTCCGGCGACGGTGCTGTCGGGTGCGATGTCCGGCGTGATCCCGGTGGTGTGGCCGGTGCCGGTGCCGGTGCCGGTCCCGGGATCCGGGGTGATCTCAGTCGTCGGCATGGCGACGCACCTCCTGACGGAGCCGTTCGGTGACCTCGCCGGCCAGCGCGCTGACCTCGGGGGATTCGATGCGGCGGGGGCGATCCAGATCGACGGTGTACTCGGCGATGACCCGACCGGGACGACTGGCCAGCACGAGGATCCGATCACCGAGTCGGGCCGCCTCGCGCACGTTGTGGGTGACGAACATGATCGTCACCCCGGTCTCGAACCAGATGCGCTCGAGCTCGTCGTGGAGGATGTCGCGGGTCATGGCGTCGAGGGCGCCGAAGGGCTCGTCCATGAGCAGCACCGAGGCGTCCTGGGCGAGGGCTCGGGCCAAGGAGACACGCTGGCGCATGCCGCCGCTGAGTTCGTGGGGGTGCCGGTCGGCGGCCTCGGTGAGCTGCACGAGACGGAGCAGTTCCATGGCCCGATCCCGTCGGGTCGCCCGTCCCTTCATGCCGGCCAGGCGGAGGCCCAGTTCGACGTTCTCGCGGGCCGACAGCCAGGGGAAGAGCGCTCCCTCCTGGAACATGAGCGACACGACACCGGCGCCGGTGTCGACCGTGCCGGTGGTGGGGTGGTCAAGGCCGGCCACGATGTTGAGCAGCGTGGTCTTGCCGCAGCCCGAGGCGCCCACGATGCACACGAACTCACCGGGAGCGATGTGCAGGTCCATGTCGCTGATGGCGGCCACCGTGGTGGACCCGGTGGTGAAGGTGCGCGACAGGTGATCGATGGAGATCGCCGAGCCGTTGGGCCGGCGCGTGGGAAGTGGGGCGGCAGCCAGACTCATCGGGAGCTCTCTTTCAGCATGAATCCCATAGGAGTGCTTGAGATTATTGTGGAGATCGCGCGGAGATCCAGTCACCCCTCACTGATCGACTGGAGCATTCCCCCTCGGGTGACTTGACAAGAGGGTTCCGGATTCATAATTTCCCGTAATCCTATTGAGATTGTTCTGTTGGGAGTCCCTCATGACCCGTGTTCGCCTGCTCCTCGCCACCGGCCTCGTGGCCCTCCTCGCCCTCGGCGCCGCCGCCTGCGGTGGTTCCTCGGGTGGTTCGGCGGCGGAGGGTCCGACGACGATCCGTCTCGGCTACTTCCCCAACCTCACCCACGCCACCGCCATCGTCGGGGTCGAGAACGGGATCTTCGCCGAGAAGCTCGGCGATGACACCCTCGAGACCAGCCTGTTCAGCGCGGGTCCGGCGGCGGTGGAGGCACTGTTCTCCGGTGCCCTCGACGCCACCTACATCGGGCCCAACCCCACCATCACCGCGTACGCCAAGTCCGACGGCGCCGCCGTGCGGGTGATCTCCGGCGCCACCTCCGCCGGTGCTGCGCTGGTGGTCACCCCGGACATCAACTCGGCGGCCGATCTCAAGGGGAAGAAGGTCGCCTCCCCGCAGTTGAGCGGCACCCAGGATGTGGCGCTCCGCTGGTGGCTGAAGGACAACGGTCTGGCCACCGATCCCCAGGGGGGCGGCGATGTCTCGATCGTCCCGCAGGAGAACTCGGCCACCCTCGAGGCCTTCAAGGGTGGCACCATCGCCGGGGCCTGGGTGCCCGAGCCCTGGGCGACCCGGCTGGTGCAGGAGGGTGGCGGCAAGATCCTCGTCGATGAGCGCACCCTCTGGCCCGGCGGAGAGTTCGTGACCACCCAGCTGGTGGTGCGCACCGAGTTCCTGCAGAAGCACCCCGATGCCGTGCGCCGTCTCGTCGAGGGTCAGGTGGCGGCCGACGCGTTCGTCAACGCCAACCCCGAGCAGAGCCAGAAGATCGTCAACGACGCCATCACCAAGTACACCGGCAAGGGCATCGCCCCGGGCGTGGTGACGGCGGCCTGGAAGAACCTCACCTTCACCAACGATCCGTATCCGTCGACGCTGATCCAGTCGGCCGACCATGCCGTGGCCGTCGGCCTGCTCGACCCGGTGAAGAACCTGACGGGGCTCTACAACCTGTCGATCCTCAACTCGGTGCTCGAGGCACAGGGCCAGAAGCCCATCGCGGCGCCCTGACCGGCCCGAGGGCGCGCCGTGTCGGTCAGACGATCTCGCTGATCTGCATCTGCGGCACGATCGTCGTGTAGTTGGCCACATCGGCCTGCACCGCAGCCGTGCCCTCCACGCCCATCGCAGCACCCAGCGCCTCGAGCGACTCGAAGGTGAAGTGCACGGCGGCCTCGTAGGGGCCGTCGATGCCGCGGTCGATCTCGGCGCCGGCCAGACCCCAGGTCGACACGGCCAGCGGCACATGGCTGGTGGCGTAGTAGTCGTGATCGAAGGTCGCACCCTCGGTCTTCGGATAGAGCACGCTCACGCGGATCATGGTGTCCCCCTCAGTGGTTTCGATGGGGGGATTGTGGCACGAACCGTTCAGGCCCGTTCGAGGATGCGGATGGGCAGGCTGCGCGGCCCGCGCACCTGACCCTGGGAGAAGGTCACCGCCGAGGGATCGGCCAGCTCGAACCGGGGGAACCGGCGGATGAACTCCTCGATGGCCACGACCATCTCGAGGCGGGCCAGGTTGGAGCCGAGGCAGCGATGGATCCCGAGCCCGAAGGCCGAGTGGCGGTTGATCTCGCGATCGATGAGCACCTGATCGGCGTTGTCGAAGAACTCGGGATCGCGGTTGGCGGCGGGGAAGCTGAGCAGGATCCAGTCGTCCTTCTTCATCGGACAGCCCTGGAACTCGAAGTCCTCCTTGACCAGCCGGGCCATGGTGACCGGGGCGTAGGCCCGGAGGAACTCCTCGACCGCCGAGGGGATGAGCTCGGGGTGGGCGACGAGCCGGGCGAGATCGTCGGGGTTCTGGGCCAGATGCCACAGCGAGGAACCGATGGCCGACCAGGTGGTGTCGATGCCGGCCACGATGAGCAGCACGATGGTGCCGAACACATGCTCGTCGAGCAGCTTGTTCCCGCCGATCTCGACATCGAGCAGGTAGCTGATGAGATCGTCGGTCGGGTTGGCCCGGTGGTCCTCGATGAGACCGACGATGTACTCCTCGATGGGCTGGAAGCGGGCGATGCGCTCCTCCACCGGGAGATCGACGGCTTCGATGATCTCGTGGACGAAATGCCGGAACAGATCCCCATCGGCCGGCGGGAGGCCGACCATCTTGGCGATGACGCCGACCGGGATGTGCTGGGTGTACTGCAGGCTGGCGTCGATGACCTCGGCGTCGCCCATGTCATCGATGAGGCTGGTGCAGAGGTCTCGTGAGAAGCCCTCGAGGGCGTTGACCGGGCGGGGGGCGAAGGCCGGCAGCAGCAGGCGCCGGGCCACCTCGTGGAAGGGCGGGTCCGAGGAGATCGGAGGGGCCACGCCGATCGGTGCCGGCGGCGCGTCGTCGCCGGGACGACCTTCGGTGATGACCACGGTGCGCGAGGTGAAGTGCTCGGTGTCGTTGGCGATGGCCGAGACGGCCTCATGGGTCATCGGTGCCCACATGCCGCCGTAGCGCTCGCTGTGGGCGATGGGGCACCGCTCGCGCAGGTCCTCCATGATCGGATACGGATCGGCCACCCAGGCCTCGTCGGTGTGATCGAAGTCGGTGGCGAAGTCGGTGACGGGGGGATGCTGCATCTCAGGCTCCGATCTCGATGGCGTACTCGGGGCAGTTCCCGGCGGCGAGCTCGGCCTTCTTCAACTGGTCGGCGTCGAGCTCACCGGTGACCAGCACGATGGCGGTGCCGAGGTCGTCGCAGTCGAACAGTTCGGGGGCGAGGCTGTAGCAGCGCCCGTGGCCCTGACATTTCGCCGTGTCGAGATGGATCTTCATGGCACTCCTCGCCGTTCCTGTTGCGGCGGAGAGTCTCCCACGCAGTGATCTCCGGAGCGAAGCCGAACTGCGGTCGATGCCTCATGACGGCGAGCAGGAGGCCGGGATCAGCGCTCGGGGGCGTCAAGGGGCCGTGAATCTTCGCCGGTCGGGCGCTAAGGCCCCGTCAATTCCCGCCGATGCCCCTTCCGGTGGATCGGGGTGAGGGGTTGACTCCGGACATGTCCTCTGGATCGATCATCGAGGATCGCGCCGCGATCCGACCCATCCCCCCCGCCCCTGAGGTGGTCCTCCCCGAGACTCGGGCGTACCGGATCAAGTCCCGAGTCCTCGGCCAGCCGCTCCACAACGACCAACTCGCCCATGAACGACTCGGCAAGCCCACCGCCCTGGCGGTGTTCGCCTCCGATGCCCTGTCGTCGACCGCGTACGCCAGTGAGGAGATCCTGCGCACCCTGCTCGCCATCGGGGGAGCCGGGGGCATCGGCCTGCTCGCCTTCAACTACCTGACGCCCATCACCATCGCGCTGGTCTGTGTGCTGGTCATCCTCATCTTCAGCTACCGCCAGACCATCAAGGCCTACCCCTCGGCCGGTGGCGCCTACATCGTGACCAAGGACAACCTCGGCCTCGTGCCGGCCCAGATCGCCGGTGTGGCGCTGCTCACCGACTACATCCTCACCGTGGCCGTCTCGGTCTCCGCCGGTGTGGCCGCCCTCTACTCGGCGTTCCACGGGCTCTATCCCTACCGGGTGCCGATCGCGCTGGCGTTCATCGCCATCATCTGCCTCGGCAATCTCCGCGGGGTCAAGGAGTCGGGGAAGCTGTTCGCGGTCCCCACCTACGCCTTCATCCTCGCCATGTTCGTGATGGTGATCACCGGGATCGTCCGGGCGATCGTCGGCGGAGGACTCGAGCATGTCGTGCCACAGGATCCTGCGGCCATCGAGACGACCGGCGCTGTCGGGATCATCCTGCTGCTGCACGCGTTCGCCTCGGGCGGTGCTGCCATGACCGGCGTGGAGGCCATCTCGAACGGGGTGCCGGCGTTCAAGCCGGTCGAATGGAAACACGCCCGTGAGACGCTCACGGTCATGGGGATCCTGCTCGGCAGCATGTTCCTCGGCATCTCCTGGCTCGCCTCGCAGTTGCAGGTGGTCCCCAGTGAGTCCAAGACGGTGATCGCCCAGATCGCGCAGGCCGTCTACGGCACCACGCCGCTCGGGCATGCGATGTTCTTCTTCACCCAGGCGGCCACCATGCTGATCCTGGTCCTCGCCGCCAACACGAGTTTCGCCGATTTCCCCCGCCTGGCGAGCTTCCACGCCGATGACGCCTTCATGCCCAAGCAGCTGACCAAACGTGGTCATCGTCTCGTGTTCTCCAACGGCATCATCGCCCTCGCCATCGCCGGAGCGATCCCCGTGATCATCTTCCAGGCCGATGTGACCCACCTGATCCCGCTCTACGCCATCGGCGTGTTCACCAGCTTCACGCTGTCGCAGGCCGGCATGGCCCGCAAGCATGTCAAGGACAAGGAACCGGGTTGGCGACTCGGTCTGTTCGTCAACGGTCTCGGTGCCGTCACCACCGGCGTGGTGACGATCGTCATCGGGGTGTTCAAGTTCACCGGTGGAGCCTGGTTCATCATGCTGCTCGTGCCGATCCTCGTGCTCCTGCTGATCCGACTGAACCGTCAGTACGAGTCGGAGAGCGAGGAACTCGAGTTCGAAGCGGAACGCGTCAACTCCATGGTGGTGCGCCGGCGTCATTCCGTCGTCGTGATGGTCGGTGAGTTGAACATGAGCACGGTGCGCGCGCTCCAGTACGCCCGCACGCTCTCGCCCGATGACAGCCGCGCCGTCCATTTCGCCGTCGATGAGGAGAGCGCTGCCGAACTGATGAGGAAATGGGCGCAGCTGGACCTCGATCGCATCCCGCTCGAGGTGGTCGAGTGTCCAGATCGTCGGATGAACCGAGCGACCCTGGAGATGGCTGTGGCGTTCACGGCCGACCAGCAGGTCGAACTCACGGTGCTCGTCCCTCGACGTGAGTACGCCCATCTCTGGCATCGTCTGCTCCACGATCGGACGGGAGAGTCCATCGCCCGCACGTTGTCGAACGTGCCCCATGTCAACGTGACCTTCGTCCCGTACCACATGGGCACGAACGGTCAGGACGTCCTGATGGCACCGGTGCCCTCGTAGACTTCCGCTGTGACACGAGGTCGGCTCAGGGTCTATCTCGGTGCTGCCTCCGGCGTGGGGAAGACCTACGCGATGCTCGATGAAGGTCAGCGTCGTCGGGAGCGGGGCACCGACGTGGTGGTGGCGTTCGTCGACACCCATGGTCGTCCTCGGACGGAGGCGTTGGCGCAGCGCCTCGAGGTCGTCCCGGCCCATCGCCGGGTCATCGGGACCGAGGTGGTCGAGCAGCTCGATCTCCCCGCCGTCCTCGCTCGTCGTCCCGCGGTCGCCCTCGTCGACGACCTCGCCCGCCCGAACACCCCGGGAACTCCTCATCGGTGGTGCTTCGAGGATGTGGAGGAGCTGCTCGCCGCAGGGATCGATGTGGTGACCACCGTCGACATCTCCCAGATCGATTCCGTTCGAGACGTGGTCGAACGCATCCTGGGCGACACCTCGAGCTGTGTGGTCCCGGACTCCTTGGTGCGCGGAGCCGAGCAGGTGGAACTGATCGACATGACACCGCAGGCGCTGCGACGACGGGTGACCCATGGCAATGTCGTGGCCCCGGAGCGGATCGACGCCGCACTCGTGTCGTCCCATCGGGAGGACACGCTGACGGCCCTGCGTGAACTGGCCCTGCTCTGGGTCGCCGACCAGGTCGAGGAGCGTCTCCACCACGGTCCGGATGCCGCGCCGTTCCGGGCGCATCGCGAGACTCGTGAGCGGATCGTCGTGGCGCTCACCGGAGCCCCCAGTGGAGCGCATCTGATCCGACGGGCCTCGCGTCTGGCGCAGCGTTCGAGCTCCGAACTCATCGGCGTCCATGTGCGTGGGGTGGGGCAGGAGCTGGCGGATGAGGAGAGGGATCGTCTCGAGCAGCATCGGGTGCTGCTGTCCTCCTTCGGCGGCTCCCTGCACGAGGTCGTCGATGCCGATCCGGCGCAGGCGCTGGTCGAGTTCGCCCGTGGTCGGCACGCCACCCAGATCGTGATGGGAACCTCACACCGGTCTCGCTGGGTGGAGTTCCGCTCGGGTTCCATCGTCAGCAGGGTGCTGCGATCGGCCCGGGAGATCGACGTCCACGTCATCAGCGACGACGAGCATGCTCCGCCGCGGCCGGGCTCCCGGCGTCATCCGATGCTGCTGCCACTGCGCCGTCGGATCCTCGGTCTGTTCGTCGGCCTGGTCGGCATCGTCCTGCTCACCTCGGTCCTCGCCGGCATCCATCCGGCGACGAGTCTCTCCACCGATCTGCTGCTGTTCCTGCTCGTCGTGCTGGCGGTGGCGTTGATCGGAGGTGTGGTCGCGGGGGTCGTCACCGCCCTCGTCTCGTTCCTCGCCGCCACCTGGTTCCTCACGCCACCGCTGCACACCTTCACCGTGGCGGTCGGTCAGGACCTCGTCGCTCTGATCACGTTCTTCATCGTGTCCCTCGTGATGAGTCTGTTGGTCTCGCAGCTCGCCCGTCGCTCCGGTGACGCCGAGCGTTCCCGCATGGAGGCCGAGGGTCTGGCCCGGGCCGCGGCCAGTCTGGTCGGCAGCGAGCAGGCGGTCTCGGAGATCCTGGCGGTGCTCCGACGCTCGTTCGACCGTCGGGGTGTGGTGCTGGTGCTGCCGAGCGATGACGGCTGGCAGATCGATGCCCAGGCCGGCGACGCGATCGACATCACCGATCGACGGCTCCCGGAGATCTTCATCCCCGGTGGTGGCCGGCTGATCCATGACGGTCCTCCACTCAGTGCTGATGACGATCGGGTGCTCCACGCGTTCTGTGCGACTCTCGGCACGGCGCTCGAACGCCGGCGGTTGCAGCGTGAAGCCGCCGAGGCCGCTGCGGCGGCACAGGGTGATCAACTCCGCACCGCCATCCTCCGAGCCGTCTCCCACGATCTCCGCACCCCGCTCTCGTCGATCAAGGCCTCGGCGAGCAGCCTCCTGCAGACCGATGTCGACTGGCCGCCGGAGGCGCAGCGCGAGTTCCTCCTGACCATCGACGAGGAGGCTGACCGTCTCAACACCGTCGTCGGCAATCTCCTCGACATGAGTCGCCTGGAGGCCGGGGTCGTCCGTCCGGCCCGCGACCTGGTCGACGTCGCCGAGACGGTCTGGAGCTCGCTGTCGAGTCTGAGCGAGTCCACCAGCACCGTCGAGGTGGCCATCGCCGACGGTCTGCCCCCGGTCGTCGCCGATCAGGCGCTCCTCCAGCAGGCGGTCGCCAATCTGGTCGCCAATGCGCTCCGTCATGGGTCTTCATCCGACGGTGGGGTGCTCCTCCTCGCCCGGCGGGTGGGAGCCACCGTCGAACTGCGAGTGGTCGATCATGGCCCGGGCCTCCGGCCGCATGATCGGGAACGACTCTTCGAACCGTTCCAGCGCCTCGGCGATCGCGCCGGTGGCGCAGGAGTGGGCCTGGGGCTGGCGGTGGCCCGCGGGTTCATCGAGGCGATGGCGGGATCGCTGCATCTGGAGGACACCGACGGAGGTGGTCTCACCGCCGTCGTGGTCATGCCCGCCGGGGATCATCCGAGCATGGAGGATTGAGGTCATGACCCGCGTGCTCGTCGTCGATGATGAACCCCAGATCCGTCGAGCGCTGGCGACGAATCTCACCGCCCGTGGCTACGAGGTCGTCCAGGCGGGGTCGGGTGAGGAGGCGCTGCGACTGGTGGCCGAGCGACATCCCGATGTCGTGATCCTCGACATCGGACTCCCCGGGATCGATGGCATCGAGGTCGTGCACGGATTACGGGGCTGGACCGATGTCCCGATCATCATGCTCTCGGTCCGTCATGACGAGCGGGACAAGGTCGAGGCCCTCGACGCCGGCGCCGACGACTACCTCACCAAACCGTTCGGCATGGATGAACTCCTGGCCCGACTCCGCGCCGCACTGCGACGGGCGATCGCCCCGGCGGAGGAGCCGGTGGTGGACGTGGGTGATTTCGTCGTCGATCTCGCGGCGATGCGGATCGACCGGGATGGCGTCGAGGTGCATCTCACGCCCACCGAATGGCGCGTCCTCGCCGAACTCGTCCGCCATCGCGGGAAGCTGGTCACCCAGCAGCAGCTGCTCACCGCGGTCTGGGGTCCGGGCTTCGAGACACAGGCCAACTACCTGAGGGTCTACATGGCGGGTCTGCGCCGCAAACTCGAGCCGGATCCCGGCTCCCCCCGTCATCTCGTCACCGAGCCGGGCATCGGCTACCGCTTCGAGGCGTCGCGCCGCAGCTGAGGTGGGGCCGGAATCCTGAGGCGCTCAGGATCCTCTGGCCTCGATCGCCTCGAGGAACTCGCAAAAGGCGTCATAGGCCCGGGGTCCGTACACCGTGCCCGGTCCGCCGCTCATGAGGATCGTGGTCCCGATGGCCTCGGCGACCTCCTCGCGGGTGGCACCGGCGGCGGCCGCGCCGCGCGCGTGGCTGGCGATGCATCCATCGCACCGCAGCGCGATGGCCTGTACCAGCGCCAGCAGCTCCTTCGTCTTCACATCGAGGGCCCCGGGTCGCATGGCGGCCTCGCTGAGCTGGACGAATCCGGCGTACACCTCGGGGATCTGCTGGCGCAGCGCCCGTCCCTGCGGGGCAAGGGCCCGCATGACCTCGCGGCCGTGATGGTGCTCGGTGGTGGGGCTGTCGTCGGTCATGGTCAGGCCAGCTTGAGGAAGAGGCGCTCGACCTCGTCGATCGGGTACCCCTCGGCCGCGGCGCGCTCGGGATCCTGCAGACAGGTGGTGAGTCCCGAGGCCAGCATCCGGAATCCGACCTGCTCCATCGCTCGGGTGACCGCGGCGATCTGCGTGACGATGTCGCGACACTCACGGTCCTCGGCGAGCATCGCCTGAATGCCGCGCACCTGGCCCTCGATGCGCCGCAGTCTCGTGTGCAGGTCGGTCCTGACCTCGTCGTCGATCCTCATCGCAGGGCCTCCATCAGTCGGTACGAGAACGGTCCATTCCCGCTGGAGGGTACCCCGGCGGGTATCAGCTGCGGTCGAGACCGAGCAACCAGCGCCGGACGTTCTCCCCGAGACTCGCCACGGCGTAGCCACCCTCCTGCAGCACCACCGTCGGCAGGCTGAGTTCGGCGATCATCGCCCCACACCGCTCGAACCCGTCGGCGGTCACGGCCAGATCGGCGATGGGATCATCGATGGAGGTGTCGAGACCCAACGAGATGATCAGCAGCTCGGGGGCGAAGGCGGCGACCTGCTCGACGGCACGGTCGAGGGCGGCGAGGAGGACCGTGTCATCAGCCGCCGGGGGCAGTGTGATGTTGGTGGTGGTCCCGAGACCCCGACCGGTTCCGGTCTCCTCGGCGAATCCGGTGATGAACGGATAGGCGCGCACAGGGTCGGCGTGCAGGGAGACGTACTGCACGTCGTCGCGCTCGTAGAAGATCTGCTGGGTGCCGTTGCCGTGGTGGTAGTCCACGTCGAGGATCGTCACGCGAACGCCGGTGGTGGCGACCACATGCTGGGCGGCGACGGCGGCGTTGTTGAGGAAGCAGTAGCCCCCGTAGAGCGAGGTGCCGGCGTGGTGACCCGGTGGTCGACACAGGCCGTAGGCGGCGCGCTCGCCGTCGAGCACGAGACGGGTCGCACCGAGTGCGGTGTCGACCGCCCCCAGTGCTGCGTCGAAGGTCCCCTCGGTGATCGGCGTCGTCACCTCGTAGGACCACCACCCGAGTCGGGCCTCGATGCTGGCCGGTTCGACGGTGGGCCCCATCCCGGTGCGCAGGTCGGGACGCAGGAACACATCGGGCATGACCTCCCGGGTCCCGGGGTGCTGCTGCTGGTACTCGGACCAGACCGAGCCGAGGAACCGGATGAGTCCCGGATCGTGCACTGCGGCGATCGGCTCGATCCCCCAGGTGTCCGGCTCGACCAGGGTGAACGCCGGGTCGGCGGCGAGCGCAGCGCGGATCGCCTCGCCCCGGCCGACATGCTCGAAGGCCGGATGCATCGATGACGATTCGAACTCGACCTTCGGATCATGGCCCCGATGCCGGGGCGTGTGGACCACCTTCACGAGATGAATGCTCTCATCCCGAGGAGCCTCCCGGTTCCGAGTCGTTGTGCAACTCGGCAGGCACCTGGGGATCAGGGCGCAGCGGTGTTGCCGGCGAGCGTCCAAGCGACAAGTGCGTTGGCATGGCCATGCCCCATCTCGTACTCGGTCTTGAGATGACCGACGATGGCCATGTGCTTGTCCAGCCCGCAGCCGTTGATGATGGTCTGCCATTCGGCGATGGAACGGCCGTACTTCTTCTCGATCGAGGGGAAGTACGAGGCCGGACCCTGCTTGGGCCATGGCGGTGATTGATCTGCCATAGAGAGCGGGTGACGGGAATCGAACCCGCGTTCTCAGCTTGGGAAGCTGATGTTCTGCCTCTGAACTACACCCGCGTGGTCGGGACGAGCCCGATCCGGCGCCCGACTCTAGCGAGTGCATCGGCGCCGGTCACAGGCCGCCGACCCTCCGCGGGGCGTCAGCAGGGATCCGCTCCTCGTCCTAGAGTCTCGCCACGGTCGACCAAGGGGGAACAGCCATGACCATGTCACTGCAGGAGATCTCGGACCGCATGGAGATCCAGGACCTGCTCGTCCGCTACAGCCACGCCGTCGACTCGCGGAACTTCGACGACTTCGACAACGTGTTCACGCCCGATGCCACCATCGACTACACGGTGTTCGGTGGGCCCGTGGGCGATCGGGAGGAGACCAAGAAGTACCTGACCGAGACGATGCCGATGTTCTCCTCGTTCCAGCACATGGTCTCGACCAGTCAGATCACCATCGACGGCGACACGGCCAAGGTGCGCACCATCTGCCACAACCCGATGGTCATGCCCATGGGCGAACAGACGGCGGTGTTCTTCTGCGGTCTCTGGTACATCGACGAGATGATCCGCACGCCCGAGGGCTGGCGCATCACCAAGCGCGTCGAGGAGAAGTCCTACATGCACGGCATGCCGGGCATCCCCGATTCGGGGCCCGCCACCGCCTGATCATCCGGCGTCGGCGATCATCCCGTCGAGTGCCGCGGCGAACACATCCGGGTCCACGGTGATGTGCGCGGCGCTGGCACGGAAGTCGTTGGGCGTCCGTCGTGTGGCGCTCGGCGCGGTGATGTAGCGGTAGTCGACGCCTGCCGCAGCACAGGCCCCGCATTCGTACGGCTCGTTCCAGTCGGTGGGTTGGATCTCCAGCAGCTGTGTGCCCGGCGGGGAGAAGATCACGTCGACCAGTCCCGCCCCGTGGGCGCCGGCGATCATCGATGCGGCGGCGAAGGCGGCCCGCGGGTCCTCGCTCGCCGACCCGGGCTCGAACAGCTCGAATCCCCGATCGCGCAGGATGGGCAGCAGCGCCGACTCGTCGGTGATCATCCGCCGGGGCGACCGGCGAACGATGAACAGTCGTCGACCCTCGCCGGCCGGGGTCGGGGCCAGGCGAGTGCGGAGGAACTCCACCGCCCAGGGCGGGATGACGCGACGCACGCCCGGCAGGGAGGTGATGAGCAGTCGATCAGTGCGATAGGTGGTGAGTCGACCTGTCCAGATGATCCTGTCCATCGGGACGCCGAGCTTCTCGAGCAGGGGTCGATCCCGCTCACGCAGGTTGCACAGGATCTGGTCGACGCCCTCGTAGCCGATCCCCGAGCGCTCGAACAGATCGATGCGGGGGAGCAGATCGAACAGTGCATGGCCGTAGTTCCACATGGCGAACTCGCTGCACAGCGACAGCGTCACCCCTCGGAGATGACGGACCCGGGGGGCGAGCAGCGGCGTCGGCACCTGGATCTTGAAGCGGGCGCCGTACCAGCTGCTGTCCTCGATGAGGACGTCTTCGGGAGTCACGACCCAGCCGTGGGTGCCGCCCACCAGCATGTTCCGCAGTCCGATCACACCGGTGGCTGGGAACGTGTCGGGGACCGTGGCGAGGATGTCCTCGTCGGGCCCGTCGGGGTCACCGACCCGCGGGCCTCCGACCTGCCGTGCCGGCGGGATCGCGATGGGCGTCTCCGGGTGCACCATCCACCGCTCCACCGGGACCGATGTCGGCAGATCGTCGACACCGCATGAGCCCCAGATCCGTTGACCCATGCCGAGATAGGCACGGTTCAGTCGGGTGCGCATCGTGTCGGAGTTGGGCATGGGAGGGGAGAAGCTCGGGGAGCAGGTCTCGGAGCGGTTCGGGGACCGCCGAACGGGAGGAGGCGGCCACGGTACCCTGCCTCGACCCGAGGGGAGGACGGCCGATGTCGTCACGTGCACAGAGGATCCAGGAGAAGGCCTACGAGCGACGCTGGTTGATCCTCGTGGTCCTGTGTTTCAGCCTGCTGGTGATCGTCCTCGACAACTCGATCCTCAACGTGGCGCTCCCCACCATCCAGAAGGACCTGAACGCCTCCTCGAGCGATCTCCAGTGGATCGTGGACTCCTACACGCTGGTGTTCGCCGGACTGCTGCTCACCGCCGGCAGCCTGGGCGATCGGTTCGGTCGCCGGGGTGCGCTGCAGATCGGCTTCGCCCTGTTCGGTCTGGGTTCGATCGCCTCGGCACTGGCGGGCTTCGCTCCGGCCCTCATCGGCACCCGGGCCTTCATGGGCATCGGCGGGGCCCTCATCATGCCGGCCACCCTCTCGATCATCACCAACGTGTTCCCCGCCCATGAACGACCCAAGGCCATCGGCGCCTGGGCCGGTGTGGCCGGTCTCGGCGGTGCCCTCGGTCCGCTCACCGGTGGGTTCCTCGTGCAGCACTTCTTCTGGGGCTCGGTGTTCCTCGTGAACATCCCGATCGTGGTGGTCGGCATCCTCGCCGGCTTCGTGCTCATCCCCACCTCGAAGGACCCCGGGGCGCCGCGTCTGGATCCGGTCGGCGCCCTGCTGTCCATCGTCAGCCTCTCGATCATCCTCTACGCCATCATCGAGGCCCCCGATCAGGGGTGGGGCAGCTCCTCCACGCTCATCCTGCTGGCGGTGGGTCTGGCGCTGCTCGGGGTGTTCATCGGGTGGGAGCTGCGCAGCGACCATCCCATGCTGGACGTCCGGTTCTTCGAGAAGCCCCGTTTCACCGCGGCGGCGGCGGCCATCACCCTGGTGTTCTTCGCCATGTTCGGCTCGCTGTTCCTGCAGACCCAGTACTTCCAGTTCGTGCTCGGGTACTCGCCGCTGGAGACCGGGATCCGCATGCTGCCCTTCGCCGCCGCCATGATGATCACGGCACCGTTCTCCTCGCGGGTGGTGCAGCGCATCGGCACCAAGTACACCGTGGCGATCGGTCTGGGCCTGGTCACCATCGGTCTCGTCGCCCTCACCGGCCTGCAGGCCGACACGCCCTACGCCAACATCTTCTGGCGCCTGATGCTCATGTCCGCCGGAATGGGCTTCACCATGGCGCCGGCCACCGAGTCGGTCATGGGATCGCTGCCGATCTTCAAAGCCGGCGTGGGCTCCGCCGTCAACGACACCACCCGACAGATCGGCGGTGCCCTCGGCGTCGCCATCGTGGGTTCGGTGCTGGCCACCACCTACAGCGATCGCATGGGGCCGATCCTCTCGACGCTGCCCGCCGGATCGGGGTTCGAGGCCGCCGGCAACAGCATCGGGGCGGCCCGGGCCATCGCCGGGAGCCTGCCTGCGGAACTCGCCTCGGTGGGCACGGCACTCGTGGCCGCCTCGAGATCGGCGTTCGTCACCGCCATGCACCAGGGGGTGCTCGTCGCCGCGGCCGCCACGGCCCTGGGCATCGTCCTGGTGCTGCTGTTCCTGCCCGCCACCGCCCGCGATGAGGATCTCGGCGAGCAGGACTTCGAGTTCGCCACCGAGCATGTCGGCGAGTTCCCCCTGCCCGCCTCGGTCGATCTCGACGCTCCCCGGGACCCCGACTTCGGTCTGGGCCGATCCTCGGGCGAGTAGCCGGTCGGAGATTCGGTCGACCGCCTTCGGTTCTCCTTGGCACCGATCAGTCGATGATGAACGGCAGTTTCTCCTGTGGTTCTGGTCGGATCGGTCGTGGATGAGCCTGAGTGACCTCCGATGGATAGAACCTGAATTCACCACGATCCTCGAGATCACCGAAGATCTTCGGTGATCGAGATCCGTGAACAAGGATCGTCCTTGGACACAGCCGATCAAGGAGGACTTCGAGACCTTTGCGCATCATTGTCAGGTCGTCGGCATTCCGGCTGCAGCCATGTGTCGAGATCGCCACGATCGATCCCTGAGCGATTCCCTCGAAACAGAACTCGAAGTCCCCCGGAGATGACCATCGGACATTCGGAATCACGCGTATTCCATGCTGCTGGAACACTGCGCCCACCTGACGGCTGAGCACAGTGTGCCCGATTCGCTGGTGGGGAAACATTTCTCGATAGAGCGAGAAGTCCGGGCTGATGACTGAGTGAAATCCGCTGAGTCTCCCGATGAATCTGAGTGGGTCGTTGGCGATGGAGCGGAGTTTGTCATCCTGTGCGTAGAAGTGAATCGCCGTCTCCTTCGGTCGAGTGTGCGACCTCCATCTGTCGAAGCGGGTCAGAGCACGCGGAGCCCCAAGTCCGACTTCGGGCTTCAGAACAGGGACACCCTCTGACCCAACTCGTTCCAGATCAGATGCGAATCCATCGAGGTCGAAGCTGTTGAAGATGTATGTCGGTCTTCGCTTCATCGTCGTCCGGTCAATCGCATCGGCCTCACGCTTCAGGCCCGAAGTCAGCTTGTCCTCGGGAGGAGATCCTCTATGGGAATCAGATGTCGGGTGGTCTCGTAGCGTTCCTCGAGGGTTGACTCCCAGAGATTCCGGAAGTCAGGGACCTCGAGTCGTTCACCCGTCAGCGAGGTTGAGATGAAGAAGTCAGTCGTGAAGTCGCCGCCAGTGCAGATGGCGAGACTTCCGGATTCGAGCTCGAAGATCACCCCTCGGTCCGCAATCAGGGTCCATTCACACTTCTCGCCGACAAATCTCCGCGTGATATCCCTCACGATGGAGATTGAATGGACGATCTCGTCCTTGAACTGGAAATAGAGGCGTCCTCTCGTCGAGGCGAGTCTCACCTCGACCGGGTCGTCGACAATGGTGATCGAGACCACTTCATCGGGTTCTTCTCCGATGAGTACATCCACGAGTGAGGCGCAGATCGTCACGGTTGCCATGCTGGTGCTGATGAAGACTTTGTCCATAGCGAATGAGCCGTCGGGGAGCGATTGACTCGCTCCGCGCATGTTCCATCGACTTCCGATGTTCGAGGCGATCTGTTCGAGATCCGACAGAGGTAGGACGAGGGAAGTTGTGTTCATACCGTCTCCTTCATGAAGTGGACCTTCTGCCGCGGTGGGAGTCTCGTATCGTTCGTGGGGTTGTACACCTCAACAGCAGGACTCCCATCAGAACCAGAGATGGGGCGGAAGACAACTCGGGAACCGTCTGGGAACACCGCGGTGATTCTTCCCCCATCGTTCGTCTTGACCAGACGTGCGCCATCTGCCAAGCCATTGAAGAGCTCCTTGGCGTCTGCAACCGGATGGCGAGTGTGGTGCTTGATCACCTTTCCCTGCCTTCGACCGTTGCCGATATACCCGCCAGGGCTCACCGGGAATTTTCGAGCGACGGCCTTGAGGTTGTCGACGATGCTCTTCGGCGACCGACTGCCGGGCGCGCTACCTCCTCCCACGAATGCTCATCTCCGCCATTGAAACTCCCTAGTCATCTGAATACGGAGATT
>JAGWYK010000078.1 GCA_018969405.1 Acidobacteriota bacterium
CCGGCGAACCCGGGAACTTCGAGGTGGGCGAGGATCACGAGCAGCACGGCGACTGCTCGCAGACCCTGGATGTCGTTGCGTTGCTTCACGGGTTCAGACTACCCCGATGGGGGTCCGGGAAATGTCGGCCCGGAGCCTCGGTGGTCAGGGGTCATCCGGATGGTCGGCCCCTGACCACCGAGGCGCGGAACTGGTGGGCCGCCCCGCGCAGACGACGGAGCTGGGCCCTCGAGGCTGTGCTGGGGGCCGTGGGAGTGGGCGAGTGCGTCGTCGATCACGATGGGAAGTCCGTCGTGGCGAAGATCAGCCACGACACCGCTGGCGATGGCGATCCCGGCGAACTCGGATGCAGCGGTGGGTCGGACCGAGATGAGATCGCCTCCGTCGGTGGCGCGCCGGAGCGGTGGTCCGTCGGTGCGCAGCGCGTCGGGCTCCTCCGCCATGTCTCGAGGACGATCCTCGGGATGCAGGGGCGCCCGAGGATCACCTGTGTCCGTGCGATCGGTTCCGATCTCGGCGCGTGAGTGTCAGGGCTGTGATCGACACCATCATCAGGGCGCACCCCGCACCGATGACGATCCACGATGAGATGTGGAAGAGCCGGAGGTAGGCGTCGAACGACGGCGTCCCCCAGCCGCAACCGATGTGGTTCCGGCAGAACACCGACGGAGCGCAGGATCGGTAGCAGCCGATCGAACCGCGGGGAACCATGAGGGATCCGCCGACGACGGCCAGACCGCCGGCGATCAACGCTCCCGTGGCCGTCGATCGCACGGGTGCAGATCTCCGCAGGCGCGCGATGATTCGGATCCCGAGTGCCGTCAGGCCGAGGAGGAGGACCGTCATCGCTGCGATCAGGAGCCCCGACCAGGTATCGACCTGGGAGGACTCGTCGCCGAGGTCATAGGCCGGTTCCCCGGAGCCCCACAGCAGCACCAGGAGGAAGATCTCCGCGGCGAACCACAGGCACCAGAGGATCGTCGTCTCCACCCGCGCGGAGACCCGTGAGGGCTCAGGGGACAGTGTCGGGGGCGGAGGACGTTCGGCGCCCGGTCCGGCCGAGGAGCGCACCCCTTCCTGGGGGTCCGGCTCGGACTTCCCGGATGGGTGGAGGTGACTGCTCATGGCTGCTGCCGATGCGCGGGGTACATCTCCCGGCGACGCCGGGTGGTCGATGGTGGCCATCGATGGTGGTGGAAGGTCAGCGAGCGGCCCGATGCCACCCGGATCCTCGGGATGTCCGGGCACGATCAGAACCTAGGGACAGCCCGCCTCCCGCCCGGAGGGGAATCCCGATCGGCCGGAGCGTGCGCATCCCGACGCTGCGGCGCAGGAGATGACTGGGATCCCGAGCGTGGGGTGGGTGCGATGATGAGTCGGTCTGTAGGCGGGGTTCTGTCCAGCGCCTCCCGGCGCCTGGGTGACCATCCATCTGTGCGGCCTACCAGCGGAGTGTCTGTCCCGGAGGACCGACGGACGGGCCGCCCATCTCCGACATTCGGCCTTGCTCCTGGTGGGGTTTGCCGAGCCATCGAGGTCACCCCCGATGCTGGTGCGCTCTTACCGCACCGTTTCACCCTTGCCTGTGCCCGAGGGCCATCGGCGGTCTGTTCTCTGTGGCACTTTCCTGCGGGTCGCCCCGACTGGCCGTTAGCCAGCACCATGCCCGGTGGAGCCCCGACCTTCCTCAGACCGGTCGTCGCCGAGACGACCCCGGCCCGCGGTCACCCGACCGACTCACCATCGCCTGACCAGTCTGCCATGCGTTCGACCGCGGCGGCCCAACGGCTCGGGGCAGGGACCTCTAGGCCTTGATGTAGCCCTTGGGATCGATGGCCTTGGCCGTGGCCATGACCGGCAGCGGCACCGGGGCGTAGCCCAGGGCCAGGTTGAGCACGGTGATGTGGCGGGCCTCGACGTTGCCGATGGTCATCGCCGCGGAGCGCAGGGCCGGCACGGTGATCACGTAGGAGGCCTCGGTGTAGGTCTGGGCCGCGATGTTCTCGAGATCACGGGCCAGCACCAGCACGCTCTTCTCGTCGGTGAGCTCGCTCAGCTCCTTGGTGACCGCGGCATCCAGCAGGTACTGGTTCGGAGTGGTCACCACCGTGCCGCCGGCGCTGGTGATGGGACCGTTCAGCGCCGCGGCGTGCTCCTGATGCTGGGCCGAGAACAGTTTGATGGCGTCGATGATGGCCGGGGTGGTGACCAGACCGGAGGCGAGGGCCTTGGCATAGGTGTCGACGGCGAGGGCCTCGATGGACTGCGCCGTGCGCAGCAGCACGAGATCGGTGGCGGGACTTCCCGGCATGGTGGTGGTCGTGCTCGCCGAGGCATCGGGCAGCGGCGCGGTGACCGGGATCTGGCCGGGCTTCTTCTTCGAGCAGGCGGCGATGATGGCCGAGGCGGCGACCACCGAGGATCCGATGAGGAAGCTGCGGCGGGTGGGCACACCGAGGAAGGAGGTCTTGTCGGCCTCGGTGGCGCCGGAGGCGGGATCGAGGAGCTGCTCGACCGCGGCGGGCATCACGGCGACGGCGGCGGCCTGATCGCGGGAGGCGTCGCGGAGCTGGCGGCGGATCTCGTCGGAGCTGAAATCGTTCATGGTTCGTCGTTCCTCGGGGCTCAGCGGATGGGGAAGGCGGCCGGGGTGAGGGCGCCGGTGGTGGGGGCGAAGGCGGGAAGCCACTGGGGCTGCGGCTCGCCGGCGTCGGCACCGAGCGAGGCGGCCTGCTGGCCGAGGATCGGCGCGCAGCCGGCGATGGCCTCGGCCACGGTGAAGTGCTCGGCTTCGGCGAGGGCGTCGATGAAGGTGGCCGAGAGGGTCTCCTCGTACTCGGCGACCACGCCGAGCAGCGCCGTCTGCGAACCGGCCCCGCCGATGCGGCCGTTCATCTGGGCCAGCAGCGAGGGGTTGGCGACCGACGTGGCGGCGACGTCGGTGGGCAGCAGTTTGGCGAGACGGGCCGCCTGGTCGCGATGGTGGCGGGAGAACTCACGCAGACGCTCCGCATAGGTGCTGGTGAGGTAGCTCTGATCGGCGCCGGCCTGCAGGGCCTGCTGGGCGGCGGTCGAGACGCCGTGCAGGAACAGCAGCAGTTGGGTGTCGGCAGCGCTGAGGGTGGCCTCGGCGGATCCGGCGGCCGATGCGCCACCGGAGGAACTGGTCATCGACTCGGAGGCACCCGCGGCGCTGGCCAGCGCCGTGCCGGTGGCGGCGGCGGCGCCGAGGGCGGCGGCACCCAGTGCGACGGTGCGGACGAAGGACCGACGGGAGGAGACCGCACCGCTGGCGATCTGCTCGACCGCGGCGTCGGTCTCGGGCTGGGGGGTCATCGACATGGCGCGTGTCCTTGGTGCTCGGCGGTGCTGGGTGGCGTTGCTGGGTGGCGAGGGGATGGAGGTGACGCACGGACTGCTCGGAGGTCCCGATGGTCGCGGGGTTCCGCTCAGTTGGCGTAGTACACGACGATCGTGCCCTTCATCTCGTTGTGGATGGTGCAGTAGTACGGGTAGGTCCCGGGCTTGGTGAAGGCCGTGGTGAAGGACTCACCGGGACCCACACGGGGGGACTCGAACACATTAGGGGCCAGTGAGGCCAGCTGATGCGTCGTGCGGTCCCGGTTGACCCAGGCCACCGATCCGCCCTCGGTGATCTCGACCACCCGGGGCTTGAGGGTGACATCGGCCAGCTCGATCACCGCCGCGCCGGGGGCGAGGGTGTCGGGGGTGTCGCCGGGCACGACCAGCGGGTTGTCCTCGCCCCCCGAGCAGCCGGCGAGGACCCCGACAAGCACGAGCAGGATGGCCGCAGCGAGTCGACCGGTTCGGCCCGGTCGGCCCGGTCGACTCGGGATCCGGGATCGGAACTGCCAGATGGGGGAGGTGCGCCCGGTCATGAGGGACTCAGAACTCGAGGGCGGAGAGATCGGGGATCCAGGCGGCGGCCCGATCGACCGCCCGCCCCCACTGGGCCCGATCGAGGGCACGGACGGGATCGACGATGGTTCGGGGTCGCCACAGCGCCGCGATGTCCTCCCAGCCCGACCAGGTGCCGATGGCGAGCCCGGCGAGATAGGCGGCACCGAGGGTGGTGGCCTCGAGCACCGGGGAGACCTCGACCCTGCGACCGGTGGCATCGGCGAGGGCCTGCACGAAGGTGGGATTGGCGCTCATGCCACCGTCGACGCGGAGCGTCTCGATGGTGGTGGCGGCATCGGCCTCGGCCGCCTCGACCAGATCGGCGCCGCGGTGGGCCACCCCCTCGAGCACGGCGCGCACGATCTGCGGGCGGCCGCTGCCTCGGGTGAGCCCGAACAGTGCGCCGCGGGCGCCGAAGTCCCAGCGCGGGGTGCCGAGGCCGAGCAGGGCGGGCACATAGACGACGCCATCGGTGTCGTGGCACTGCGACGCGACGGCGTGGGACTCGGCCACGCTGTCGATGATGCCGAGATCGTCGCGGAGCCACTCCACATTGGTGCCGGCCGACAGCATGATGGCCTCGAGGCCCCAGATGAGTTCGTCACCACGTCGCCAGGCCACGATCGGGAACGATCCGTTGCTGCTGCGTCCGGCGAACGAGGGCCGGGTCGGGCCGACGACGAGGTCGAGCATGCCTCCCGTGCCGAAGGTGATCTTGGCCGGGCCGGGGGCCACGCAGCTCTGACCGATCAGCGAGGCCTGCTGGTCACCGGCCAGCCCGCAGATCATCGGTGCCCCCTCGAGCACGGTGGCGGGAGCGATCGAACCGGAGGAGTCGACCAGTGCGGGCACCGCCGAGCGCGGGATGCCGAGGCGGGCGAGCAGCGCGTCGTCCCAGTCGGTGCCATCGGCTCGCATCAGGCCGGTGACCGCGGCGTTGCTGACATCGGTGACGTGGGCGGCGCCGTCGGTGAGGTTCCAGACGATCCAGGAGTCGACGGTGCCGATGCACAGGTCACGGACGCGGTCGGGGTCGACCAGTGCCAGCAGATGGGTGAACTTGGTGGCCGACTGGTTCGGAGCGAAGCGCAGCCCCTCGGCCTGCAGCACGAGGCAGTCGCCGACGGTGCGGAGATCCTGCCAGCCGAGCCCGGGGGCCAGCGGTGTGCCGGTGGCGCGATCCCACACGATCGACGAGGCCCGCTGGGTGGCCACCCCGACGGCGTCGACCGGCCCGGCCTCGGCGAGGGTGCGGCGGGCGACATCGAGCGCGGCGGCGGCCATCGCCGCGGCGTCGAACTCGACGAGTCCCGCCATGGGCGAATCGGGGAGGACCTCGACATGGTGCACGGCGGTGACCGATCCGTCGGGCCGGACCACCGCGGCACGCACCCCCGAGGTGCCCACATCGACGACGAGGATGCTCATGCGCGGTTCCTCCTGGCGGTGTCCTGGGCATCGCGCCAGACGGCGATGTAGGCCCCGATGGTGCCGAGCGAGGCGAACATCAGTCCGCCGAAGATGACGGCCAGCGGATTGGGGAACTGGCGGGTGGCGACCAGATAGACGATCTGCGGTCCGAGGAAGGTGACCAGGCCGGCCGCTGCGCCGTGCATGAGCGCGTGCATCGGCATGGGTCGTGCCGCGGCGAAACCGGCGAGGGCGCCGGCGAAGAAGATGACGAACAGCATCACGCCGTTCATCGGGGCGTCGGAGAACACGGTGCGCTGGGCGACCGCGGCGGGCAGCGCGAAGAACAGCCCCGACAGTGCGCCGCTCAGCACGACCCGACGATCGAAGATGTTCATGGGCGTGGTCCCGAGGGGAACGCCGAGGGTCCGAAGGCGGAGGGCAGTCCGAGCTTGCCCGGGTTGAGGATGCCGTGCGGGTCGAGGGCGTCCTTGATGGCGGCGAGGGTGTGCAGGCCACCGCCGCCGAGGGCGTCGGCCATGAAGCGCGATCGGTTGAGTCCCACGCCGTGATGATGGCTGAGCGAACCGCCGAGGCGCAGCGCAGTGCGGGTGCCGGCCTCCCAGCAGGCCACATAGAGCGCCTCGAACGCGGCGGGGCCGGGCTCGGCGGGTCTGCCGGCGAAGGTGAAGTAGAGACAGGCCCCATCGGTGTAGCTGTGCGAGAGATGCGCCGTGGCCGAGATGACGCCGGGCACCGCGGCGATGGCGTCGCGGACCGCGACGTAGAGCGCGTCGAGACCCGACCAGGCCACGGTGAGTTCCATGGTGTCGACCACGTAGCCCCGAGAGATCAGCGCCTCCAGGGCGGAGACGTCGTTGCGGTGGCCCAGCCAATGCTCGACCAGCGCCTCGTCGAGCGGGCTGGCGGGGATGGCTCCACCGGTGCACTCGGCGGTGGTGATGACCTCGGCGGCTCGCACGACCTCGGGGTCGCCCTCGTCGAACACCAGCAGAAGCGCCACATCGCCGGTGTGATGGCTGCGGTCGGCCTCGGCCGCGTCGTAGAGGCGTAGTGCCGCCGGCGCCAGACCGCGCTGGGTGATGCGGCGACAGGCATCGGCCCCCGCCTCGAAGGTGGGGAAGCTCCAGGCCGAGCGATGGGTGGCCCCGGCGATCGGGTGGGCCCGCAGGCGCGCCCCGGTGATCACGCCGAGGGTGCCCTCGGACCCCACGAACAGCTGGTTGAGATCGGGTCCCGCCGACTGACGGGCGTGGCCCCCGGTGGTGAGCGTGGTGCCGTCGGCCAGAACCACGTCGAGCCCGATCACGATGTCCTCGATCTTGCCGTAGCGGTTCGAGAACTGACCGGCGCCCCGGCAGGCCAGCCATCCGCCGACGGAGGAGAGTGCGACCGACTGCGGCCAGTGCCCCACGGTGCGTCCGTGCTCGGCCTGCAGCTCCGCCTCGAACACATCGCCGAAGGTGCCGGCCAGCACATCGACCACGTTCGACTCTCGATCGACCGAGCGGATACCGGCCAGTCCGCACAGGTCCAGCAGCACACCACCGTGCAGCGGGACCGAACCGCCGACCACGCCACTGCGTCCGGCCGCCGGGGTGACCGGCACGCGGGCCTCGTGACACAGGCGCAGCACCTCGGGGACCTGCTCGACCCCGGTGGGGGCCACCACCGCAGCGGCGAGTGCGGCGACCTGATCGGTGCCGGCCCAGCCCATGGCGAGCGGCCACCAGTCGCGACTGGCCTCGGCCCGCTCGGCGATGTCCAGGCGCACCTCGGCTCCGGTGCT
>JAGWYK010000019.1 GCA_018969405.1 Acidobacteriota bacterium
GGAGCGCGACGAACTCGTCTCCATCGCCAAGGCCCTCGGGGGCAAGCCGGCCGCCCGGGCCAAGAAGGCGACCGTCATCGATCTGATCCTGGAACTCGCCGGTGTCACCACGGCCGCCGATGAGGCGCCGGAGGCGGCTGATGCCGCAGCGACCACCGGGTCGGAGGCCGGGCCGGAGATCGGTGCGGAGGCGTCCACCGAGACGCCGGCTCCGGCCGAGCCGGCCGAGCAGGACTCGGTCGACCCGGTGACCGACACCTCCGCCGCCGAGGACGTCGAGGGAGCCGGGCCCACGGTGGATCCTGACGTCGAGACCGTGCCCACGCCTCCCGAGCTGCTCGAGGACGGACCGGGCGAACCGGGCGAGGGCGGTCGTCGACGCCGCCGCCGGGGACGGGGCGGTGATCGCGAGGGGGCTCGTGATCTCCCGCGCGAACGTCCCGATGAGCCGTTCGTGGGCGAGCCGACCGAGGTCTCCGGGGTGCTCGACCTCCGCGATGAGGGCTACGGCTTCATCCGTGTGGCCGGCTATCTGCCCACCCGTGACGACGTCTACGTCTCGGTCAAGCAGGTGCGGCAGTTCTCGCTGCGTCGGGGCGATCTCGTCGCCGGCGCCTGTCGACCGGCCACCCGCAACGAGAAGAACCCGGCGCTGCTGCGCATCGACACCGTCAACGGGGTCGATCCCGAGCAGGCCCGTGACCGCCGACGCTTCGATGACCTGACGCCGCTGTTCCCCGACTCCCGCCTGATGCTGTCGAGTCGTGATGAGCCCTACAACATGACGGCGCGCATCATCGATCTGATCTCGCCGATCGGCAAGGGCCAGCGCGGGCTCATCGTGTCGCCCCCCAAGGCGGGCAAGACCACGATCATGAAGCAGATCGCCCGGTCGATCGAGGCGAACAACCCGGAGGTCCACCTCATGGTGCTGCTCGTCGACGAGCGGCCCGAGGAGGTCACCGACATGCGACGCTCGGTGTCGGGTGAGGTCATCGCCTCCACCTTCGACCGCCCCGCCGAGGAGCACATCGCAGTGGCCGAGCTGGTCATCGAGCGGGCCAAGCGTCTGGTGGAGGACGGTGCCGATGTCGTCATCATCCTCGACGGCATCACCCGCCTCGCCCGCGCCCACAACCTCGCCGCCCCGACCACCGGGCGCGTCATGTCCGGCGGTATCGACACCGGTGCGCTGTACCCGCCCAAGAAGTTCTTCGGAGCGGCCCGCAACGTGGAGGAGGGTGGTTCGCTCACCATCCTCGCCAGCGCCCTGGTGGACACCGGCTCCCGCATGGACGAGGTGATCTTCGAGGAGTTCAAGGGCACGGGCAACATGGAGCTGCGTCTCGATCGTCGGCTGGCCGAGCGGCGCATCTATCCCGCCATCGACGTCGACGGGTCCTCCACCCGCCACGAGGAACTGCTCTACGACCGCAAGCAGCTCCAGAACGTCTACAAGCTCCGCCGGGTGCTGTCGGGTCTGGCCGCCGAGAGCGGTTCGGGGGCCGGGGGCCTCGAGATGCTCACCGAGCGGCTCGGGACCTTCCGCACCAACGACGAGTTCCTGGCCGAGATCGCCAAGGGCTGAGCGGGCAGCCACCCCGGGATTGCGGCTCACCCGTCCCGTCCGGCAGACTCTCGTCTCCATCTTCTCCCTGGAGTGCTGCGATGAAGGCCGACATCCATCCCAACTACGTCGAGGCGACGGTGCGCTGCTCCTGCGGCAACACCTTCACCACCCGTTCCACCAAGGCCGAACTCAGCTCCGAACTCTGCAACGAGTGCCATCCCTTCTACACGGGCAAGCAGAAGCTCGTGGACACCGGTGGTCGCATCGAGAAGTTCGAGAAGCGCTACGGCAAGCGCCGTAAGTAGTCCGACCTCCCAGGGGCCTGTCGTTCCCGTCTCCGCCGACCAGCGCGCCGGTCTCCTCGCGGCCAAGGTCCGCGCCCTGGTCGCCGACCATCTCGGTCTCGGATCCACCGTCGCCGTCCCGCTCCCGTTCGGCGCGGCCGTGCGCGTCGACGACACCCGCTGGGTGCTGCTCGACGGTGACGCCGTGCGCGCCGTCGGCCCGGCCATGGTGTGGTCGACCCGTGACGGGGCTCAGTCGGTGCAGCTCATGGTCGACGATGAGGAGGCCGCCGGTGTCGTGGCCCGGCGTGCTGCGCTGTTCGCCGATCCGCCCGTGGTGTGGTCGGTGCGCGGTCGCGTGCTGCACCCCGTGGCGCCGGCGCCGCCTCCGCCGGCTCCCGTCCCCGAACCGATCGCCGTCACCGCAGCCTCGGTGCTCCATGAGGCCGGGGTCGATGTGGTCATCGATCGCGCCGGGATCGCCGGCGAGATCCGCGGACTCGAGATCGCCCGGGTCGTCGTGGGCGAGGAGGGCGCCCGGGTCGAGGTCGGTGTGGGACGTCACGACCGTGAGGCGTTCACCATGGTGCATGGTGCGCTGCCGACCGCAGAGGCTCTGGCCTCGGTGCTGGGCAGTGTCGATGCCGTCCGCCGCCCCGAGGCCGAGCCCCATCCGCTGCGCCAGCTCGCCCCCGAGGGGTGGTTGCGCTGGCGTCTGGTCTCCGATCCCGCGCTGATCGATCTCGTCGAACTGCGTCCCGCCCACGCCACGGTGGTCCGCGAGAGCCTCAAGGACGCCGGGGCCAGCATCGCCGTGGGCCGCGACGCCTCCGGCCACGATGTGGTCGTGGCCTGCTCGGTGGGCATCGACCTCGACCTCATCCCGGCGGCGGCCGATGCCCGACTCGCCCATGCCCCCTCGGCCCGGCTCCTCGTGGTGCTGCCCGAACGGGACGCCCATCCCGCCACCCGCGCCCTCGGTGCCGCCCTGGCCCAGCCGGCGGAGTTCATCCTGGTGCGAGGCGACTGGCGCACCGCCGAGGCCGGAGCCTTCGTATGAACCTGCTCGACCGTCTGGGCGACATGGAGCGGGAGTACGCCGAGGTCGAACGGTCGATCGCCGACCCCGAGGTCATCTCCGACCAGTCCCGCTACGCCGAGCTCAGTCGCCGCTACCGCGACCTCGGCGATCTGGTCGGTCGTCTGCGCGACCTGCGTGACGCCACCGCCGATCTGGCCATCG
Organism: Acidobacteriota bacterium; assembly: GCA_018969405.1. GTDB lineage: Bacteria > Actinomycetota > Acidimicrobiia > Acidimicrobiales > Acidimicrobilacustridaceae > Acidimicrobilacustris. The sequence goes on from JAGWYK010000019.1 coordinate 3,098, forward strand.
CCAGGGAGATGTACACCGAGGCCGATGCGGAGGATCGCGAACTGCTGCGCGTCGAGATCGATGCGGCCGAGGCATCCATCGTTCGACTCGACGAGGAGATCAAGGTCCTGCTGCTGCCCAAGGATCCCAACGACGATCGCAATGTGATCGTCGAGATCCGCGGGGCGGAGGGGGGCGAGGAGGCGAATCTCTTCGCCCGTGATCTGTTCGAGATGTACCGCTCCTACGCCACTCGTCGGGGCTGGCGCTTCGAGGTCATGGAGGCTCAGGAGTCCGATCTCGGAGGGTTCAGCGACGTCACCTTCCGTCTCGCCGGCGATGGGGTCTGGAGTCGCATGAAGCATGAGGGTGGCGTGCATCGGGTGCAGCGGGTGCCGGTCACCGAGAGCCAGGGGCGGGTGCACACCTCCTCCGCCGCGGTCACCGTGCTGCCCGAGGCCGACGAGGTCGATGTGCAGCTCGACATGAACGAGCTGCGCATTGACGTCTACCGCTCCTCCGGACCCGGGGGTCAGTCGGTCAACACCACCGACTCGGCGGTGCGCATCACCCATCTGCCCACCGGGGTGGTGGTGGCGATGCAGGACGAGAAGAGCCAGATCCAGAACCGTGAGAAGGCCCTGCGGGTGCTGCGCAGCCGGCTGCTGCAGGCCGAGCAGGATCGGCAGGCCGCCGAGGCCTCGGGGGCGCGTCGGGCCCAGACCGGTGGTGGAGGACGATCGGAGAAGATCCGGACCTACAACTTCAAGGAGAACCGGCTCTCGGACCATCGCATCGGACTCACGCTCTACAAGCTCGACAAGGTGCTCGGCGGCGAGCTCGACGAGGTCGTCGACGCCCTCGTGGCCGACGAACGGGCCACGCAGCTGCGCGAACGCGAGGAGTGATGGTCCCGGCCGCCGACGATCCAGACGGTGCCACGGTGTCCTGGCGGGCTCTGCAGGCCGAGGCCGAGCGGGCCCTCGCACCGGTGACCGACCGGCCGGGGGTCGACGCCCGTCGCATCATCGAGCGGGCCTCGGGCAACCTCGGGGCCGACTACGTGCTCGGTCTCGATGATCCCGTCACCGAGCGGGGGATGCATTTCTTCGACACCATGCTCGAGCGGCGCCGTCTCGGCGAACCGCTGCAGTACGTGCTCGGCCGATGGGGGTTCCGCGACCTCGATCTGCTCGTCGATCGGCGGGTGCTCATCCCCCGACCGGAGACCGAGACCGTGGTCGACCTGGCGCTCGCCGAACTCGATCGCCTGCGGGAGCCGGACCGCATCCTGATCGCCGTCGACCTCGGCACCGGGTCGGGGGCGATCGGTCTCTCGATCGCCGCCGAGCGCGAGCAGGTGGAGGTGCTGCTCACCGATGCGTCCGCCGATGCACTGGCGGTGGCCCGGGCCAACCTCGCCGGTCTCGGACGGGCCGCCACCCGGGTCCGCATCGCGGAGCCGGGGGAGTGGTTCGCCGCCGTTCCCGCCGAGCATCGGGGGGCGATCAATCTCCTCGTGTCGAACCCGCCCTATGTGGCCCTCGACGACGACCTCCCCGCCGTGGTGCGCGACTGGGAGCCCTCCTCGGCGCTGTTCAGCGGGCCCGACGGACTCGATGATCTTCGGCGGATCGTCGGCGAGGCCCCGGAGTGGCTGGCTGCCGACGGGGTCCTGGTGGTCGAACTCGCCCCCCATCAGGCCGAGGCGGTCGCCGGACTCGCCCGTGCGGCCGGATTCGTCGAGGTGGAGATCGGCGCCGATCTCACCGGCCGCAGTCGCGCCGTGGTGGCCCGTCGGAGCGCGACCTCATGACCGAACCCCGCTACGACCCGTCGAGCCCGACGTTCCAGACCACCCTCTACGACGACTACCGCCTCCTGCGCGATCACGATCCCGTGCATCACGATCCGATCACCGGCGCCCATGTCCTGACCCGCTTCGACGACGTGTGGGCGGCGGTGCACGACCATGCCACCTTCAGCAGCGTCGTGCCCGAGTCCGCCGGCATCAACACCCAGCTGATCTTCTTCGATCCCCCCGAGCACACCGCGGCGCGGGCGCTGGTGTCCCGGGCGTTCACCCCCCGACGGGTGGCCGAGTTCGAGCCGACCATCCGGGAACTGGCCGATGGCGTGCTCGACGGCATCGATCCCTCGATGGTGTGCGAGGCCCAGCATGCGTTCGCCGCGGTGCTGCCCAGCCTCGTGATCGCCCGCATGATCGGCGTGCCCGAGGATCTCGTCCCCGAGTTCCGTCGCCACACCGAGTCCTTCCTGGAGATCACCGGGGGCGAGGACTTCGCCAACGCGGCCATGGCGATCTACGCCATGTTCACCGAACTGCTGGCCGAACGTCGGGCTCGACCGGGTGAGGACATGATGTCGGCGCTGCTGGCCGTCGAGCTCGATGGTGAGCGTCTCACCGAGGAGGAGCTGCTCGGATTCTGCATGCTGCTGATCCTCGCCGGGAACGACACGACCTCGAGTCTCATCGGCAACGGACTGGTGCTGCTGGCCCAGCACCCACAGGCCCGAGCCACCCTCGTCGCCGAGCCGACGCGATGGCCGGCGGCCATCGAGGAGATGCTGCGCATCGAGTCGCCGGTGCAGGCCCTGGCCCGGCGCACGACACGTCCGGTGCGCATCCACGACGTCGACATCCCCGCCGAGGCCCGGGTGATGCTCGTCTGGGGCTCCGCCAACCACGACGATCGCGAGTTCGTCGATCCCGAACGATTCGACATCGATCGTCGCATCACCCGTCACCTCGCCCTCGGCCATGGTGTGCATCACTGTCTCGGCGCCAACCTCGCCCGCCTCGAGGCCCGCGTGGCCTTCGAGCAGTGGCATCGACGGTTCCCCGAGTACGACCTCGCCGCCGAACCGGTCCGCATCACCTCGATCTGGGCCCGCGCCCATTCGCAGGTGCCACTGCATCTCGGCTGACCATCCCGGGACCGGCGCCGACCTACGCTGCGGCGTGGCCATCCTGCTCGCGCTCCTCTCCTCGATCCTGTGGGGCAGCGCGGACTTCTGCGGGGGCACGGCGTCCAAGCGGAGCTCGTCGGCGACGGTGCTGCTGTGGGCCAGTCTCGTCGCTCTGCCCACCGTGGCGGTGGTGGCCCTCGCCAGCGGCGATCTGCGGTTCACCTCCAGCACGATCGGATGGGGAGCGGTGGCCGCCGTCGGGGGATCGCTGGGCATCGTGGCGCTCTACCGTGCGCTGGCCACCGGCGTCATGGGGGTGGTCGCCCCCATCGCCAGCACCTCGGTGCTGGTGCCGGTCGTGGCGGGATTCCTCCGCGGCGAGGGCCCCGGGCCGCTGCGCTCGGCCGGCATCGCGCTGGCCATCGTCGGCGTGATCCTCGCCGGGGGCCCCCACCTGCGGCTGTTCCGCACGGGGGGGCATCGGCCCATCCTGCTGGCCCTGGCCGCAGCACTGGGCATCGGTGTCTCGCTGCTGGCCGTGGCCAACGGCAGCGAGGACAGTGCGCTGTCCACCCTGCTGGTGATGCGGCTCCTCTACCCGATGCTGCTCATCACGGTGGTGCTCGCCACCCGGGCACCGCGCTCACCTGGTCGGGCGGATCTGCGTCTGGTGGTCGCCGCCGGTGTGGGCGATGCGCTGGCAGTCACGCTCTACGGCGTGGCCACCCGCAGCGGCGCGCTGCCGGTGGTGGCCGCACTGTCCTCGATGTTCCCGGTCACCACGCTGGTGCTGGCCCGCCAGATCGATGGCGAACGCCTCGAGCGTGAACAGACCATCGGAGTGGTCCTCGCCCTCATCGGCGTGATCCTGGTGGTGAGCAGCGGCGCCTGAGGCTCAGAAGTGCCAGGGGAACCGTGACCAGTCGGGGTCGCGCTTCTCGAGGAACGAGTCGCGTCCCTCGGCGGCCTCATCGGTCATGTAGGCCAGACGGGTGGCCTCGCCGGCGAACACCTGCTGACCGACCAGACCGTCGTCGATGAGGTTGAACGAGAACTTGAGCATGCGCTGCGCAGTGGGGCTCTTGCCGTTGATGAGCCGTCCCCATTCGAGCGCCGTGGCCTCGAGCTCGGCGTGCGGCACGACCTCGTTGACCATGCCCATGCGGTGGGCCTGCTCGGCGGTGTACTCGCGGCCGAGGAAGAAGATCTCCCGGGCGAACTTCTGTCCGACCTGGCGGGCGAGGTAGGCCGACCCGAACCCGCCGTCGAAGCTGGCCACGTCGGCATCGGTCTGCTTGAAGCGGGCGTGCTCGGCGCTGGCGAGGGTGAGATCGGCGACCACATGCAGACTGTGGCCCCCACCGGCGGCCCAGCCGGGCACCACGCAGATCACCACCTTGGGCATGAAGCGGATGAGGCGCTGGACCTCGAGGATGTGCAGCCGACCGGTGCGGGCGGGGTCGATGGACTCGGAGGTCTCGCCCTCGGCGTAGCGGTAGCCGTCGCGGCCCCGGATGCGCTGATCGCCGCCGGAGCAGAACGCCCAGCCTCCGTCCCGGGGGGAGGGTCCGTTGCCGGTGAGCAGCACGCAGCCCACATCGCTCGACATGCGGGCATGGTCCAGGACCCGGTACAGCTCGTCGACGGTGCGGGGCCGGAAGGCGTTGCGGACCTCCGGCCGATCGAAGGCCACCCGGACCGTTCCGTGCTCGATGGCCCGGTGGTAGGTGATGTCGGTCAGGTCGTCGAATCCGGGGACGACGGTCCAGACGCTGGGGTCGAAGATCTCAGAGACCACAATTTCTCCGTTCAGACGTGGTCGGATGCGCCTACCATCATCCCCCACGGGCGCGATCGGCGTTCATTCGACGGGTTCGGATCATCGGAGGGTTCCATGTTCGGGAAGCGATGCAAGGCGGAGAACGCCGCCGACCGCCTTCGTCCCCTCGAGTTCTTCGAGGGCTTCAGCGACAGCGACCTCGCTCGGGTGGGCGAGCTCGCCTCCGATGTCGAGGCCGAGACCGGCACCGTCATCATCGACCAGGGCCGGGTCGGACAGGAGTGCTACATCATCGAGGCGGGCTACGCCGGCGTCTATGTGGCCGACGAGCACATCGTCACCCTCGGGCCGGGCTCGATGGTCGGCGAGATGGCGCTCATCGATCGGCGACCCCGCACCGCCACGGTGGTGGCCGAGTCGCCGATCCGCCTGCTCGAGTTCGACACCCGCGCCTTCCGCACGCTGCTGTCGGAGATGCCGATGGCCGAGGAGCGCGTGCTCACGCTGCTCGCCGATCGCCTCAAGGCCAACCAGCGTCCCTGAGCCCGCCGCCGACCCGCCGGTCCGGGGTCAGTCTCCGTCGAGGTCGATCGAACCGTCCGCCGAGCGACGCCCCCGGCGACCGATGAGCTCGGTGGTGGCCACCGCCTCCATGAACGCCGGGTCGGTGCTGCGGCACCAGGTGCGATCCCCGGAGGGGGTGCGGGCCGCCACGATGGCATGGGTGGGGCCGCTCCGATCGTGGGCCACGGTGGCGCTCTCGACGGTGACGGGTCCGACCCAGGCATCGTCCAGCTCGACCCGGGGGAGGGCGTCCACCTCGGCCTGCGGTTCGCTGTGGCCGTAGACGCCGCGCCGCGGCGGCGCGGTGGACAGCACCAGCACGGCATGCTCGGTGGTGTAGCCGCCGTTGGCGGTGCACAGCCCGATGGAACCGGGGTCCTCGCGCAGCACGTCGACCATGGTGGCCACGCCGTGGCTGGTGTAGTCGTTCCAGGGACCGCCGGCGAAGCTCATCCCGCCGGTGACGGTGAGCGGCAGGCGGGCACCGATGCCGCCCCAGCCGGCGTCCTCTCCTGCGGGGCCGTCGGATGCGGGTGCGTCGACGAGGCCGAGCTCGATCGCCCCGATCTGCACCGCGGCGGGGAAGCAGGAGTAGAGATCGACATGATCGATCTCGTCGACGGTGATCTCGGCGAGGGCACAGGCGTCGCGGCCGGCCAGACGCAGCGCAGGGGAGGAGCACAGGTCGGCGCGGTTCGACACGTTCCAGTGATCCACCGCCTCGGTGCCGGCATGGAGGAACACCCAGCGGTCGCGGGGGACACCGGCTGCGGTGGCCGCGGCGACCGAGGTGATGATGAGGCCCGAACCCTGATCGACCTGATTGTTGGAGCACAGGCGCTTGGTGTACGGGAACGAGATCATGCGGTTGTCCTCGGCGGGCCGGGCGATCTCGTCCGGGCTGAACCCGCTGCGGATCCAGGCCTGCGGGTTGTCCCGCGCCACCTCGGCGAAGGCCGACCACAGGATGCCGAGCCGCTGCTGGTGCTGTTCGATGCTGAGGCCCAGGCGCGCCCGGAGGGCGTTCTCGAACAGGGGATACACATGCACCGGCATGGCGATGCCCCGGGCCGACTCGACCTCGCTGACCAATGGTCGCTCATCGCCGATCATCGTCGGTGGGGGCGTGTCATCGGGTTGGGTGGTCCAGTCGGGACGCTGCCCGGCCGCTCGGGCCATCGACACCGATCGGGTGGCCTCACCACCGCACAGCAGGATCACCTCGGCCTCTCCGGCCTGGATCTCGGCGGCGGCCCGGGCGATCATCACGCCGGCGAGGTTGCCGCCCATCACCGAGGTGGCCAGCTCCCGGGGCCGGGCACCGATGGCCTCGGCCACCAGCATCGGGGTGTTGCGATAGCGCCAGGACAGCTGTGAGACCGTGCGTACCGCATCGGCGGCGGCGAGCAGGCCGGAGCCCCCGCTGTCGGTCTCGGCCCGGCGCAGGGCCTCGATCATCAGGGCGACCGGCTCGAGGGAGGTCTCGCCCCGGTCGGGGCGCACGGTGATCTGGCCCACGCCGACGATGACGGGCAGGTGGGGATCGAGCTGTTCGTTCACGTCAGAACGGTAACGGTGCACGATGCCCTCACTACAATCCCGGGCACGACGCGCCGATCGGCGGCCGGAAGGCCGACCGCACCGGCGCACCACCAAGGGAGACCCTCAGATGCCGTGGCCCGCCGACGACGACAGCGCCGTGTTCGACCTCCTCGATGCCGAGGTCGATCGGCAGAACACCACACTGCAGCTGATCGCGTCGGAGAACTTCACCTCGCCGGCGGTCATGCGTGCCACCGGGTCGGTCCTCACCAACAAGTACTCCGAGGGGTATCCCGGCAAGCGGTACTACGGCGGCAACCTCATCGTCGATGAGATCGAGGATCTCGCCCGTCAGCGCGTGACGGCCCTGTTCGGCGCCGATCACGCCAACGTGCAGCCCCACTCGGGAGCCAATGCCAACCTCGGTGTGTACCTCGCCCTGCTGAAGGCGGGCGACACCGTCATGGGTCTCAGCCTGGACCACGGTGGTCATCTCACCCACGGGTCGCCGGTCAACATCTCCGGGCTGTTCTACAACTTCGTGTCCTACGGCGTGACCGCCTCCGACGAACGCATCGACTACGACCAGATCCGCGACACGGCGCGGCGTGAGCGTCCCCGCATGATCATCGCCGGGGCCACGGCGTATCCGCGCATCATCGATCCCGCCCCCATCCGCGCCATCGCCGATGAGGTGGGTGCGCTGTTCATGTTCGACGCCGCCCACATCGCCGGGCTCATCGCCGGCGGCGTGCATCCCAACCCGGTGCCGTACGCGGATGTCGTCACCTTCACCACCCACAAGACCCTCCGCGGTCCTCGTGGTGGCTGCATCCTGTCCACCGCCGAGCATGCGGCCGCCATCGACAAGGCCATCTTCCCGGGCCTGCAGGGCGGTCCCCTCGAGCATGCGGTGGCCGGCAAGGCGGTCGCCTTCCGGGAGGCGGCCGATCCCTCGTTCAAGGGCTACGCCCAGCAGATCGTGCGCAACGCCGCCGCCCTCGCCGAGGCCCTCGCCAAGGAGGGCTTCCGCCTCGTCTCCGGTGGCACCGACAACCACCTGCTGCTGCTCGACCTGCGCAACTTCGACGCCGAGCTCACCGGCAAGGAGGCTCAGGCGGTCCTCGACCGGGCCGGCATCACGCTCAACAAGAACACCATCCCCGACGACCCCCGGTCGCCCTTCGTCACCAGCGGTGTGCGCATCGGCACGCCGGCGGTCACCACCCAGGGGATGACCGAACCGGAGATGGTCGAGATCGCCTCGCTCATCTCCCGGGCGCTGCGCGACCGCAGCGATGACGCTGCGCTCGCCGCAGTCCGCGACGACGTCGCCGTGCTCTGCTCCAAGTTCACCCCCTACGGCTGAGCGGCGTGCCCACGCTCGGCGCCTATGGGGTGATCCTCGCCGTCGTGGCCGTCACGACCTACGCATCGCTGTTCCTGGTGCGCCGCCTCTCGGTCCGCGTCGGCGCGGTGGTGCGCCCCGACGAGCGACGTGTCCACGAACGACCGACCCCCACCCTCGGAGGGGTGGCGATGCTGCTCGGTGTGCTCGTCGGCATGGGTGTGGCCTGGGCCATGGGTTCGTTCTCGGCGGTGTTCGAGGGCAGCACCGAACCGCTGGGCCTGGTGCTGGCGGCGGTGCTGATCGCCGGGGTCGGCATCATCGACGACCTGCGCGACGTCTCAGCCCCGGCCAAGGTGGCGGGCATGGTGGTCGCCGCCAGTGTGCTGGTCATCTCCGGCATCTCGATCCTGGTGTTCCGCGTGCCCTTCGCCGGAGTGTTCGTGCTCTCCACCGACTGGTCCTACCTGCTGTCGGTGATCTGGGTGGTGGGCATGGCCAACGCCATCAACCTGATCGACGGTCTCGACGGACTCGCCGGCGGGATCGTGGCCATCGCCGCCGGCACCTTCTTCCTCTACGCCCAGCAGCTCAGCGGTGACGGACTGCTGGTGGCCGGCAACATCGGTCCGCTGATCGCCATCGTGGTGCTCGGGGCCTGTCTCGGGTTCCTCCCTCACAACGTGCACCCGGCCCGCATCTTCATGGGCGACGGTGGAGCGCTGCTGCTGGGTCTGCTCATGGCCGCCTCCACCATGGTCGTCGGGGGGCGCACCGATCGCAGCTTCTCGGGAAGCTCGTTCTTCTTCTTCGCCCCGCTGTTCATCCCCCTCGTCATCCTCGGGGTGCCGGTCATCGACACCCTCTTCGCCATCATCCGCCGGGCCCGCCAGCGTTCGGGGATCTCCACCGCCGACAAGGGGCACCTCCACCATCGGCTCATGGATCTCGGCCACGGTCACCGTCGCAGCGTGGTGATCCTGTGGGCCTGGACCGCGCTGCTGTCGGGGTTCGTGCTGTGGCCCATCTACAGCCGCTCCGGTGACGGGGTCGTGCCCTTCGGCATCGCCGCCATCCTGCTGAGCCTCTACACGATCCTCCACCCGGGGATCCGCACCGGCCGCCGCCGCCACGAGGACGTCGGCTCCCCCTCCTGAGCCCCTCCGGCATCCCCTCCGGCACCCCTGCGCCACCCGTTCCGGACCCGGCCGGAACCGCAGCCCGACCTGTCGGCGCAGTTCCCGCAGAACTTGCACCCCCGGACCTCCTCGCGTACTTTGCGAATCTCTTCACGAACCCCGGTGGCCGGTCCCTGCGACCGTGGTGCGGCAGGGGTCGAGCAGCGGGTTCCCCCCGAGGATGGACGTCCTGGCCGTGTCGCAGAAGCGCGAGATCTCCGAGCAGATGGGTCGGGCCACCGGTGGCTACGAGCTCGCCGTCTCCCCGTTGCTGCTGGGCCTCATCGGCTTCGGACTCGACCACCTCTTCGGCACCACGCCGCTGCTCACCGTGCTGTTCGCCGTGGTGGGGCTGGCCGGCGTGGTCACCAAGATCTACTTCCAGTACCGCGCCGAGATGGAGGCGCATGCCGAGAACGGACCGTGGTCCCGGCGATGACCTCCCCGTCCGCCGTGGAGGGCCCGGCCCCCGAGACCATGATCGTCCGCGACATCGTCAAGCGGGCGGCCATCATCGCCCCCGTCCTGGTGCTGGTCTTCGGGCTCATCTGGGGGGTCGACGGGGCACTGTCCACCGCCTACGGGCTCGCCATCGTGGTCTGCAATTTCGCTCTGGCTGGGGCGCTATTGTCCTGGTCTGCAAGTATCTCGCCGGGTCTGATGATGGGTGTCGCGCTGTTCGGCTACCTCATCCGTCTGGCGCTCATCTTCCTGGCCATCTGGTTGGTCCGCGATGCATCGTGGGTGGCACTCGTGCCACTCGGAATCACGATCATCGTGGCGCACCTCGGTCTGCTGTTCTGGGAGATGCGCTACATCTCCGCCTCCCTCGCCTTCCCGGCCCTCAAGCCGAGCCCCCCGAAGTAGTCCTCCGCACCACATCCCCCGCAGTCCACCCCCGGGTGCACCCGTCCTGTCCCTCCGTCTCACCCAGTCGTCGTACCAGTCGCCCCTGAAGGAGTCGTCCGCATCGTGATCCTCGGACTCGAGTTCCCACCGATCCAGAACCTCGTCGAATGGCCGAACTGGTTCGGTCCCGAAGGCTCCTGGTACGGCTTCAACAAGATCGCGTTCATCAACGTGGTCGCACTGGTCGTCACCTCGCTGCTGTTCTTCATCGCCGGACGGTCCAAGTCGCTGGTTCCGAAGGGTGCGCAGAACCTGGTGGAGTCCTCGGTGGACTTCATCCGCGAGGGCATCGTGCTCGAGACCATGGGTCCCGAGGGCATCAAGTACCTGCCCTATCTGGTGAGCCTGTTCTTCTTCATCCTCATCACCAACATCTTCGAGGTCATCCCGTTCTTCCACATGCCGGCCAACGCCCGCATGGCCGGCCCTGCGGTGCTGGCCCTGTTCACCTGGGCGTTCTACATCGCCGTCGGCCTCAAGCATCAGGGCCCGAAGTACTTCATCAACGCCGTCGCCCCGAGCGGTGTGCCGAAGGCGCTGCTGCCGCTGGTCATCCCGATCGAGTTCCTCTCGACCTTCATCGTGCGACCCTTCTCGCTGGCCGTGCGTCTCTTCGCCAACATGCTCGCCGGGCACATCCTGCTCGTGACCTTCAGCGTGCTCTGCATCACGCTGTTCACGGCCTCGCTGCTGGCCATCGTCCTGCCGCTCTCGTTCGCCATGCTCGTCGGCCTCACCGGCTTCGAGATCATGGTGGCGTTCCTGCAGGCCTACATCTTCACCATCCTCGCCGCCGTCTACATCGGCAGCTCGCTGCACGCCGAACACTGATCCTCACGGGGGCGAACCCGCCCCCGTCCCGATGTCGTCACCGGTGGTCGCCGGGGGCGCAACACCCACAACAGGAGAGCAACAACCAATGAGCATCCTTGCGCAAGCCGCCGCAACCGCCGCCGAAGGGCTCCAGAAGGCCGATTACCAGGCCATCAACGGTGCCACCAATGCCGGTCTGGCCTACGGCCTCGCCGCCATCGGCCCGGGCATCGGCATCGGTTACCTCGTCGGCCAGTCGGTCCAGGCCATGGCCCGTCAGCCCGAGGCCGCCGGCATGGTCCGCACGACCATGTTCCTCGGCATCGCCTTCACCGAGGCCCTCGCCCTCATCGGCTTCGTGGTCTTCATCCTTCTGAAGTTCGTCTGATCCATCGCCCGGGTGCTGCGCCCTCCCCGTCCGGGGAGGGACGACCCGGTCGATCCATCCCTCCACACGACGACGCACGCCTCAAGGAGTTCTCTGTGCTCGCTCTCGTCCGGGTCCTCGCCGAAGCCGCCGCCACCGATGTCCAGGGGGCGACGGAAGAAGCGGCCAAGAACCCGATCCTCCCGACAATCAATGAGATGTTCTGGGCCGCAGTGGTCTTCCTGCTGCTCTGGGCGCTCATGAAGTACGTCCTGCTCCCGCCCATCACCAAGGTGCTGGCGGCCCGGGCCGACGCGATCCGGGGCGACCTCCAGGCCGCCGAGGCCGCCGAGGCCCAGCGCAGCACCCGTCTGGCCGATTACGAGGCCGGTCTCGCCGGGGCGCGTGCCGAGGCGGTGGGCATCATCGAGCAGGCCCGTTCGGAGGGCGACGCCGAGCGTCGCGTGCAGATCTCCGCTGCGGATGCCGAGGTGGCCGCCCTGCGGTCCGAGGCCGCCGCCGAGATCGCCGCGGCCAAGGCCCGGGCCCGCACCGAACTCACCTCGAGCATCGCGGACATCGCTGTCGGTGCCGCCGAGGCCGTCGTGCAGCGACCGATCGACCGTGCGGCGCAGACCGCGCTGGTCGAGGACTACGTGCGCCGTTCCGGCTCGCAGAACTGATCGGAGGGAGAACGGACATGAACATGCTCATCCTCGCTTCCGAGGCGAAGAACGGTTGGGTCCTTCCCGGCGACATCAACGAGGTCATCTGGGGAACCATCGGGTTCCTCGTCGTGGCCACGCTGATCGTCTGGAAGGGTGGCCCCGCCATCAAGGCCATGTGGAACGGTCGCATCGACCGCATCCGCACCGAGCTCGAGTCGGCCGCCGCCGCCCGGGCCGAGGCCGAGGCCAAGCTCGCGGCGGTCGAGGCCGATCTCGCCGATGCCGACAACGAGCGTCGCCGGATCGTGGCCGAGGCCCGCGACACCGCAGCAGCGGTCCGGGCCCAGATCATCGCCAAGGCCGGCACCGATGCCGCCGACCTGCGGGCCCGCGGTGCGGCCGACGTCGAGGCCGCCAAGGCCCAGGCCACCAGCGATCTGCAGGCCGAGATCGGTGTGCTCGCCATCGGTGCCGCCGAGGCCGTGGTGGCCAACGCCCTCGACGCCACCACCCAGTCGCAGCTGATCGACAACTACATCGACAAGGTGGGTGCCTGATCATGAGCGATCGCAGCAACCTCTACGCCGACGCCTTCCTCACGCTGATCTCGGCCGAGGGCAACGGCAACGAGATCATCGATGAACTCTTCCGGGTGTCGCGCACCATCGAGGGCAACGACGAACTCCGTCAGGCCCTCACCGAAGCCACCATCCCCGTGGAGCGCCGTCAGCAGATCATCGAGGATCTCCTCGGTGGTCGGGCGTTCCCGCTCACGACCTCGCTCGTCTCGCTCGTGGTGGCCACCGGCCGGGTCCGCGAACTGCCGAGCGTCGTCGATCGCCTCCTGGATCTGCAGGCGGCCCGGGGCGAGAAGGTCGTCGCCCAGGTCCGTTCCGCCGTGGCCCTCTCCGATGAGCAGAAGAGCCGTCTGGCTTCTGCGCTGGCGAAGAGCACCGGCAAGCAGGTCGAGGTCGTGGTCATCGTCGACCCCGCCGTCCTCGGCGGCCTCGTCACCCAGATCGGCGACACCGTCATCGACGGCTCCGTCCGCCAGCGTCTGTCCCAACTCCGCGAGTCATTCTGAGATCACAGGAACCCTCCATGGCTGAACTCACCATCAACACCGGCGACATCACCGCCGCTCTCCAGAAGAACCTGTCGGGCTTCACCCCGTCACTCGAGTCGACCCAGGTCGGACGGGTGCTCGAGGTCGGCGACGGCATCGCCCGGGTGTCGGGTCTCCCCGATGTCGGCGTGAACGAGCTGCTCGAGTTCGAGGGCGGCACCGTGGGCCTTGCGCTGAACCTCGACGAGGACTCGATCGGCGCCGTCATCCTCGGTGACGCCGAGTCGGCGGCTGCGGTGGAGGAGGGTTCGCCCGTGCGAGCCACCGGCCGCATCCTCTCGATGCCGGTCGGCGACGCCATGCTCGGTCGCGTGGTCAACGCCCTCGGCGAACCCATCGACGGTCGTGGCCCCATCGTCGGCGCCCAGATGCGCCGCATGGAGATCCAGGCCCCCGGCATCACCGGTCGCAAGCCGGTGCACGAGCCGCTGCAGACCGGCATCAAGTCGATCGACGCCATGACCCCCATCGGGCGCGGTCAGCGCGAACTGGTCATCGGTGACCGCAAGACCGGCAAGACCACCGTCTGCGTCGACACCATCCTGAACCAGAAGGGTCTCGGGGTGAAGTGCATCTACGTGGCCATCGGGCAGAAGGCCTCCACCGTCGCCCAGACGGTGAACACCCTCACCGAGTACGGCGCCATGGAGTACACCTGCGTCGTGGTGGCCCCGGCCTCCGATCCGGCCCCCTTCAAGTACCTCGCCCCCTACGCCGGCTGCGCCATCGGTCAGCACTGGATGGACAACGGCGAGCACGGCCTCATCGTCTACGACGACCTCTCCAAGCAGGCCGAGGCCTATCGACAGCTGGCCCTGCTGCTGCGCCGCCCCCCGGGCCGCGAGGCGTACCCCGGCGACGTGTTCTATCTCCACAGCCGCCTGCTCGAGCGGGCCGCCAAGCTCTCCGATGAGCTGGGTGCCGGTTCACTCACCGCCCTCCCGGTCATCGAGACCAAGGCCGGCGACGTCTCGGCCTACATCCCCACCAACGTGATCTCGATCACCGATGGCCAGGTGTACCTGCAGGACGACCTGTTCAAGTCCGGTGTGCGTCCGGCCGTCGACGTGGGCATCTCGGTGTCCCGCGTGGGCTCCGCCGCCCAGATCAAGGCCATGAAGAAGGTCTCGGGCACCCTCAAGCTCGACCTCGCCCAGTTCCGCGAGCTCGAGGCCTTCGCCACCTTCGGCTCCGAGCTCGACAAGATCTCGGCCGCCCAGCTCGAGCGCGGGTACCGCCTCACCGAGCTGCTCAAGCAGAACCTCAACTCGCCCATGCCGGTCGAGGAGCAGGTCGTCGTGATCTACGCCGGCACCAACGGCTACCTCGACGACATCCCCGTCTCCGACGTCAAGCGCTTCGAGGCCGATCTGCTCGACTTCATGCGCGGTCGCTACGCCTCGCTGCTCGACGAGATCCGCTCCTCCGGCGATCTCCCCGCTGCGGTCGATGATGCCGTCAAGGCCTTCGCCCAGGAGTTCCGGGCCACCGAGACCGCCCCGACCGGGACGACCGAGGTCTAGTCGTGGCCGGAGGTCAGGAGCGGATCCTTCGCCGACGCATCAAGAGCGTCGAGTCGACGAAGAAGATCACGCGCGCCATGGAGCTCATCGCGGCCACCCGGGTCGTGAAGGCCCAGGACCGCGCGGCTTCTGCTCGTCCCTACAGCGACGAGATCACCTCGGTCATCATCGATCTGCTCCGAGCCGGTGCGGCCAAGGAGCATCCGCTGCTGCGCGAGAACCCCGAGGCCCGCATCGCGGCGTTCGTGGTGATCACCTCCGACCGTGGCATGTGCGGCGCCTACAACACCAACGTCATCCGGGCCGCCGAGCGGGCCATGGCGGCGGCCCGCGCCAAGGGCCTGGGCTTCTCGCTCATCGTGGTCGGCAAGAAGGCGCAGAAGCAGTTCAAGTTCCAGGGACTCGAGCTCGACGCCGCCTTCGAGGGCATGACCGATCAACCCGTCTACGACAACGCCCGTGATGTGGCCGCCACCGTGCGTCGCCGGTACGAGACCGGCGAGCTCGCGTATGTCGATCTCGCCTACACCCGCTTCCTGTCGGCCGGTGTGCAGCAGGCGGTCGTGCAGCGGTTCCTGCCCCTCGAGGTCCCCGAGGTGGAGGCCGCCGACGGTCCCACCGCCGATCTCGAGTACGAGCCCTCACCCACCGGCATCCTCAACGAGATCCTGCCCCGCTATCTCGAGTCGCGGCTGTTCTCGGCCCTGCTCGACGCCTCAGCCTCCGAGCACGCCTCGCGCCAGCGGGCCATGAAGGCCGCCACCGACAACGCCGAGGACCTCAAGGTGCAGCTCAGCCGCACCATGAACCGCGCCCGTCAGGACGCGATCACCACCGAGATCATGGAGATCGTCGGCGGTGCCGAGGCCCTCGCCGCCGACAAGGGCGAGAAGGACGAATTCGCGCCCTCCCACTTCACTCCCGCCCATCTGTTCCCCGATCACCTCGATCGCACCGACCACACGCAGTCGATCCACTGACCGCCGCAACCAGGAGACAAGTCCCCCGATGACCGTCACCGACAACACCACCCAACTCAAGGACGGCCGCGTGGTCGCCATCGCCGGCCCCGTGGTCGACGTGGAGTTCCCGCGCGGATCTCTCCCCGAGATCAACTCCGCCCTCGAGATGACCCTCAACGACGGCGACAAGGACGTCGTCGTGATGGCCGAGGTCGCCCAGCAGATCGGCGACAGCCGTGTGCGCGTGGTCACCATGAAGCCCACCGACGGTCTGCGCCGCGGCACCCCGGTGCGCAACCTCGGTCACGGCATCACCGTGCCCGTGGGTGACGCCGTGCTGGGTCACGTCCTCAACGTCGTGGGTGAGCCCCTCGACTCGCCGCTCACCGGCGAGAACATCGAGCGCTGGGAGATCCATCGCGAGCCGCCGGCCTTCGACACCCTCGAGCCGAAGGCCCAGGTGTTCCCCACCGGCATCAAGGTCATCGACCTGCTCACCCCGTATCTCGCCGGTGGCAAGATCGGCCTGTTCGGCGGTGCCGGTGTGGGCAAGACCGTGCTCATCCAGGAGATGATCAACCGCGTGGCCTCCCAGCACGGCGGTGTGTCGGTGTTCGCCGGTGTGGGCGAGCGCACCCGTGAGGGCACCGATCTCTGGATGGAGATGGAGGAGTCCGGCGTGATCAACAAGACCGCGCTGGTCTTCGGCCAGATGGATGAGCCCCCGGGCGTGCGCCTGCGCGTCGCCCTCTCGGCGCTCACCATGGCCGAGTACTTCCGCGACGTCCAGAACCAGGACGTGCTGCTGTTCGTGGACAACATCTTCCGCTTCGTGCAGGCCGGTTCCGAGGTGTCCACGCTGCTGGGCCGCATGCCCTCGGCCGTGGGCTACCAGCCCACCCTCGCCGATGAGATGGGCGAGCTGCAGGAGCGCATCACCTCCACCCGTGGTCGGTCGATCACCTCGCTGCAGGCCGTGTACGTGCCCGCCGATGACTACACCGACCCGGCGCCGTTCACCACCTTCACCCACCTCGACGCCACCACCGAGCTCTCCCGGCAGATCGCCTCGCTGGGCATCTACCCGGCCGTGGATCCGCTGGCCTCCACCTCCACCATCCTCGCCCCCGAGGTCGTGGGTCAGCGTCACTACGACGTGGCGCGTCGCGTGCAGGAGGTGCTCCAGCGCTACAAGGAGCTCCAGGACATCATCGCCATCCTCGGTCTCGACGAACTCTCCGAGGAGGACCGTGTCACGGTGAACCGGGCCCGCAAGGTGCAGCGGTTCCTGTCGCAGCCGTTCTTCGTGGCCGAGGTCTTCACCGGCATGCCCGGCATCTTCGTGCCCATCGAGGACACCGTCGACTCCTTCGAGCAGCTGGTCAACGGCGATCTCGACGACCTGCCCGAGCAGGCGTTCCTCAACGTCGGCGATGCCGACAGCGCCCGCGCCAAGGCCCGCGAACTCGAGGCCAACGCCTGATGCCGCTCGCCGTCGAACTCGTCTCCCCCGAGCGCACCCTGTTCTCGGGTGACGCCACCATGGTGCGCGCCCGCACCGTGGGTGGCGGCGACATCGCGTTCCTCACCGGGCACACGCCGTTCGTGGGGGCGCTGGCCGTCTCCACCATCGAGATCACGCTCGCCTCGGGTGGGTCCGAGATCGCTGCGGTGCACGGAGGATTCATCGAGGTCAGCCATGACCACGTGAAGATCCTCTCGGATCTGGCCGAACTCGCCTCCACCATCGATGTGGAACGGGCCCGCCGGGCCGAGGAGAGGGCGCAGGCCGCCATCGCCCGCGGTGACGACGCCGAGGCCCAGGGCGCCCTCGCCCGGGCCACCGCCCGACTGGGCGCCGCCGGTCAGCTGAGCTGAATAAGTCCAGACAAGAAGATTGGACAATTTCAGGTCGACTCGCGAATAGTTCGCCCGAAGAGCCTCCTGACTCCAAGTCGATCAAGGCTTTTCGGACGAGCTCTCTGAAACACGATCCGGTCGGTGGTGAGCGTGGAATGGTTCAGCATCTGATTTCAAGAAGCTCTCGGTGCAAGTCAAATGTCATTTCCATTGTCGAGTCCCAATCGTCCTCGCGGATGTCGGGCAAGTGACCTATGCGCTGGTTGCTCCTGACAATTTCCAGCGTCTCCTCGAACCAGCCGCCGCGAGCGACGTAGAGGTCTCGGTCCGAGAGGTGAAACACGATTCCGTGGTCCATCGACACCGTGAACGCGGGTTCGCCGAAACTTGAAGCATCGACACGTGCACGGACGATTGAAACTCGCTCCACGGATCTACCCTTCTCATGGAAGAAGAGACGACCGCCCGTCACCGAAGCCGGAGTAGCTCCAGTGCCGAGATGCACCGAGAGTCTCGCAAAGTCCTCGGGGCCCGAATCCATCGGCGAGGGCACGAGTTCAGTGCGTAGTGTGATTGAGCCGCTTGAGGTTGCGATATCAAGTGAGCTCACAGAGAATCGTCCTTCGTGAACCACCGACGATCCTCCGTAGTAGTCCCAGGTCGACCCGACCAGCGAGCAGAGAAGAAGCCGCTCGCTGGCGGTCAAGTGTGATTCGAATCTGTTCATGTTTCGCTCCTGACGAAGTGAATGCGCTGAGTTTTGATTGGCCCGGGGGTTTGCCCCCAGTTCACCTGACAGTGTTTATGAGCATCATGCCGCCTGAGCGGCGCTGAAGGCGAGCTCGAACTCGACCGGGGTGAGCTTGCCGAGCCGACGCTGGCGACGTCGGTTGTTGTAGGTGTGCTCGATCCAGGTGACGATCGCAGTGTGGAGTTCCTCGCGGCTGTTCCAGACCCGCTGCTGGTCGAGCACGTTCTTCTGGAGCAGCGAGTGAAAGGACTCCATGGCAGCGTTGTCGGCCGCTGAGGCGACTCGTCCCATCGATCCGCGCAGACCGTTCATCGAGAGCATGCTCTGGAAGCTCCTCGAGCGGAAGGGCCCGCCTCGGTCTGAGTGGACGATCACCGATCCGTCAGGGCTGCGTCGAGCCAGCGCTTGACGCAGTGAGGCGCAGGCGAGGTCTGCGGTCGGTCGAGGGCTGAGCGCATATCCGACGATTCGGTTGGAGAAGACGTCCTTGAGCGACGCCAGGTAGAGCTTGCCGGTCAGCGTCGGATGCTCCGTGAAGTCCGTGAGCCACAGCTGGTTCGGTGCCTCGGCCGAGAAGTCTCGTTGGACGAGGTCGTCGCTGACGGCGGGCCCTGGGGTCTTGCCGGCGACCTTTCTGCCCTTCTTGGTCGTCGTTGACCAGATCCGGTGCTCCTTGCAGATCCGCTGCACACGGTTCTCCCCGACCTCATGTCCCCGGTCTTTCAGCTCATCGGCCAGGAACCGATAGCCGAAGGGTGGGTCCTCGAAGTGCAGGTCGAGCAGCTCGTTGGCCAGATGGGCGTCGTTCCAGTCGCGCTCCGAAACCGGCTCGGCGAGCCACTCGTAGTAGCTCTGACGGGCGAAGCCCAGAACCCCGCAGGTCAGCACGACGGGGAAGCCCTCGTCGGCCAGCTCTCGGACCAGCGGGAACTTCATTTTGGGAGCGCGTCCTTGGCGAAATAGGCCGCAGCACGCCGGAGGATCTCGTTCTCCATCTCCAGGCGTCGGTTCTCTCGACGGAGCCGAACGTTCTCCTCCTGCTCAGCCGACGTCAGGCCGTCCTTGCGGCCGTCATCGATGTTGGCCTGGTCGAGCCAGCGACGGATAGAGGCGACCGATATCTGGAAGTCGTGAGCGATCTCCTCGTGGGTGAACTTGCCGCTGCGGGCCACCCGGACGACATCGTCCTTGAACTCCTTAGGGAATCTCTTGGGCATGGTGACATCCTTCCAGCACGGCTCCGCCGCGCAATAGAGATGTCAGGGAGACTGGGGGCAAACCCGCGAAGCGTCCACGCCTCTCGATATCGAGGCGAACTAGATTTTCGGCTCAGGAATCACAGCCATGAAGGCGAAAATTCCTGACCTGGTCTGATCCGCCGTCTCGTCGGCGGATCCCACCTATCGTCGGTGGTCATGGATCTCATGGCCGAGACGAACCGAACGCCGTGAGCATCAATCTGGTCTTCCTCGGACTGGCCACCACGGCCTCGCCGTTGTTCCTGCTGGTGAGCGTGCTGATGCTCGCCCAGTCGCAGCGTCTGCGTGAGGCGCTGGCCATGGCCGTCGGCTGGTCCATCTCCATCGGGGTGTCCGCCGGTGCAGTGGTGCTGCTCGGCTCGGCCATCCCCGCGGAGGAGGCCACAACCAAGCCCCGACTGCTCGGCGGCCTCGATCTGCTGTTCGCCGTGCTGCTCGGACTGCTGGCGCTCCGCACCCATCGCCGGTTCCGGCGCGATCCGCAGGCGGCGGTGCCGGGGTGGCTGTCGCGGGTCGGCAACATGTCGGTCATCGTGTCCTGCGGTCTCGGCATGTTCCTGCCGCCCACGGTCATCTCCTTCGCGGCGGGCAATGAGATCACCCAGCAGCACGTGGCCGCCGCCACCGCCTGGGTGCTCGTGGTGGTCTACGCCCTCATCGGATCGCTGCTGCAGTTCGCCCCCGTGGTGCTGGTGGCCGCGCAGCCGCAGCGGTCGGCCCAGCGACTGCAGACCTGGCAGGGCTGGCTGGAGCGGCACTGGCAGCAGGTGCTGTCGCTGCTGTTCGCCGCGCTGTCGCTATACCTGCTGGCCAAGGGATCCTTCGCCCTCAGTCGGTGATGCGGATGGTCTCGATCCCGGCGATGGGTTCGGGATAGCGCATCTCCAGCGCCTCGAGCTTCTCGACCAGCAGCTGCGAGACCACCAGATTCCGGAACCACTTGCGGTCGCCCGGGATGATGTACCAGGGCGCTGCAGCGGTGGAGGTCTCGGTGATGGCCTGCTCGTAGGCCTCGGTGTAGGCGTCCCAATGGGCCCGCTCGGCGATGTCACCGTGTTCGAACTTCCAGTGCTTGGCCGGATTGTCGAGCCGCTCCTGCAGCCGGGCCCGCTGCTCGTCCTTCGAGATGTGCAGGAACAGCTTGATGATGGTGGTGCCCTCATCGGCCAGCATCTGCTCGAAGCCCCGGATGTGCTCGTAGCGGCGCTGCCACACAGGGGCGGGGACGAGGTCGTTCACCCGCACCACCAGCACGTCCTCGTAGTGGCTGCGGTTGAAGATGGTGATGTGTCCGTCTCTGGGCGCGTGCTCGTGCACCCGCCACAGGTAGTCATGGGCCAGCTCGACATCATTGGGTCGTTTGAAGTTGGCCACCCGCACGCCCAGCGGATTGATGGTGCGGAACACATGCTTGATGGTGCCGTCCTTGCCCGAGGTGTCCATCCCCTGCAGGACCACCAGCACCTTGTGCTTCGCCTCGGCGTACAGCATCTGCTGCAGGTCGCCGAGGCGTTCGTTGAGCTCGGCGAGCAGCTCGGCGCGTTCCTCCTTGGTGCCGTCGAAGCCGTCGGTGGTGTCGGTGCTCCACTCGGCGAGTCGGACCCGACGGCCCGGCTCCACCCGGAAGTGATCGGGTCTGATCTCGTGGGTGGTCACGGGCGCCGACGCCGCTCGGCGACCCGTCGGCCGACCATGGAACCCAGCACCCGAGCGGCCCGATCCACGGTGACCTCGGCGCTGGCTCCGGAACCTGCGCCCGATCCTTCCCCGGCACCGGCTGCGTCGCCGCTCGCGGCTGGCGTGGTGGGCGCAGGGCGAGCAGGGGAGGGCTTGGGCGCCCCGATGCGGGCCACCTTGCTGAGCCCCTTGCCGACCACTGCGCCGGCCTTCCGGCCGGTGGCCTCGTAGGCGTCCCCTCGGGACTCCTGGGCGGCCTGGCGCATGCCCTCGTCGAGCGCGGTGCTGGTGTTCAGCCCCAGCGACAGGCACACCCGGGCGATGAGGAAGCCCAGTGCGAAGGCCGCGGCCGTCCAGACCCAACCTCCGGTGGAGGTGGGCACTCCGGTGAGCATGACCAGCAGACCCACCGCCAGCGCTCCGACGAGGGCGGAGATCGCGACGATGAGCAGGCGGATCATCGCTGCTCAGTCCAGATCGAGACTGAGCATCTTGATGGCGTTGCCCCGGACGATCTTGTGGAGGGTCTCGTCATCGAGGTCGACGGCCATCTCGCGCACGAACTGCTCGGTGTCGGGCCAGGTGGAGTCCGAGTGCGGGTAGTCGGTCTCGAACACGATGTTGTCCACGCCGATGTCGGTGATGTTCTTGAGGCCGAAGTCGTCCCGGAAGAAGCAGGCGTAGATCTGACGGTGGAAGTAGAACGCCGGTTCCTCGGAGATGACCGCCGGGTCGAAGGCCCAGCCCCGGAACTGCTCCCACACGCTCTTGGCCCGCTCGAGGGCGTAGGGGATCCAGCCCATCTGCGCCTCGGAGTAGGCGAGCTTGAGCTCGGGATGACGGGGGAGGATGCCCGAGAAGATCCAGTCGGCCATCGAGGCCATGCCCTGGTTGAACGAGAGCGTGGCCTGCACGGCGGCCGGCGCATCGGGTGAGGTGGCCGGCATGCGCGAGGAGGAGCCGATGTGCATGTTGATCACCGTGCTGGTCTCCTCGCAGGCCACGAAGAACGGCTCCCAGTGACCGGAGTGGATCGAGGGCAGACCGAGGAAGTGCGGCACCTCGGAGAAGCACACGGCGTGCACGCCGCGGGCGGCGTTGCGGTACACCTCAGCAGCAGCCAGTTCGGCATCCCAGAGCGGCACGATGATGAGCGGGATGAGGCGGTCCTTGCCGATGCCGGCGCACCACTCCTCGACCATGAAGTCGTTGTAGGCCTGTACGCACAGCAGGGCGAGGTCCTTGTCCTTGGCCTCGGCGAAGGTCTGGCCGCAGAACCGCGGGAAGGTGGGGAAGCAGAGCGAGGCCTCGGTGTGGTTGGCGTCCATGTCCGCGATGCGGGCGGCCTGGTCCCAGCAGCCCTTGCGCATCTCCTCGTAGGTCACCGGCAGCATCGTGCGCTCCTCGGGCTCGAAGCCCACTGCGGTGATGATGCGACGCATCGGGACCTTGAGATCCTCGTAGCACCAGAAATCGGCGAGCTTGCCCTCGGAGGAGTTGCTGTCGACGATGTCGAAGGAGTAGTTCATGCCGTCGAAGGCCAGGTTGGCCACGCGCAGGCGCTCGAGGCGCGGGCCGATCTCGCGGTACTTGGCGGGCAGACGCTTGGTCCAAGTGTCGGCCGGTTCAATCACATGGTCGTCGACGCTGACGATCCTCGGGATGGGCCGCAGGGTCTCGGTACGGGTGGGATCAGGGGCGGTGATGGTCACGAGGGCTCCTCGGGTTCGGTCCGATCACTCTACGGCAGAACCTGACGACCCGTCAGGTTCTGCCGGGCCAGCGGAGGTGGGGTGCTGGCCCGACGACCGGCCGACGGGTCGCCCGAGCGAGACATCTACCATCGACCCGATGCTCATCGAGCGCCTCACCGGCGATGCCGTCTCCGCCGCCCAGCTGGCGGCGATCCTGCGGCTGCGGGCCGAGGTGTTCGTGGTCGAGCAGGGGATCTGCGCCAACGACCTCCTCCCCGCCATCGACTGCCTCGCCACCACCACGCACTACGCCGTGTTCGACGACGATGGGGAGGCACTCGCCTGTCTGCGCACCTACCCCCACGACGGCGCCCGCAAGATCGGCCGGGTGGCCACTGCGATGTCGCGGCGCGGTGCCGGCCTGGGTCTCGAGCTGATGGAGGCGGTCATCGCCGCCGAACCCGGTCGCCTCGTGCTGTCGGGTCAGGTGAGCGTCGAGGGGTTCTACCGCCGGTTCGGTTTCGAACCGGTGGGGGCGATCTACCTCGAGGAGGGGATCGATCACGTGTGGATGGAGCGCCCGAGTCCTGCCTGCTGACCGCCGGGCAGAACCTGACCACCTGTCAGGGGGTGGCCTACGATCCCGATTCCGGGCCGTGCGGCCCCAGACGACCCAGCCCCTGACGGAGTCGACCATGGACATGCGTTTCACCGAGGCCGAGGAGGCCTTCCGCGCCGAGGCCCGCGCCTGGTTGGAGGCCAACGTGCCCCACGGGCTGCCCTCGGGCGACACCCGCGAGGGCTTCGCCCTGCATGTCGAGTGGGAGAAGAAGCTGTTCGCCGATCGCTGGTCGGTGGTGTCCTGGCCCGAGGAGTACGGGGGCCGCGGTGCCTCGCTGTGGGAGTGGTTGATCTTCGAGGAGGAGTACTACCGCGCCGGTGGTCCCCAGCGGGTGACCCAGAACGGCATCTTCCTGCTCGCTCCCACCATCTTCGAGTTCGGCACCGCCGAGCAGAAGGCCCGATTCCTGCCGCGGATGGCCGCCGCGGAGGATCTCTGGTGCCAGGGCTGGTCCGAGCCGGATGCCGGGTCCGATCTCGCCGGCATCAAGAGCCGCGCCTCGCGCGATGAGGCTGCCGGGGGGTGGATCATCAACGGGCAGAAGACCTGGACCACCCGCGGGGCGTTCTGCAACTGGGTGTTCGGTCTGTTCCGCACCGATCCCGATGCCGCCCGCCACGCCGGCATGACCTATCTCATGGTCCCGCTCGATGCTCCCGGGGTCACCGTGCGCGGCGTCGAGCGACTCGACGGCGACGAGGGCTTCGCCGAGGTGTTCTTCGACGATGTGTTCGTGGCCGATGATCTCGTGCTCGGTGGCATCAACAACGGCTGGGGTGTGGCCATGGCCACCACCTCGTCCGAACGCGGTCTCACCCTGCGCTCGCCCGGTCGGTTCTGCGCGGCGGCCGATCGCCTCATCGACCTGCATCGCCGCCTGGCGGCCGCCGGTGAGCATCCCGAGCGGGTCGCAGCGCTGCGCGAGGACGTCGCCCAGTCCTGGATGGAGGCCGAGGCCTACCGTCTCGCCACCCTCGCCGATGTCACCGGTCTGGTCGAGGGTGTCGGTCAGGGCGCTCGGTCCAGCCTCACCAAGATCTTCTGGTCGGAGCTCGATGTGCGGCTCAACGAGACCGCGCTGCGTCTGCTCGGACCGGGAGCGGAACTCATCGAGGGGTCCCCCGCCGCGGTCGACGATGGGGCGTGGATGAAGGCCTTCGAATTCTCTCTGTCGGGGCCGATCTACGCCGGCACCAACGAGATCCAGCGCAACGTCGTCGCCGAGCGCGTGCTCGGCCTGCCCCGGAAGTAGGTCGCTCCCATGCGTTTCGCCTTCACCGACGAGCAACTCATGTTCCGCGACGCCGTCGCCGATCTGCTGGCCAACGAATGTCCGCCCGAGAAGGTGCGGTGGGCCTGGACCGACGACGAGGGGCGCGACCCGAAGCTCTGGGCGGCCCTCGCCGAGATGGGTGTGATCGGTCTCACCGCCCCCGAGGCGGCCGGCGGCCTGGGCATGGACGAGATCGATCTGCTTCCCATCCTCACCGAGGCCGGCCGGGCCGCCCTCCCGGCGCCGCTGCTGGAGACCACCGCCGTGGTCATCCCCCTGTTGGCCGAGTCGGCCCCCGCCGCCATGGCCGAGGCCTGGCTGCCCCGACTGGCCGATGGCTCGGCCATCGCCACCATCGCCCTCGAGGGCCAGCGCCTCGTCCCCGACGCCCATATCGCCGACCTGCTCGTGGCGGAGCGGGACGGCTCACTGTTCGCCGTCCCCGCCGACGCCCTCCGATGCACCCGTCAGTCCTCGGTCGACGGCGCTCGTCGACTCTTCACCGTGGACTGGGACACCGCCGATGCCGAGTGCATCGTCGCCGGCGAGGCGGCAGCCGCAGCGATCGCGCTCGCCTTCGACCGCGGCGCCGTCGCCGCCGCCGCCGAACTGATCGGCATGGCCGAGCGCATGATCGCCATGACCGTCGAGTACGTGGTGGCCCGCCAGCAGTTCGGCGTGCCCATCGGCAGCTTCCAGGCGGTCAAGCACCACCTGGCCGATGCCGAGCTGAAGGTCTCCTTCGCCCGGCCGATGGTGTGGAACGCCGCCTACGCACTGGCCACGGGGGAACCCGATCGGGACCGCAGCGTCTCGATGGCCAAGTGCTTCGCCTCCGATGCCGCCGAGGTGGTGGCGCGCAAGGCCCTCCAGTGCCACGGTGCCATCGGCTACACCACCGAGCACGATCTGCACTTCTGGCTCAAGCGCTCCTGGGCACTGGCCGCCTCATGGGGCGATGCGCTCTGGCATCGTCGCCGTGTCGCCGCCCTCCTGCTCGACTGATCCGGGCCCGGACGCGCAGGAGGCCGGTCCGACGGACCGGCCTCCCACACTGGTGCAGCGGTGGTCGGTGGAATCAGCCGCCGATGGGCAGATCGATGCCGCCGGGCAGCGAGATGGTCTTGCACTCGCAGAAGGCCTCGATGCCCTCGGGGCCGAGCTCACGGCCGATGCCGGAGTTCTTGTAGCCACCGAAGGGGCCGTTGAAGTCCATGCCCTGCGCGGTGTTGACGCCGAAGGTGCCGGTGCGAACCTTGCGGGCCACGTCGATGCCCTTCTCGAGATCCGCCGTGTAGCAGGCGCCGGCGAGGCCGTAGTCGTTGTCGTTGGCGATGGCGATGGCCTCGTCGAGGGTGTCGTACTTGATGAGTGACAGCACCGGACCGAAGATCTCCTCACGGGCGATGGTCATGTCGTTGGTGACATCGGCGAAGAGGGTGGGGGACACGAAGTGACCCTTGGCCTCATCGGGACGACCGCCGCCGACCACCACGGTGGCACCCTCGGAGCGACCCTTGGCGATGTAGCCCTCGACCCGCTCGCGCTGACGCTCGGCGATCAGCGGTCCGCAGAGGTTCTCGGGGTTGGAGGGGTCACCGGTGGTCTGGGCGCCGACGGCGGCACCGAGGGCCTCGCGCACCTCGTCATAGCGGCTGGCCGGGGCGAGCACGCGGGTGAGCGCCACGCAGGCCTGGCCGTTGTTCATGAGGCCGCCCTGGATGATGGCGGGGATGGCCTCGTCGAGGTTGGCGTCATCGCAGATGATGGCGGCCGACTTGCCCCCGAGCTCGAGGGTGCAGCGCTTGAGCTGCTCGCCGCAGATGGCGCCGATCTTGCGACCCGCCGCGGTGGAGCCGGTGAAGCTGACCTTGTTGACGTCGGGATGACGCACGAGGTACTCGCCGACCTCGCGATCGGCGGGGACGATGTTGACCACGCCGGCCGGCACGCCGGCCTCCATGAGGACCTCGGCGAACAGGTTCGCGTCGAGCGGGGTCTCGGGGGCGGGCTTGAGCACGATGGTCGAGCCCGAGGCGAGCGTGGGGCCCACCTTGAGGGTGGTGATGAACAGCGGCACGTTCCACGGGATGATGCCGGCGCAGACGCCGACCGGCTCGCGGCGCACGATGATCTGGCCCCCGAGGGCGCCGTCGCGACGCTCCTCGAACGGGAAGTTCAGGGTGTGCTGGGCGAAGGTGTTGAGCACCATCGTGGCCGACAGGACCTGACCGAACATCGAGAAGTAGTAGGGGGCGCCGACCTCGCTGGTGATGAGGTTGGTGAACTCCTCCTGGCGGGCGGTGAGGATCTCGGCCACCTTGGCGATCAGCGCCGACCGCTGCTGCGCGGTGTAGTCGGCCCACTCGCCGGTGAGGGCGGCCTTGGCCGCGGCCACGGCGCGGTCCATGTCGGCCGGGGTGGCGACCGGCACGGAGCCGATGACCTCCTCGGAGGTGGGGGAGAGGACCTTGAGGGTCTCGTTGCCAGCGGGCTCGACCCACTCGCCCCCGATGAAGAACTTGTCGTAGGTGTGCATGCTTCCCCTTCAGTGATGAGACCCGTGTGGTCAGATTCCCGACGAAGGGGGAATCTATCGCCGTCCGGGGCCGGAGTCAGCCTGAGCGCCGGATCCGATCAGCCGAACCCGTTGAGCTCGTCCACCACCCGCAGCAGATCGCCTGTGCCGGAGAAGTTCACCCCGATGAGGTTGGGGAGACGCCCCCGCTGGATGGCGCAGTCGCGCACCCGGGGCATGAGCACGTCGTAGCTGTTGATGATCCGGGCCTCCTCGACAGTGGCCGCGGCGCCGGAGGGGGTGACCCAATGGTTGATCTGGAACAGGGGTGAGGACGGGGTGCCCCGGTTCGGGGCGCAGCTGGGCAGGCCGCTCCAGTCGGCGGCGGACACGAAGGAGGAGGTCCCCGGATCGGTGGGCGAGGGGACCGTGTCGGGGACCGGGCCGTCGACGGTGGCATCGCCGGTGTAGCGCGCAGAGCCCGGGGTGAACAGCGCCTCGGGGGTGCGGAAGGTGAACGGGGTGTCCTGATAGGCGCCGTAGGCCGCGGAGTTCCAGGCCGGCTGCTGGTCGCCGAACTCGGCGAACATGACGATGTTGCGACGGGCCTCGATCATCTCCCGCAGCGTGGGCCACGGTGCGCCGGGTTCGACGTTCCAGAGGCGGTCGAACAGCTTCGCCTCGCGGAACGCCTTCTCGGTGTCGGCATCGGACACGTAGTTGCCGACCACCAGCACGATGACCTCGTTCGGATTGAGGTCGAGGAACTGGCGGATGCTGCGCAGCGCATCGGTGAACAGCGTGGCGCCGAGCTCGCAGTTCACATGACACAGGTACACGCCGCGCAGTGACGGGTCGACTCTGGCCGAGGCGGCGATGGCGGCAGCTCGGCGCTGCTGCTCCGGGGTGAGCACATCGCTCGACTCGGGGGTGGAGGTGGCCAGCTCAGCACCCTGATCGGTGATGACCAGCGGGGCACCGGTGACGTCGAGACTGGTCGGGATGCCGTAGTGGGTCTTCACCAGCAGCGCCCGGATGCCCTGGGCCAGCTGGGCGGGGATCCCCTGGTCCTGCTCGGCGAACAGCCAGCCCGGATCCCGTCGGGCCGACATGGAGTTGTGCGATCCGGCGAAGGCCACCTCGTCGAACCGTCGATCGCAGAGCTGGACATGGCCGTTGCACCGGAGCTCTCCGGCGGCCGAGGGCCGGGACCCGGTGTGCAGCAGCAGTCCCACCGCGCCGACGAGAACGATGAGGGCGAGGGAGGCCCCGAGGATGCGGTGCGAGCGGACGGCACCGATCTGGTCCTGCACGGCGCTGCTGGCGATGGCCCGAGCACTGCGATGGTCGGTGCGCCCCACCACGCTGAGCAGTTCGATCACACCGAGGTACACGACGTAGGAGCCGATGAGGAACACCAGGGCGGGGGCGACCGCATCGCGATGGATGACGATGAGGTACCCGGCGACCATGACCAGCAGGGCGCGCAGCACATGGGTGGCGGGGGTGGTTGGTGTCCAGCCTGAGGAGCGGGCTCGCACCATGGCCCAGAGCTCGGCGGGGGTGATCGGTGGACGCTCCGGTCGCGAGGCCACGCTGAAGGCGCACACGATGATGCCGATGGCGGTGAGGCTGATCGAGAGCGTGATGAGGCCGCCGACGAAGATCGCGGTGCCGTCGTGGAGCGCGGCCCGGGCGGTGGCGCTGGGGGCGAAGGAGGCGGCGATGGCCGGTGCGGCCGCCCCCAGGGCGAAGGAGGCGCCGCCGCCGATGGCGATGGCGAGACCGAGCCGGAACACGCCGCGGCGGCGATCGGGATGGAGCAGCACGACCGCCGCGCCGAGGGCGATGAGGGTGAGGATGGAGCGAAGGGCGGCGTCGCCCATCGATCGCGTGAGCTTCCAGAGCTGGGCGTCCCGCAACCGGCTGCTGATGTCGATGAAGAAGTCGCTGGTGCCGTCGGGGATGGCGGAGGCGAGATCGGGGTTGCTCACCTGCAGGCTCCCGCTCAGCACGCCGAGAGCTCCGCTCAGATTGATGGCTGCCTCGCTGCCGTCCTCGGTGAGCAGCGACTGCTGGGCCTGGATGATGGCGCTGCGGAAGATGGAGCGGAACACCTCGGTGCCGAGCAGCTGCTCGATGGCCGGGCGCAGCACGGTCTGGAACGAGGCCAGCCGGGATGGTCCCGTGGCCACCAGCTTCTCGGTGATGGCGTCGGCCAGCTCGGCTCGGACCGAGGCGGCGTCGAGCATCTTCACCGAGGTGTTGGCGAAGTTGGTCCCCTCGAACACGGCGTCGCGGGCCCAGAACGACACCGAGGTGGTGAACACCATCAGGGTGAGGATGGCGCCGAGGACTGCGCTGAGACGGCGACGACGGCGCTGGTTGCGTGTCAGCGTCGGTTCCGTCGGGGTGTCGGGGCTGGCCACACCCGATGATCCCACAGGTGGGGGAGTGCGGTGCGGGGCGGGAGCCCGACGGCGCCGGCCGACCACCCCGGCTGCGATCCTCTGCCACGATGGTGCGGCGCCATCGGGCGCCCGTGGAGGTGGGTCGGATGCAACTCGGGATGGTCGGACTGGGTCGGATGGGCGCCAACATCGTGCGCCGGTTGGTGCGCGACGGTCACACCTGTGTGGTCTACGACGTGGACGCCGCCGCCGTGCGGTCGCTGGCTGCCGAGAGCGACGCCATCACCGGCGCCGCCGACCTCGGCGATCTCGTCGTCCAGCTCGAGGTCCCCCGCGCCGCCTGGGTGATGGTGCCGGCCGCCTACGCCGGCGGCACCGTGCACGATCTCGCCGCCCTCATGACCCCGGGCGATGTGGTCATCGATGGGGGCAACACCTACTACCGCGACGACATCGACCGGGCCGAGACCCTGTCTCCGCTCGGGGTGCACTACGTCGATGTCGGCACCAGCGGCGGCGTGTTCGGTCTCGAACGCGGCTTCTGTCTCATGATCGGCGGCGAGGACGAGGTGGTGGCCAGGCTCGAGCCGATCTTCCGGTCCATGGCGCCCGGGGCCGGGGATGTCGAACGCACGCCGGGCCGCACCGGTCCCCTCGCGCCGGAGGAGCAGGGCTATCTGCACTGTGGCCCGGTGGGCAGTGGACACTTCGTGAAGATGGTCCACAACGGCATCGAGTACGGGATGATGGCGGCCTTCGCCGAGGGCATGAACATCCTCGAGCACGCCGATGTCGGACTCGCCACCCATGAGGCCGATGCCGAGACCACACCGCTGCGCGATCCGAAGTACTACCGCTACGACATCGACACCGCAGCGGTGGCCGAGGTGTGGCGGCGCGGCAGTGTGGTGGCGTCCTGGCTGCTCGATCTCACCGCGGCGGCCCTCGTGGCCGATCCCGACCTCGAGGGCTTCGGTGGTCGGGTGAGCGATTCCGGCGAGGGACGCTGGACCAGCCTGGCGGCGATCGACGAGGGCGTGCCCGCCCATGTGCTCACCGCCGCGCTCTACGAGCGGTTCAGTTCCCGCGGCGAGGCCACCTATGGCGACAAGCTGCTGTCGGCCATGCGCAAGCAGTTCGGAGGGCATGACGAGAAGCCCGCCAGCGGTGGGGTCTGAACCCGAGCGCCGTGCCGGTGACCGAACGGGTGGCCACCCGGACACCGATCTCGGTGCCGTCACCCTCACCGCCGGTGCCACCTCGATCACCGTCCTGACCCGGGTGGGCCTGACGGTGTCCTCGCTCGACCACCGTGGCGAGCAGTACCTGAGTCTCCATGGCGGTGTCGCCGCGCTGCGGGGCGGACACACCACCGGTCTGCCCCTGCTGGCTCCGTGGGCGAACCGCCTGCGGGGACCGGACTATGTCGTCGACGACCGCCGGGTGGCGGTGGTCGGGTCGCCCGGGGTGCATCTCGACGCCAACGGTCTCCCCCTGCACGGCACGATGGTCGGCCGGGACGGCTGGTCGATCGAGCAGCGCGACGCCTCCTCGCTCACCGCAATGTTCGACGCCGCCGCCGATCCGGAGGTGATGGCCTCGTTCCCGTTCCCGCACTCGCTCACCGTCCGGTTCGCGGTCGAGCCGGCGCGGCTCACCGTCACCACCACGCTGCGCGCCACCGGTGCCGTGGCGGCCCCGGTGAGTTTCGGATGGCATCCCTACTTCACCCTTCCCGGATCGGAACGCGATGACTGGTGGCTCGAGCTCCCGGACCGAGTCCATCTGCTGCTCGACGAACTGCAGCTCCCCACCGGTGCGGTCGTGGACGAACCGGCCGGTCGTGTCGATCTGCTCGGGCGCGCCCTCGATGACGGCTACCTCCTCGGTGCCGATCGTCGACTCGCCCTGTGCGGTCCCGATCATCGACTCGAGGTCGCCCTCGACGGCGCCTACCCCGTCGCCCAGGTGTACGCACCGATAGGTTCTCCCTTCGTGGCGCTCGAACCGATGACCGCTCCCACCGATGCGCTCAGCCGGGCGCAGGCTGCGACCGTCGCACCCGGACACCAGCACACCGCCGGTTTCGTCGTCACCATCGTCTGACCCGGAGGCCACCATGGGCGCTGTTCCCGAATCGATCGACCGCACCCCGCAGTGGTGGGCGCTGGCCGCCCATCAGGCCGAGATCGCCGATGTGCATCTGCGCGACCTCTTCGCCGCCGATCCCAGCCGCGGCGAGCGGTTGCAGCTCACGGTGGGCGATCTGCATGTCGACTACGCCAAGCATCGGATCGACGACACGACGCTCGCCCTGCTGTTCGATCTGGCCCGCACCGCAGGGGTTGAGCAGCTGCGCGATGCCATGTTCGCCGGCGAGCGCATCAACGTCACCGAGGATCGCGCCGTGCTGCACACCGCACTGCGGGCTCGACGCGGAGATTCGCTGATCGTGGATGGCCGTGATGTCGTTGCCGATGTGCACGCCGTGCTCGACCAGATGTCGGTCTTCGCCGATCGGGTGCGGTCGGGGGAGTGGGTGGGTCACACCGGTCGGCGCATCCGCACCGTGGTCAACATCGGCATCGGCGGCAGCGACCTCGGTCCCCGCATGGCCCACGACGCCCTCCTGCCGTTCGTCACCCCGGACATCACCTTCCGGTTCCTCTCCAACGTCGACGGTGACGAGTTCCATGAGATCGTGCGCGATCTCGATCCGGCCGAGACGCTCTTCGTCGTCGCCTCGAAGACCTTCACCACCCTCGAGACCATGACCAACGCCGACTCGGCCCGGCACTGGGCACTGGCGGCACTGGGCGATGAGGCCGCCATCGCCCGTCACTTCGTGGCCGTGTCCACCAACGCCGCCGCGGTCACCGCCTTCGGCATCGACACCGACAACATGTTCGGGTTCTGGGACTGGGTCGGCGGTCGGTACAGCGTCGACTCCGCCATCGGACTGTCGCTGATGATCGCCATCGGTCCGGAACGTTTCGGTGAGTTCCTCGCCGGCTTCCGCATCATCGACGAGCACTTCCGCACCGCGCCGCTGGAGCGGAACCTGCCGGCCATCCTCGGCCTCATCTCGGTCTGGTACAACAACTTCTTCGGCGCCGAGACCCTCGCCGTGCTGCCCTACAGCCACTACCTCGGGCAGCTGGCGCCCTATCTGCAGCAGCTCGCCATGGAGAGCAACGGGAAGTCGGTGGACCGATGGGGTCGACCGGTGGCCACCCAGACCGGCGAGATCGTCTGGGGGCAGCCCGGCACCAACGGCCAGCACGCCTTCTACCAACTCATCCACCAGGGCACGAAGCTCATCCCTGCTGACTTCATCGGCGCCGCCCGACCGGCCCATGAGGTCGATGTGCACCACGACATCTTCATGGCGAACTTCTTCGCCCAGCCCGAGGCGCTGGCCTTCGGGCGCACCGCCGAGCAGGTGGCGGCTGACGGTGTCGATCCGGCCCAGGTGGCGGCCCGCACCTTCGCCGGCAACCACCCGACCACCTCGATCCTGGTGCCGGCGCTCACCCCGTCGGTGCTCGGTCAGCTCATCGCCCTCTACGAGCATCGGGTGTTCGTGCAGGGCGCCGTATGGGGCATCGACAGCTTCGACCAGTGGGGCGTGGAACTGGGCAAGAAGCTGGCGCAGGCGATCGTGCCCGAGCTCACCGCCGATGAGGATCCCGCCCTTCCCCATGACAGCTCGACCAGCGCGCTGATCCGCACCTATCGACGCCTGCGTCGCGGCTGACCCCTGCGCTTCGGCTGACACCTGCGTGCCTGCTGACACCCGCCGACGGGAGCGGCGCGGCTGCGCAGCGGTCGCGCATCAGCGGGTGTGCAGATGCTCCGGGAG
>JAGWYK010000020.1 GCA_018969405.1 Acidobacteriota bacterium
GGCGTGGGTGGTGTGGCGAACTACACCATCACCGATCCCGCCACCGGCGACTACGTGGCCTCGGTGTCCTGGCGGGCGCCGGCGCTCAACAACGTGATGTATCGCTACACCCCCGAGCAGGTCACACTCATCCTGCAGTACGGCCGCGGCTTCTCGCCCATGCCGGCCTGGGGTTCGCTCGGTGGCGGTCCGCTCACCGATCAGCAGCTCGCCGATGTCATCGAGTACCTGACCTCCATCCAGATCCCCGGCGATCAGTCCAAGGCCGAGGTCCAGGCCGAGCTCGACAAGACCTGTGCGGCTGACGCCGCCGGCAACTGCACGCTGCCCGGTGGGGCCTACAAGACCCTCGGTGAGGCCGTCTTCAACCTCGGCTACGCCGACGGCTTCGCCGGTGGCTCCTACTCCTGCGGGCGCTGTCACACCAAGGGCTGGTCCTACGGCCAAGCCCAGGTGGCCGGCGGTGGCGGCTTCGGCCCCAACCTCACCGGCGGCTCCGAGATCCGCCAGTTCCCCACCGCGGCTCAGCAGATCGCCTTCGTCTCGGCCTATCCCAAGGCCGGGACCTCCTACGGCATCCAGGGTCTCTCCAGTGGCCGCATGGGCAGCTTCGGCGTCAACCCCAACGCCGTTGATCCCAAGACCGCCATCATGTCGCCCGATCAGGTCATGCTGACCCAGGAACAGATCGCGGCAGTCGTCGCCTACGAGCGGAGCCTCTGACCATGCACCATCTCGAGATCCTCGCCGGCATCGCCTTCAACCCGGGCATCCGTGGCATCCTCGTCGTCGCCGTCGGCGTCGCGGTGCTGATGGGCTCGGTCTACCTGCTGCTGGCCACCAACATCGGTTCCCGTCTCGGCCTGCTGGTGGCGCTCACCGGGCTGTTCGGCTGGATGGTCATCCTCACGCTCATCTGGTGGATCACCCCGCCGGCCATCGGTCCCCGCGGCACCAACGGTTCCTGGAAACCGGTCGAGATCTATGAGAACAGCGGCGGTGTCCCCAAGACCGTCCAGGTCGGTGGGCTCATGGACCCCTCGGACCTGCCCTCGGCCGACCGCATCCTCGCCGACAACCCCGAACTCGCCGCCGAGTACCCCAACGGCTTCGTGCTCTCCGATCTCAAGGCCAGCCATCCCGAGGTCGTGGCGGAGTACATCCAGAAGGAGAACATGAACGGCTGGAGCCTCGTGGCCTCCTCGGCCGCCGGCGAGTCCCAGGCCGCGGCCGATGTGGCCCTGGTCAACGCCGGCCTCTTCTCCGGACCCACCGCCTACAAGAAGCTCAACACCTGGGAGTACGGCGGCAAGCCCAAGCGTGAGGACGAGTGCGCGGACACCGACATGGTCTGCCGGGCCATCTACCGGGTGAAGATCGCCGCCACCTTCAAGCATCCCACCCACTACGCCGTGGTGCAGGTGCAGAAGGTCGTGACCCAGGAGGCCAAGCCGGGCGAACCGCCGCCCCTGCCCAAGGTCGACACCTCCGCGCCGGTCTACTCGGTCGTGCTGGTCCGCGATCTCGGCAACGTCCGTCTGATCCCGTTCCTGTACTTCCTCATCTCGTTGTCGCTGTTCATCATCTTCGCCTGGACCCTCCACAACCGTGAGAAGGTCCTGATGCGGAACAAGGCGTTGGCCGACGCCGCAAAGGGAGCCTGATCCATGGGCCAGTACCTGCCGATCCTCGCCATGCTCGTGCTGGCCATCCTGTTCGCCGCCATCAGCATCGTGGTGTCGAAGGTGTTGGCTCCCCGTCGACCCTCGGCGGCCAAGGCCTCGCCCTATGAGTGCGGCATCGTGCCCGGTCGCGATGTCCCCGAGCGCTTCCCGGTGAAGTTCTTCCTCGTCGCCATGATCTTCATCGTGTTCGACATCGAGGTGATCTTCCTGTTCCCGTTCGCCAACGTGTACCGCGAACTCGGTGGCTTCGGGATCGCCGCCATCGTCATCTTCTCCGCTGCGGTGTTCGAGTCGTTCGTGTACCTCATCAGCAACGGCGCCCTCGACTGGGGTCCCATCAAGAACCTCCGCCGATCGGGCATCACCTCGCCCGCCCGCACCGCGACCTCCACGATCCGTCGTGTCGGCCTCGAGGGTCGGGAGCAGCTGGTGGCCGAGGGAGAGGCGGCCTGATGTCACGGGAATCTCGTCCCGAGGGCGGTCTGCTCGACGC
This sequence comes from Acidobacteriota bacterium, assembly GCA_018969405.1. Classification (GTDB taxonomy): domain Bacteria; phylum Actinomycetota; class Acidimicrobiia; order Acidimicrobiales; family Acidimicrobilacustridaceae; genus Acidimicrobilacustris. The sequence goes on from JAGWYK010000020.1 coordinate 2,179, forward strand.
CGGACTCGAGGGGCTCAGTCACAACTTCCTCACCGGCACGCTCGAGGAACTGGTCAAGTGGGCCCGGTCGCACAGCGTGATGCCGGCCACCTTCGGCCTCGCCTGCTGCGCCATCGAGATGATGGCCGCCGGTGGTCCGCACTACGACCTGTCCCGGTACGGCATGGAGACCTTCCGGGCCTCCCCGCGGCAGGCTGATCTCATGATCGTGGCCGGCCGCGTGTCGCAGAAGATGGCGCCGGTGCTCCGGCAGATCTACGACCAGATGATGGAACCCAAGTGGGTCATCTCCATGGGCGTCTGCGCGTCCTCGGGCGGCATGTTCAACAACTACGCCATCGTCCAGGGCGTGGATCAGATCGTGCCCGTCGACGTCTATGCGCCGGGCTGTCCGCCCTCGCCCGAGACCCTCATGCACGCCATCCTCACCCTGCACCAGCAGATCCGCGATGGCGAACTCACCCGACGTCCCGGTCACGGTGCCGGCATCGTCATCGAGCAGGTCGGTGCCCCCGGGTCGACCCCCGTGGCGCTGGGACGGAACTGACCATGACCGACGAAGCCGCCCAGGACGGAGCGGGCGCTGAGGGATCCGCAGCCACGCCCGCACCCGAGGAACTCTTCGGCGCTCCGCTGACCCGCTCCGGGGGTCAGCTCGTGCTCCATCCCAGCCGCGAGCAGTATCCGCTGCTGCTGCGCACCCTGCACGAGGCCGGCTACCTCTCGATCATCGACCTCACCGGGGTCGACTACCTGACCCATCCCGGTCGCAGCGGGCTGCCGGCCTCGGTGGCGCCGGAGCGCTTCGAGGTCGTCGTCAACCTCATCAACCACCGAGAGCGCGCCCGACTCCGGCTCCGCCTCCAGATCCCCGCCGACGACGCTCGCCTCGCCAGCGCCATCGACCTGTACCCGGGCACCGAGGCCATGGAGCGCGAGACCTTCGACATGTTCGGCATCGAGTTCGACGGTCATCCCGACCTCACCCGCATCCTCATGCCCGAGGACTGGCCCGGCCACCCGCTCCGCAAGGACTACGACCCCGGCCGCATCCCCGTGCAGTTCAAGGGCGCCCCGGCCAACCGCTGATCTCCATGACCACCACCCACGACACCCCCACCAATCTCGCCCAGACCGACGAGGGCGCCCAGGAGCTCACCAGTCGCGACGTCATCGCCGGCGCGGAACGGCTGCGTGAACTCGGCGCCGTGCTGCGTCTGTCGGAGGCCGAGGCGCTCGACGCCGAGCTCGCCCAGGCCCCGGACGAGGAGACGATGATCATCAACATGGGGCCGCAGCATCCGAGCACCCATGGTGTGCTCCGGTTGATGCTCGAGCTCCAGGGCGAGACCGTGCTGCGGTGCAAGCCCGTCATCGGCTACCTGCACACCGGCATGGAGCGCACCGGTGAGACCCTCACCTATCTGCAGGGACCGACCAACGTCACCCGCATGGATTACGCCGCGCCGCTGTTCACCGAGCTGGCGTTCTCGCTCACCGTCGAGAAGCTCCTCGACATCGAGGTCCCCGAGCGGGCGGTCTGGATCCGCATGCTGATGACCGAGATGAACCGCATCTCCTCGCATCTGCTGTTCATGGCCACCAACGGCATGGACCTCGGTGCGGTGTCGATGATGCTCTACGGCTGGCGCGAGCGCGAGGAGGCCCTGCGGTTCCTGCAGGAGGTCACCGGGCTGCGCATGAACCACAACTACATCCGTCCCGGCGGTGTGGCGGCCGATCTCCCCGACGGATGGCGCGACGGTGTGCTCCGTCTGCTCGACATGCTCCCGCCCCGTCTCGCCGAGTACGACACGCTCATGACCAACCAGCCGATCTGGCGCGAGCGCCTGCAGGGTGTTGGGGTCATCTCCGCCGAGGAGTGCCTCGCCCTCGGCGTCACCGGCCCGATCCTGCGCTCCACCGGCTATGCCTGGGACCTCCGCCGCGACATGCCCTACCTCGCCTTCGACGAGGTGGACTTCGATGTGGTGGTGGGCTCCTACGGTGACTGCTTCGATCGCTTCGCCATCCGCCTCGCCGAGATCCGCGAGTCCATGAAGATCGTGCGCCAGTGCCTCGAGAAGATGCCCAAGGGCGACTACCGCATCCAGGACAAGAAGGTCACCCCACCGCCGCGGGCGCGCATCGACGAGTCGATGGAAGCGCTCATCCACCACTTCAAGATCTTCACCGAGGGCTTCAAGGTCCCCGAGGGTGAGGCCTATGTGTCCATCGAGTCACCGCGGGGCGAACTCGGCTGCTACATCGTCAGTGACGGGTCCTCGAACCCGTACCGCATGCATGTGCGGGCGCCCAGCTTCGTGAACCTCCAGACCCTTCCGCATCTGATGCACGGCAACCTCGTGGCCGACGCCGTGGCCATCATCTCCTCGGTGGATCCCATCCTCGGGGAGGTCGATCGCTGATGGCTCGTCTCACCCCCGACAACGTCGAGATCGCGCTCGAGATCATCGGTCGCTATCCCCGGCCCAAGTCCGCGCTCATCCCGCTGCTGCACCTCGCGCAGGAGCAGGACGGTCACGTCACCGACGAGGCCATGGCCCACATCGCCGAACTCGTCGGCGTGAGCGCCGCCGAGGTGCTCGGCACCGCCTCGTTCTACGAGATGTTCAAGTTCGAGCCCGTGGGCCGCTACATGGTGAACATCTGCACCAACATCTCCTGTCAGCTCATGGGCGGCGAGGAGCTGCTGGAGCATGCCGAGCACACCCTCGGCATCCGCCCCGGCCAGACCACCGCCGACGGGTTGTTCACCATCGAGGACGTGGAGTGCATCGCGGCCTGCACCGAGGCCCCGTGCCTGCAGGTCAACTACCGCTACTTCCATCGCATCACCAACGAGGAGTTCGATCAGCTCGTCGCCGATCTCCGCGCCGGTGCTCGCAACGACATCCCGGCGCACGGCACCCTCGCCCGGGTGCGTCAGCGCATCCCCGTCGATCGTCGGGCCGGCGTCGTCACTCCCGAGGACACCGCCCAGCCGGTGTGGCTGGCCGGATCGCAGGAGGCGAAGTCCTGATGAGTTCCACCGAGGTCCCCCGCATCATCACGTCGCGTTTCGACTTCGACGACAGTCACACCCTCGCCCGCTATGAGGCCACCGGTGGTTACGGCGCCCTGCGCAAGGCCATCGCCATGGATCCCGCCGCGGTGGCCGAGGAGGTCCGCTCCGCCAGCCTGCTCGGTCGCGGTGGCGCCGGCTTCCCGGCCGGCGTCAAGTGGGGCCTCGCCCCCGCCGAGGTGTGGCCGCGCTATCTCGTGGTGAACGGCGACGAGTCCGAGCCCGGCACTTACAAGGACCGGCTCCTCATGGAGCGCGATCCCCATCAGCTCATCGAGGGCGTGCTGCTCGCCTGCTACGCCATCGGCTGCGGCCAGGCGTTCCTCTATGTGCGCGGTGAGATGGCGCTGGCCCAGGAGCGCATCGCCGCGGCCCTCAACGAGGCCTATGCCGCCGGGTACGTCGGTCGCAACATCCTCGGTTCGTCGTTCTCGGTGGACGTGGTGCTCACCTGGGGTGCCGGTGCCTACATCGTGGGCGAGGAGACCGCGCTCATCGAGAGCCTCGAGGGCAACCGCGGCATGCCGCGCCTCAAGCCCCCGTTCTTCCCGGCGGCCAAGGGGCTCTACATGCAGCCCACCATCGTGAACAACGTCGAGACCCTCTCGAACCTCCCGTGGATCATCGACAACGGGGGAGCGGCCTTCGCCGCCCTCGGTGCCGAGACCTCCCGGGGCACCCGCATGTTCGCGGTCTCCGGTCATGTGAAGAACCCCGGTGTGTTCGAGGTCGAGTACGGCGTCACCACCTTCCGGGATCTCATCTACTCGCCCCAGTACGCCGGTGGCATCCGCGACGACAACGCCATCAAGGCGTTCATCCCGGGTGGTGCTTCGGCTCCGTGGTTCTTCGAGGAGCACCTCGACCTTCCCCTCGAGAAGGTCACCGTCGATCGGGCCGGCTCAATGCTCGGCTCCGGTGCCATCGTCGTCATGGACGAGACCACCGACGCCGTCAAGGCCTGCCTGCGGGTGGTGCGGTTCTTCGCCCGCGAGTCCTGCGGCAAGTGCACGCCGTGTCGTGAGGGGACCACCTGGCTCGAGAAGATCCTGCGACGCATCCTCGACGGGTACGGACGTCCCTCCGACCTCGCCCTGCTCATGGACGTCTGCGACAACATCTCGCCCGGGATCGCCTGGCCGCCCAAGCAGACCACCATCTGCCCGCTGGGCCCATCGGCCGTGTCGCCCATCGCCTCGGCCATCGAGCGCTTCCGCGACGAGTTCGAGGCCCGCATCACCCAGGCCGACGAGAACCGCACCTCCGTGCCGGTCGCCTTCCCCAAGGCGGTGAGCCATGTCTGACACCGAAGCTCCCGCCGTGGACGGCGTCGTCGTCGAGATCAACGGCCATGAGGTCGTGGCCCGCAAGGGTGAGCTCCTCATCGACGCGGCCGAGCGTGCCGGCACCTACATCCCGCGGTTCTGCTACCACGAGCGCATGAAGCCGGTGGGTATGTGCCGGATGTGCCTCGTCGAGGTCGACTCCGGTCGCGGCCCGGCGCTGCAGCCCAGCTGCATGATCGAGTGCACCCCGGGCATGAAGGTCGACACCGAGTCCGAGATCACCAAGAAGGCCCAGGACGGTGTGCTGGAGTTCCTCCTGCTCAACCATCCGCTGGACTGCCCGGTCTGCGACAAGGGCGGCGAATGCCCCTTGCAGGATCAGACCATGGCCTACGGCCCCGGCGAGAGCCGCATGGTCGAGGAGAAGCGCCACAAGGAGAAGCCGATCCCGATCAGCGAGCTCGTGCTGCTCGACCGCGAGCGCTGCATCCTGTGCGATCGCTGCACGCGTTTCGCCAAGGAGGTGGCCGGTGATCCGCTGATCCACTTCATCCATCGGGGCAACAACACCGAGGTCAACACCTTCCCCGACGAGCCCTTCGCCTCGTACTTCAGCGGCAACACCGTGCAGATCTGCCCGGTGGGTGCGCTCACCGCCAGCACCTACCGCTTCAAGGCCCGTCCCTGGGACCTCGAGACCACCGAGTCCACCTGTCAGGGCTGCTCGTTCGGGTGTCGCATCTCCATCGACTCCTCCCGCGACCAGATCCAGCGCTTCAGCGGCGTCGACATCGATCCCGTGAACTGGGGCTGGCTCTGCGACAAGGGTCGGTTCTCCAGCGAGGCGGTCAACGCCGCCGGTCGTCTCGGTGAACCGCTCCTGCGCACGGCCTCCGGTCTCGCTCCGGCCCGCTGGTCCGAGGCGCTCGCCGCTGCGGCTGCAGCGCTGTCGGCGGCCGATCCCGCCGCCATCGGGGTCATCGGCGGGGCCCGTCTCACCAACGAGGACGCCTACGCCTGGTCGAAGCTGTTCAAGGGCGTGCTCGGCACCGACAACGTCGATGCGCAGCTCGGCGACGGCCTCCCCGCCGAGGCGCTGCTGGGTCTGCCCCGCACCACCATCGACGATCTCTGCGCACCGGGCGGCACCGTGGTGCTGCTCGGCCCCGACCCCAAGGAGGAACTGCCGGTCCTGTTCCTCCGTCTGCGTCATGCCGTCGAGAACGACGGTGTCACGCTGCTCGAGATCTCGCCGCGCCGCTCGGGCATCTCCTCGCTGGCCGCCGTGTCGCTCCAGCCCCGGCCGGGTGAGACCGGCGAACTCCTGCGGGCCCTCACCGCCGGCACGGAGGCCGATCGCGACATCGCCGGCATCCCCGTCGATCGCGTCAACGCCATGCGCGCCCTGCTCGCGGCGGCTGCCGGTCCGGTCAAGGTCGTCCTCGGACGGTCCTCAGTCGGAGAGTCCGAGGCCGTCACCCTCGACGCCACCTCGGTCCTGCTCGCCGCCCGTCCCGACACGGTGTTCCTCCCGGCGGTCCGTCGGGCCAACATCCACGGCGCCCTCGACATGGGTCTGGCCCCGGGTCTGCTGCCGGGCCGGGTCGGCCTCGATGCCGCCCGCGACTGGTTCGGCTCGCGCTGGCCCTCGGTGCCGGCTGCCCGCGGTCTCGACACCACCGGCATCCTCACCGCGGCGGCCGCCGGCCGTCTCGAGGTGCTCGTGCTGCTCGGCGCCGATCCGCTCGCCGACTTCCCCGACGCCCGTCTGGCGGAACGGGCCATCGCCGGGGTCCGCACCATCATCAGCGTCGACACGTTGCTCAACACCACCAGCGAACGGGCCCACATCGTGCTCGCGGCGGCCGGGTTCGCCGAGAAGGCCGGCACCACCACCAACCTCGAGGGACGGGTCAGCACGCTCTCCCAGCGGGTCACCCCGCCCGGCACCGCCCGTCCCGACTGGGTGCTGGCCACCGAGCTCGCCTCCCGGCTCGGGGCGGATCTCGGATTCGCCTCGCCGGCCGAGATCCTCGCCGAGATCAGCGCCGTGGTCCCGTCCCATCTGGGGCTGACCGCCGACCTCCTCGCCCAGGCCCCCGATGGCCTCGTCCTCCCGATCGGTGCGACATCCGGTCTGCCGGCCCCGGTCGCCTTCACGCCGACCCCGGCCGTCCCGGCCCCGCCGGTCGACGCCTACGCCTTCCGGCTCGTGGCCACTCGCAAGCTCTACGACCAGGGCACCATCGTGCAGGCCGGCCCGCATCTCTCCGGACTCGCGGCGGGGACCTCGGTCCGGGTCAACCCCTATGACTTCGACCGCATCGGCGTCGCCGCCGGCGGAACGGTGTCGGTGCGCTCGCCGCAGGCCACACTCGTCATGCCGATCCATGCCGATGCCGGCGTTCCCCGCGGCACCGCGGCGGTGGTGGTCAACCAGGCCGAACACCGTGTCGCCGAGCTGATGAACGTCGGCGATGTGATCTGTGAACTGCTGATCGAGACCACCTCATGATGACCTCCGCCTCCTCCGCCTCCTCCGCCGCCACCGCGGCCGGCGATCCGCTGCTCGCCGGTCACATCGATCTGGCGATCGTGCTGATCGTGATCCTGAAGGTCGTGGTCGTGTTCGGCCTCATGCTGGTGGCCACGATGCTGATGATCTGGTTCGAACGCAAGGTCGTCGGCGATCTCCAGAACCGCGTCGGGCCCAACACCGCCGGGCCGTTCGGCATCCTCCAGACCCTCGCCGATGGCATCAAGTTCTTCTTCAAGGAGGACCTCAAGCCGGCCCGGGCCCAGATGCGGGTGTTCATCCTCGCCCCGTTCCTCACGGTGGTGCCGGCCTTCCTGCTGTTCACCATCGTCCCGTTCGGCGGTGACTTCTCGAACGGCCACGACGGTTCGGTCGAGATCTTCGGTCACACCACCTATCTGCAGCTCGCCGATCCCGCCATCGGCATCCTGTTCGCCCTCGCCCTGTCCTCCATCGCCGTCTACGGCGTGATGCTGGCCGGGTGGTCCTCGGGTTCCAAGTATCCGCTGCTGTCCTCGGTGCGGGCCTCGGCCCAGATGGTCTCCTACGAGGCCGCCCTCGGTCTGTCGGTGTGCGCCGTGGTGCTCGTGTCCGGCACGCTCAGCACGCACGAGATGGTCATGGCCCAGGCCGGGCAGGGCTGGCTCGGCTTCATCCCCCACTGGAACATCATCGCTGCCGGCATCGTCCCCTTCGTCGTGTTCCTGCTCGCCAGTCAGGCCGAGCTCAACCGGCCGCCCTTCGATCTGGTCGAGGCCGAACAGGAACTCGTGGGCGGCTACCACACCGAGTACAGCTCGATCCGCTTCGCCCTGTTCTTCGTCGCCGAGTTCATGAACTCGGTCACCATGGCCGCCATCATCGTCACCCTGTTCCTCGGCGGTCCGGCCGGGCCCGCCCTCATCGGCCCGGGCTGGCTGTGGGGTGTGATCTGGTTCCTGCTCAAGGTGCTGGCGTTCCTGTTCCTGTTCGTGTGGATCCGCAGCAGCGTGCCCCGGGTCCGCTATGACCAACTCATGGATCTCGGCTGGAAGGTGCTCATCCCGCTCTCGCTGGGCTGGGTGATCCTGCTGGCCACCTACTACGTCGCCCGCGACCAGCACTGGAACGGGCTGCTCACCATCGCCATCGGTGCGGCCATCGGCCTCACCGGCTACGGGCTGCTCCGGTTCGCCATCGCGACCTCCAGGGTCAAGCGTCTGCAGGGGGTGATCGACTGATGGGGTACCTCGGAGGTTTCCTCGTCAGCCTGCGTCAGATCGGACGCAAGCAGCGCGTCACCACCCAATACCCTGAGGAGAAGGCGCCGAAGGCGCTGCGGGTGCATGGTCGCCATGTCCTCAACCGGTACGAGGACGGCATGGAGAAGTGCATCGGCTGCGAACTCTGCGCCGGTGTGTGTCCGGCCCGGTGCATCTACGTGCGCGGGGCCGAGAACGATCCCGATGCTCCGGTCTCCCCGGGTGAGCGGTACGGCTACATCTACGAGATCAACTACCTGCGCTGCATCCACTGCGATCTGTGCGTCGAGGCCTGCCCCACCGAGGCCATCACCGAGTCGAAGATGTTCGAGTTCTCCTTCACCAGTCGCGCCGATGCCATCTACACCAAGGCCGAACTGGTGGTCGACGACTCCGGGATGCCCCAGCGGCTGCCCTGGGAGGACTGGCGTCCGGGCGAGGACCTCAACACCTCAGCCTGGATGCGGGCCACCGCTCCGTCGGGGAGCGCGGAGTTCGAGGGTGTCGTCGGCTGGTCCGGGGAGCTGGGCTACGGCCTGCGCGCCCCCGAGGCCGATCAGATCCAGAAGGACGCCATCACCTCCGCCCACGGCGATCACGGCCACGACGACCACGACGACCACGACGACCACGGTCACGGGGGGCACTGATCATGGAGACCCTCGTGTTCATCGTCTGCGCGCTGATCGTGCTGGCCGGCGCCATCGGTGTGGTCATGTCCCGCAACCCGGTGCATGCGGCTCTGAGCCTCGTCGCCACCCTGTTCGGCATCGCCGTGCTGTTCCTCAACCTCGGTGCGCAGCTGCTCGCCGTGGTGCAGGTCATCGTCTACACCGGCGCCATCGTGGTGCTGATCCTGTTCGTGCTGATGCTGCTCGGCGTCGATGAGGACGAGGATCTCGACACCGAGCCGCTCGTCGGCCAGCGCATCGTCGCCGTGCTGATCGGGCTGCTGCTCGCCGGTGCGGTGCTCGCCGTCATCATCATCGGCAAGGACGCTGCGGTCACCGGGGCCCGTTCGGCCACCGAGGCGATCTCGCCCACCGTCACCAACATCGTCCAGATCGGGCGCCAACTGTTCACCACCTTCGTGTTCCCGCTCGAGATCACCGCCGGTCTGCTCACCATCGCAGTCGTCGGCGCCGTGGTGCTCTCCCGTCGCCCGAAGGACCTCCAACCCATTCCGGAGCCTGAATCCATGACCGAACTGGGCGACGATCCCTTGACCATCACCACCGAGGAGGCGGCCCACTGATGAGCCCGAACCTCCCGCTCGCCTATCTCGCGCTCTCGGCGATCCTGTTCGCCATCGGCGGAGTGGGCCTGCTCGTGCGCCGCAATCCGCTGGTCATGATCATGTGCGTCGAACTCATGCTCAACGCGGTGAATCTCACCTTCGTCACCTTCGGCAGGATGCTCGATGACATCGCCGGTCAGGTGATCGTGTTCTTCGTGATGGTGGTCGCCGCCGCCGAGGTCGTGATCGGTCTCGCACTGATCGTGGCCATGGCCCGCCGCCGTCCCGAGGCCAATGCCGACGACCTCCGGCTGCTGAGGGGGTAGCGGACATGGTCGGTCTCCTCTGGCTCATCCCCGCGCTCCCGCTCGCCGGGTTCCTGATGCTGCTGCTGTTCGGCAAGCGCATCGGCGAACCCGTGGCCGGGTGGCTCGGCACCGCGGCGGTCGCCGGATCGTTCGTCACCGCTCTGGTGGTGTTCGCCGGGCTCTGGAACGAACCCGAGCACACCTACTCGCTGAAGCTGTTCGAATGGATGCCGGCGGGCCGGTTCTCCGTCGACATCGGATTCCTGCTCGATCCGCTGTCCATGGCGATGATCCTGTTCATCACCGGCATCGCCGCGCTGATCCATCTGTACTCGATCGGGTACATGCACGGCGACAGCCGGTTCCCGAGGTTCTTCACCTATCTCAACCTGTTCGTGTTCTCCATGCTCATGCTGGTCATGGGCGACAACCTGGTGCTCACCTTCCTCGGTTGGGAGGGGGTGGGGGCGTGCTCGTACTTCCTCATCTCGTTCTGGTTCGAGAAGGACGCCAACGCCAGCGCCGGCAAGAAGGCCTTCATCACCAACCGGGTCGGTGACTGGGGCTTCATGGTCGGCACCTTCGCCACCTTCTTCGCCTTCGGCACCGTCAAGTACGTCGAGTTCCTGCCCCAGGCCTCGGGACTCGCCCAGACCACCGCAACCTTCATCGTGCTGATGCTGTTCATCGGCGCCATCGGCAAGTCGGCCCAGATCCCGCTGTTCATCTGGTTGCCCGATGCCATGGCCGGCCCCACCCCGGTCTCGGCACTCATCCACGCCGCCACCATGGTCACCGCCGGTGTGTATCTGCTGGTCCGTGTCAACCCCCTCATCGCCGCGTCGGCCTCATGGCTGCCATGGGTCATCGCCGGTATCGGCGTCGCCACCGCCTTCCTGGCGGCCACCATCGCCATCGCCCAGACCGACATCAAGAAGGTGCTGGCCTACTCCACCGTGAGCCAGCTCGGGTTCATGTTCCTCGCCGTCGGCGCCGGCGGCTACAGCGCCGCCATCTTCCACATGATCACCCACGCCTTCTTCAAGGCCTGCATGTTCCTCGGTTCCGGCTCGGTCATCCACGGCATGCACGAGGAGCAGGACATGCGCCGCATGGGAGCCCTCCGCAAGGTCATGCCGATCACCGCCATCACCTTCATCATCGGCTGGCTGGCCATCGCCGGTGTTCCCCCGTTCTCCGGCTTCTGGTCGAAGGACGACATCCTCGCCTACGCCCTGCACAAGAGCATCGTGCTCTACGTGATCGGCCTGATCACCGCCCTGCTCACGGCGTTCTACATGAGTCGTCAGGTGTTCATGGTGTTCTTCGGCAGGGCCAACTGGGGCCCGTCGCAGGAGGCCGAACTGGCCAACAAGCTGGCCCATGAGACCGCCCACGCCGATGGCGACGACCCGGCCGATGCCGAGGTCCATGCCGACGCCCACGGCGATGCCCACGATGGGCACGGTGTCGTGCCCCATGAGTCGCCCCGCACCATGACCATCCCGCTCATCGTGCTGGCCTTCTTCGCCGCCACCGCCGGGGTGCTCAACCTGCCCTTCACCGAGCATCTCGAGTTCCTGAACCGCTGGCTCGAGCCGGTGGTCGGTGCCGCGCAGACCCAACTCCATCTCTCGGGTGCCCAGTTGACCATCGAACTGCTCATCTCCACGGTGGTGGCGCTCTCCGGCATCGCCATCGCCTACGCCGTGTACCTCAAGCACAAGGTCGATGCCCGACGCATCGAACTGCCGCTGTTCGCCAACGGCTGGTACATCGACTCCGCCATCTCGAACTTCATGGGCGGCCTCGGTCGTCGAGCCTTCGAGATGATCGCCCACTTCGACCGAGTGGTCATCGACGGGGCCGTCAACGGAGTCGCACGGGCCACCCGTGGCGGGGCCATGCGGCTGCGCTCCGTGCAGAGCGGCTACGTCCGCTGGTACGCCCTGATGATCGGTGTCGGCACCGTCGCCATCGTCGCCTTCGTGCTCACCCAGGTGTCGTTCTCATGAGCACCACCATCCTCGCCAACGAGGCGGCCTCGTCCAGCTTCCCCATCCTTCCCGCACTGGTGTTCCTGCCGATGTTCGGTGCGGCGGTGCTGGCGCTCATCCCGCGATCCCGTCCCGAGGTGTCGCGCCAGATCGCCATCCTCGTGGCGCTGGCCACCGGTGTGCTCAGCATCGTGATGCTGTGCCAGTTCCGGACCAGCGACGATCACTTCCAGTTCGTGGTGTCGCAGATGTGGGTGTCCTCGCTCGACATCAAGTTCCTGATGGGCGTGGACGGCATCTCGCTGTTCCTCGTGGTCCTCACCGGCATCCTGTTCCCCATCGCACTGTTCGCGGCCAAGCCCGACAACGATCCCAAGGGGTACTACGCCTGGCTCACGCTGCTCATGGGCGGCTGCATGGGTGCGTTCCTCTCGCTGGATCTGTTCCTGTTCTTCCTGATGTTCGAGATCACCCTCGTGCCGCTCTACATGTTGATCGGCAAGTGGGGTCACGGTCGTCGGGTCTACGCGGCCACCAAGTTCTTCCTCTACACGATGCTCGGCTCGGCGTTCATGCTCGTGTCGATCGTCGCCCTGGCCGTGCTGGCCAAGGCCGGTGACAACGGGGCGATCACCTTCGATTTCACCAAGATCATCGCCAGCGACAACCTCGCCACCAGCACGGGACGCTGGTTGTTCCTCGGCATGGCCATCGCCTTCGCGGTCAAGGTCCCGGCCTTCCCGTTCCACACCTGGCTCCCCGATGCCCACACCGAGGCCCCGACCGCCGGCTCCATCGACCTCGCCGGCATCCTGCTCAAACTCGGCACCTATGGCTTCCTGCGGTTCGGACTCGAGCTGTATCCGGAGGCCACTGTGTGGTTCGCCCCCGTGATGCTCACGATCGGTGCCATCGGCATCATCTACGGCGGCATCGTGGCGGCCATGCAGCGCAACCTCAAGCGACTCGTCGCCTACTCCTCGGTGGCGCATATGGGCTTCGCCATCATGGGTCTGTTCGCCCTCAACATGGAGGGCGTGCAGGGTTCGGTGCTGCAGATGGTCAACCACGGCATCTCCACCGGCGCCCTGTTCATCCTGCTGGGCTTCCTCTACAGCCGCCGTCACACCTATGAGATCTCCCAGTTGAAGGGCATCGCCAAGGTGGCACCCGTGTTCGCCGGGATCTTCACCATCGTGATGCTGTCCTCCATCGGTCTGCCCGGTCTCAACGGCTTCGTCGGCGAGTTCCTCGTGCTCATCGGGACCTACGTGGCCCACCGCTGGTGGGCGGTCGTGGCCGCCGCCGGTGTCATCATCGCTGCGCTCTACCTGTTGTGGGCCTACCAGCGGGTGTTCCAGGGCGAGCCGGATGAGGCCAACGCCAGCTTCCCCGATCTGCGTCTCTCCGAGCGGTTGGTCATGGTGCCGCTGCTGGTGCTCATCGTGTTCCTCGGCGTCTACCCCAAGCCGGTCCTCGAGCGCATCGAACCCTCGGTCAGGCGGGTGCTCACCCGCATGGAGGCTCAGGTGGACGGCTTCCACGAGCCGGTCACCCAAGGGGGGAGTCAGCTCGGTCCCATCGTCGACCACCGCGAGTCGGAGTCAGGTGGTTCGGACTCCTCCAACGGTGAACACGCCCTCGAGCCCGGGGCGGTGACGCCATGAGCCATCTCGCCTCGATCCTCGCCCAGGCCCAGCCGCTGGTGAGCCCGGGACCGGCGGCCGCCGATGCCGTGGTGCATCTGCCGGGTCCCTCGGTGGACTGGCCGGCGCTGCTGCCGCTGCTGATCCTGCTGGTGGGTGGCCTGCTCATGCTCACCTTCTCCTCGTTCCTGCGCGGACGGGCTCCGAAGGGTGTCTTCGCCGGGGTCACGGTGGCCATCGCGGTCGCCGCCGCCCTGAGCGCCCTGCCGCTGTGGGCCCGGGTCCAGAACTGGGACTCCCTGCTGTGGTGGTCCACCAGCCACTCCCAGCCCGGTGCGTTCACCACGGTGGGCGGATCGGTCGGCGTCGACGGCTTCAGCCTGTTCATCACCATCGTGCTGTGCGCCGCGGTGGCCATGGCGGCCCTGCTGGCCAGCGCCTATCTGCGCCGCGAGGACATGGAGGGCCCCGAGTTCTACGTCCTCATGCTGCTGTCGGCCTCGGGTGGCGTGATGATGGCGATGGCCAACGACCTCATCGTCATGTTCATCGGCATCGAGACCCTGTCGATCGCCGTCTATGTGCTCGCCGGCATGCATCTGCGCCGGGTGCAGTCGCAGGAGTCCGGCATCAAGTACTTCGTGCTCGGTGCCTTCTCCTCGGCCTTCCTGCTCTACGGGATCGCCATGATCTACGGCGCCACCGGTTCGGTGAACTTCGTGCAGATCAAGGACTTCATGGCGGCGGTGGTGCCGGTGCACAACGGCTTCCTGCTCCTCGGACTGGCGCTCATCCTCATCGGTCTGGCCTTCAAGGTCGCCGCCGTCCCGTTCCACGCCTGGAGTCCGGACGTCTACGACGGCGCCCCCACCCCCGCGGTGGCCTGGATGGCCTCGGGGGTCAAGGCGGCCGCCTTCGCCGCCATGGTGCGCATCTTCGTGCTCACCTTCTCGAACTACGGAGCCACCTGGAAGCCCATCCTCTACGTGCTGGCCATCCTGTCGATGGTGGTGGGCGCCGCCCTCGCCATCGTCCAGAGCAACGTCAAGCGGATGCTGGCCTACTCCTCGATCAGCCATGCCGGGTTCATCCTGATGGCGGTGCAGGCCGGCTCCTCGCAGGGCACCGCCGCCATCGCCTTCTACGCGGCGGTCTACACCTTCATGGTGGCGGGCTCGTTCGGGGTGGCCACCATCGTCGGTCGTCGGGGCGACGGCGACCACTCCCTGGCCGACTACCGGGGCCTGTCCCGGAGCAACCCGGTGCTGGCGGCCGCCTTCACCGTGCTGCTGCTGGCCCAGGCCGGGGTCCCCTTCACCGCCGGCTTCTTCGCCAAGTTCTACGCGATCACCGCTGCGGTGAACGCCCACAGCACCCCGTTGGCCATCATCGCCATGGTCTCGGCGGTCATCTCCGCCTTCCTGTACCTGCGCCTGATCGTGGCCATGTTCATGTCCGGTGGGGATGACGGCGCGGAGGCCCCTCTGCCGGCCGCCTCATCCCGCATCCACGTGCCCACGGGTGCTGGAATTGCGCTCGCCATCTGTGTGATCGTCACCGTCGGGTTCGGCCTCGTCCCGGACCTTTTGGTGAAACCCGCCCGAGATGCCCGACCCGTCCTGGTCGAGTATCAGACCTCAGGAACCGCCGCACCGACCGGCGGTTGAACGTTCCACCCGCAGTCCGCCGTCGTCAGCGTCGCCAGCAGCGCCACCCGTCCCGCACCGCCGAGAGGATTTCATGCCGTGTTCGGCCCTTCAGTAGGCTCAGAATCGCATGTCTGAGTACTCCGATTTCGTTCGTCAGTACCTCACTGTCGCCATCTTCGCCGGGGTCGGAGTCGGTCTCGGCGCGGGCCTGCTCGGCATCGGCAGGATCTTCCGCCCGACCCGCCCGCAGGAGCAGAAGTACCTGACCTACGAGTCGGGTGTCGACCCCGTGGGCACCGGCTGGTCGCAGAGTCAGATCCGCTACTACGTCTACGCCCTGCTGTTCGTGATGTTCGACGTGGAAGCCGTGTTCATGTTCCCGTGGGCGACCCAGCTCGAGGTCTACGGCACCTTCGGTCTCATCGAGATGCTGGTGTTCGTGGCGATCCTCGCCCTCGGTCTGCTCTACGCCTGGCGCAAGAAGGTGCTCCAATGGGTCTAGTCGAGAGCGGCCGTGTCCCGAAGCCGCTGTCCAAGCTGCTGAACCTCTCCCGGAAGTACTCCATCTGGGCCTACCAGTGGGGTCTCGCGTGCTGCGCCATCGAGATGGGCGCGGCCTTCGCCTCGCCCCGCTACGACGTGATGCGGCTCGGCGTCATCCCCTTCCCGGCCAGCCCGCGGCAGGCCGACCTCGTCGTCATCGCCGGGACCGTCACCGACAAACTCGCCCCGGCGGTGGTCCGCCTCTACGAGCAGATGCCGGACCCCAAGTACGTGATCTCCATGGGCTCCTGCGCCAACTGCGGTGGCCCCTACTGGGACAGCTACTCGGTCACCAAGGGTGTCGACCAGTTGATTCCGGTCGATGTCTACGTCCCGGGCTGCCCGCCGCGTCCCGAGGCCCTGCTCGAGGGTGTGCTGCTGCTGCAGGAGCGCATCGCCCACGAGGACATGGCCGAGCGCTGGAAGGGTGATCCGATTGTCGTCAGCTGACACCACCGAGGCCACCGAATCGACGGAGGCTGTGGCCACCGACGAGGCTCGGGAGGCTGTGCTCGCGGAACTCACCGGTCGCCTCGGCGATTCGGTGCTGGGCTCCCACATCCGACCCGGCGACGATCTCTGGGTGCGGGTCGACCGCGCCGCCTGGCGTCGGGCCGCGGAGGCCACCCGGGCCATGGGCTTCACCTTCTTCGACTACGTCTCCGCCATCGACTGGCTGCCCTCGCCGTTCGGGCGCGACATGGATGCGCAGGAGGACCTCGTGGTCTCCGGGGCCGCACCCAAGGAGCCGGCGCCCATCGTGCAGGGCTATGCCGGCGGTGAGACCCGATTCCAGGTCATCGCCCACGTGTACAACATCGCGACCGCCACGGGCATCCACCTGAAGGCCGATGTCCCCGACGACGACCTCTCGTTGCCCTCCTGGTCGTCGGTCTACGCCGGGGCCAACTGGCACGAGCGCGAGACCCGCGAGATGTTCGGCATCACCTTCGATGGCCACCCGAACCTGATCAACATGTACCTCCCCACCGACTTCCAGGGCTTCCCGCTGCGCAAGGACTTCCCGCTGCTGGCCCGTCGGGTGCGGCCCTGGCCCGGCATCGTCGATGTCGAGCCCATGCCCGGTGGGGCCGACGACGCCGAGGGGGACGACCAATGACCGCTGTCAGCGATCCCAGCAGCATCGCCGATCTCGCCGCCGAGGCCACCGACACCCGGGTGAACCTCGACTTCGAGTCCGAGGGCATGACGCTCAACATGGGCCCGCAGCACCCGGCCACCCACGGCACCCTGCGCATCGTCGCCAAGCTCGACGGTGAGCAGGTCATCTCGGCCGAGCCCATCTGCGGCTACATGCACCGCGGCTACGAGAAGCTGGTCGAGGTCCGCACCTATCCGCAGATCAACGCGCTGATCAACCGCATCGACTGGCTCGGGAGCTTCGCCAACGAGGTGCCGTTCATCCTCGCCGCCGAGAAGCTCATGGGTGTCGAGGCTCCGCCCCGAGCCCAGTGGATCCGCACGATCCTGTTCGAGATGTCGCGCATCGCCAACATCTCGCTCTTCCTCGGTGATTTCGGTCTGCAGCTCGGCGGCATGACCGCCGGCTTCTACGCCTTCCGCGACCGTGAGCACGTGCTCAACATGATCGAGGCCGCCACCGGTGGACGCTTCCACCCCAACTTCGATCGCATCGGTGGCCTCAAGGACGATCTCCCCAAGGGCTGGATCGCCGATTCGCACGTCGCCATGGACAAGCTCCTCGCCTTCTGCGACGAGATGGAGGATCTCCTCGTCGGCAACGAGATCTTCCAGACCCGCACCCGCGGCATCGGTGTCATCCCGGCCGAGATCGCCCTCTCCTACGGGCTGTCGGGGGCCAACCTGCGAGCCTCCGGTGTGGACTGGGACCTCCGTCGCGACGGCTGCCCGCCCGGGCTGGTCTACGACCAGGCCGACTGGAAGGTCTGGACCCATCCCGACGGCGACTGCTTCGCCCGCACCTGGGTGCGTCTGCAGGAGACCCGCGAGGCGGCGAAGATCGTCAAGCAGCTCCTCGACACCATCCCGGCCGGCCCGGTCATGGCCAAGGTTCCCCGCATCATCAAGGTGCCCGAGGGCGAGGCCTATGTGGCCACCGAGAACCCGCTCGGCGAGATGGGGTACTACGTGGTGTCCAAGGGCGATCTCGTCCCGTTCCGGGTCAAGATCCGCTCCGCCTCGTTCAACAACATCTCGATCGTCCCGTGGGTGGCCCGTGGCGCCTATGTGCCCGACCTGATCTCCATCCTCGGCAGCCTCTACTTCATCCTCGGTGACATCGACCGATGACCGCCATCCTCGCCTCCTTCGACCCGCCGTACTGGCTCTCCACCGTCATCAAGGTGCTGGTCGTCGGCGCCGTCGTCCCCACCACGGCGCTCATCCTCGGTGTGGTCTTCCTGTTCAAGATCATGAGCTGGATGCAGAGTCGTCTCGGTCCCCAGGAGGCCGGCCCCCGCGGTCTGCTCCAGCTGCTGGCCGACGGTGTGAAGTTCATCCAGAAGGAGGACATCGCGCCGAACGGTGCCGACCTGTGGGTGTTCAAGGCGGCCCCGCTGGTGGTGCTCTCCTCCACACTGCTGCTCTATGTCGCCCTGCCGGCCTCGGCCCATCTCGTGGTCGAGAACCTCGACGTCGGCGTGTTCTACGTGCTGGCCATCTCCTCGCTCTCGGTCATCGGTGTGCTGATGGCGGGCTGGGCCTCGGCCAACAAGTACTCGCTCATGGGCGCGCTCCGTGCCGCCGGTCAGCTCATCGCCTACGAGCTCCCGATGGTGCTGGCGGTCATGGGCGTGGTCATCCAGGCCGGCACCCTCAGTCTCAACGGCATCGTGTTCGCCCAGAACGACGGTGCCGTCTTCGGCTGGACCGGCATCGGCAACCCTTACATCCTCACCCAGTTCATCGGCTTCTTCATCTTCATCGCCGCCGTACAGGCCGAGCTCACCCAGCCGCCGTTCGACATGCCGGTGGCCGAGTCCGAGATCGTGAGCGGCTACCAGGTCGAGTACACCGGCTTCCGGTTCCTCATCTTCTTCCTCGCCGAGTTCGCCACCGCCTTCGTCTTCGCCGGCATCGCCGCGGTCATGTTCCTCGGCGGTTGGGCGGTGCCGTGGCTGTCGGCGAACAGCGACTGGTACTACGTGCTCGGGCCGGCGGTGCTGTTCGCCAAGGTGATGCTGGTGTCGTTCATCATCTTCTGGGTCCGCTTCACCTATCCCCGTCTGCGTGAGGATCAGCTCCAGAGCTTCGCCTGGAAGTTCCTCATCCCGTTGGCGCTGGTCAACATCGTCGTCACGGCCGTCCTGAAGGTGGTGTTCTGATGCCCCAGGTCCCCGGTCTCATCAAGGGTCTCGGCGTCACGTTCGGTGAGATGGTCAAGACCCTCAAGTCGGGCCCCCAGACCACCCGGTACCCGCATGAGCGGGAGGAACCCACGGCCCGCGCCCGCGGCGTGATCGCCCTGCATGAGGAGAACTGCACCTCCTGCATGCTGTGTGCTCGTGAGTGCCCCGACTGGTGCATCTTCATCGAGGCCCACAAGTACGTGGCTCCGCCCCGCCGAGAGGGAGGCAAGCCCCGCCAGAAGAACGAGCTCGATCGCTTCGACATCGACTACTCGCTGTGCATGTACTGCGGCATCTGTGTCGAGGTCTGCCCGTTCGACGCCCTGTTCTGGAGCCCGGAGCACGAGTACTCCGAGGTCCGCATCGCCGATCTCCTCCACGACAAGAGTCGTCTTGCGCAGTGGATGGAGACGGTCCCGGAGTTCGAGCCCTATGAGGCCGGTTCCGAGGCCAAGCTCAGGAAGGTGCCGAAGGACTGATGCTCGCGCTCCTCGTCGCCCAGAACATCGCGTTCTACATCATCGCCGCGCTCATGGTGTTCGGCGCGTTCCGCGTCGTCACCTGCAAGAACCTCATGCACGCCGCCCTCTGGCTGGTGCTCGTGCTGGCCGGGGTGGCGGCGCAGTACATCCTGCTGGCGGCCGAATTCGTGGCCATCACGCAGGTCCTCGTCTATCTCGGCGCCATCATCGTGCTGTTCCTCTTCGGCATCATGCTCACCCGGGCCAAGACCGGCACCGACGGCGATCTCGACAACTCGGCGCGTTCCCGGGTCATCGCCGCCATCATCGGAGTGCTGCTGGCCGGCATCATGGGCTACTCGCTCTGGGACGGTTTCGGGACGCGCGAGTTCGGCGACATCGTCGTCCAGCGCACCGCCGAGGTGAGCGATTCCATCTTCTCCACCTACCTGCTGCCCTTCGAGGTCATCTCCGTGCTGCTTCTCGCTGCGCTCATCGGCGCCATCGTCCTGGCTCGGAGGGACTGATGCTCGTCAACCAGTTCCTCCTCCTCGGTGCCATCCTGTTCTGCATCGGCGTCTACGGCGTGCTCGCCCGTCGCAACGCCGTGCTCGTGCTGATGTCGATCGAACTCATCCTGAACTCGGTCAACATCAACCTCGTGGCCTTCGGCACCATGTGGCATGTCACCGATCCCGGCAACGTGTCGGGTCAGGTGTTCGCGCTGTTCGTCATCGCCATCGCCGCGGCCGAGGTCGGGGTCGGTCTGGCCATCGTCCTGCTCATCTACCGGAATCGTCAGAGCATCGCCATCGATGACGTCGATCTGATGAAGGGCTGATGCCGTGATCCCCAACATCCTCGACTCAGCCTGGCTCGTCCCGGCGATCATGGCGGCCTCGTTCCTGCTGATCCTGTTCTTCGGCAAGCGTCTCGGCACCCGGGCCACCGCCGGTATCGGCATCACCGCGGTGTCCATCGCGCTGGTGCTGTCGGTGTGCGTCGCCGGCCAGTGGATCAACCGGGTCAACAATCCGCCCACCGGCGCCAAGCTGGCCGCTGATGTCATCGCCTCCAACGGTCTCACCCCGCAGACCGGACGCAACATCCTCGGCGAGGTCATCGCCACCACCTCCGAATCGGGTGAGACCGTCGCCGCCGGCGCCGGCATCCGAGCCACCTCCGGTGAATCCGCCATGAGCGGAGCCTCGAGCGCTGCGGCCGTGGCCGAGCAGGCCGCCTCGGAAGGCTCCGCCACCGAGGGTGAGCATGGTGGAGAGCACGGAGGTGAGCACGAGTCGGTGCCTCCGATCGTGCATGCCACGACCTGGTTCACCGTCGCCGGCATCAACTTCGAGGTCGGCACCCTCGTCGACGGCCTCGCCGCCATGATGCTCATCACCGTGTGCATCATCTCGCTGCTGGTGCACATCTACTCCACCGAGTACCTGCACGGCGACATCCGGTTCACGCACTACTACGCGTTCCTGTCGCTGTTCACCGCCTCGATGCTGTTCTACGTGCTCTCCTCCAACACCCTCCAGATGCTGGTGGGTTGGGAGTTGGTGGGCGTCTGCTCCTTCGGACTCATCGGCCACTGGTGGGAGGAGAAGAAGAACACCGACGCCGCCCTGAAGGCCTTCCTCACCAACCGCGTGGGCGACATGGGACTCATCATCGGTGTGGTGATCACCTTCTTCGCCGCCGGTGCCACCAGCTTCAACGTGCTCCACATCAACGAGTACGCCCTGGGTGGCCAGGCCAACACGGCGCTGCTGCTGGTGGGTGCCCTCTGCCTCTTCGGAGGCGTCACCTCGAAGTCGGGTCAGTTCCCGCTGCACACCTGGCTGCCCGATGCCATGGCCGGACCCACGCCCGTCTCGGCGCTCATCCATGCCGCCACCATGGTCGTCGCCGGTGTGTACCTGATCGCCAGGCTCTACGCCGTGTTCTTCACCGGCCTCGGCATCGGCTCCAGCTCGCTGCACTACGTGGCCTTCATCGGCGGCTTCACCACCATCATCGGGGGTCTCCTGGCCTTCGTGCAGACCGACCTCAAGAAGGTGCTGGCGTACTCCACCATCTCCCAGCTGGGCTACATGGTCATGGCTCTCGGTGTGGGCGCCTGGACCGCCGGCGTGTTCCACCTCTTCACCCACGCCTTCTTCAAGGCCTGTCTCTTCCTGGGTGCCGGTTCGGTCAGTCACGCCTGCCACCACACCTTCGACATGCGGGAGATGGGTGGACTCCGCAAGAAGATGCCCATCACGCATGCCACCTTCCTGGTCGCCACCCTCGCCCTCGCCGGCATCTTCCCGCTGGCCGGCTTCTGGTCGAAGGACGAGATCCTCGCCGGGGCGAACGCCGGTCAGCAGCAGGCCTACACGCTCATGCTGATCTTCGGTCTCATCACGGCGTTCCTCACCGCCGCCTACATGGGCCGGGCCTACTGGATGACCTTCTGGGGCGAGTACCGCGGCCACGCCCATCCCCATGAGTCGCCCAAGGTCATCACCGTGCCGCTCATCATCCTGTCGGTCTGCGCCGTGCTGTTCGGCTTCACGAACTTCCCGAAGAGCTTCTTCGGGCTGCAGCTCCCGGGCGGCGTCACCACGAGGTTCGAGCACTATGTCGAGCCGACCTTCGCCTTCCCGCCGCTGCAGCACGCCGAGTTCACCCCCTGGCTGGCGGTGGTCTCCACGATCCTCGCCGCCGGCGGTCTGTTCCTCGCCTACCAGTACTACGAGAGGAACCGTGGTCCCCACGGTCTCACGCAGCGCAGCACAGTGGCTCGAGCCGGGTACACGTTCCTCGAGAACAAGTACTACCTCGACGTCCTCTACACCGACATCATCGCCGCCGACACGAAGGGGCCGCTCGCCCGAGCGTCCTACTGGTTCAACATGAACGTGCTCGACGGCGTGGTCAACGGTCTGGGCACCGGCGCCCGAAAGATCGCCGGGTTCGTCTACCGCGACATCGACCAGCTGGTGCTGGACGGGATCGTGAACGGTTCGGGTTCGGTCTCGGAGAAGTCCGGTCAGATCCTGCGCCATGTCCAGACCGGAAGGGTCCAGCAGTACGCCGCCATCCTCTTCGCCGGAGCAGTCGTTCTCGCCGGCGTCTTCGTGTTCGTCATCTAGGAGCTCAGGACCAACTCGATGAAAGACTTTCTGAACAGCTGGGGCTTGAGCCTCGCCGTCTTCCTCCCGCTCGTGGGTGCAGTCGTGATGCTGCTGATCCCCAAAGCCCGGGAGGGGTCGCACAAGGTCATCGCCCTCGCCACGTCCCTCGTCGTGGCGTTCATCGGCGTGCTGCTGCTCGCCAACTTCGACTACGACCGGAGTGGCACGCTCCAGTTCGTCGTCGACAAGGCCTGGATCCCGCTCATCAACAGCCGCTACATCGTCGGCATGGACGGCATCTCGCTGCCGCTCATCGCCCTCACGCTGCTGGTGGTGCCGCTGTGCATCATCTACTCCTGGAACCACTTCCCCGAGCCGCGCAACCCCAAGGCCTTCCTCATCCTGATCCTCATCCTCGAGACGGGCATGATCGGATCGTTCATCTCCCAGGACCTCATCCTGTTCTTCGTGTTCTTCGAGGTCGTGCTGCTGCCGATGTACTTCCTCATCGGCGTATGGGGCGGCGAGAAGCGCCAGTACGCCTCGCTCAAGTTCTTCCTCTACACCCTGTTCGGGTCGGCCCTCATGATCGTCAGCTTCCTGGCGCTCTACTTCCTCTCCGACAAGGTCGACGTCGGGGGCACGATGATGCACACCTTCGACATGCGTCTGCTCCCCGAACTCGCCACCGGCATCTCCACCGGCGCTGCGCTCTGGATCTTCGGTGGCATGTTCATGGGCTTCGGCATCAAGGTGCCGATGTTCCCGTTCCACACCTGGCTGCCCGACGCCCACACCCAGGCGCCCACCGTGGGCTCGGTGATCCTCGCGGCGGTGCTGCTCAAGCTCGGCACCTACGGCTTCATCCGCATCGCCATCCCGATCCTTCCCCATGCCGCCGAGAAGTGGGCTCCGTTCATCGGCCTTCTCGCTGTGATCGGCATCATCTACGGCGCGCTGTGCTGTCTCGCCCAGACCGACATGAAGCGACTCATCGCCTTCTCCTCGGTCTCGCACATGGGCTTCGTGATGCTGGCCATCGCCTCGCTGACCAGTTTCGGCATGAGCGCCGCCATCTTCGGCATGGTCGCCCACGGCCTGATCACCGGCATGCTGTTCTTCGTGGCCGGCTCCACCAAGGATCGGTTCCACACCCTCGACATCGCCCGTCTCGGCGGCATGCTCAAGCAGATGCCCCACATGGGCTGGATCCTCGGACTCTCGGTCATGGCCTCGCTCGGACTTCCCGGTCTGGCCGGCTTCTGGGGTGAGTTCCCGGCGATCCTGTCGGCCTACAACCCCGGTGGCGACCTCAGCGTGGCGTTCTTCCGGGTGCTCATGGTCGTCGCCGCCCTCGGCACGGTGCTGGCCGCCGCCTACCTGCTGTGGCTCTACCAGCGAGTCGGGTTCGGCGTGCCCTCCGCCGAGTTCGAGGACGACCCGCACATCCACGACGTGTCCTTCACCGAGTGGGTGGCCTGGACCCCGATGCTCATCCTCATCGTGGTGCTCGGTGTCTACCCGAACCTGATCTTCAAGGTCACCGACGGCGCGGTGGGCAACATCGTGAGCGCCCTCTCCGGACACGGGGGCTGATCCCTTGCTCGGTTCGCTCCTGACGTTCGCCTGGCAGGCGCCGAAGCTCGACTACCACGCGCTCGCGCCGCTGATCATCGTCGCCGCCACCCTCGTGGTGGTCATCATCGTCGATGCCTTCACCGGTGAGCAGTCGCGATGGACGGCATCGTCCATCGCCGGCGTCGGCCTGCTGGCCTCCCTCATCCCCATCGCGACCCTCGCCAACGATGGCGTCTCCCGCTCGCTGTTCGGCGGAGCGTTCGTGGTCGACCCCTACTCGCTGCTGCTCTCGGGTCTGTTCGTGGTGTCGGGGTACGTCGTCATCCTCATCTCCACCAACTACATCGCCGATGGCGATTACTGGGAGGGCGAGTACTACCAGCTCATCCTCGCCTCGGTGCTGGGCATGATGGTCATGACCTCGGCCCGCGACCTCATCAGCATCTTCGTGGCCCTGGAGCTCATCTCGATCCCCGCCTACATGCTCGCCGCCTGGCGCAAGCGCGACCAGCGCTCCAACGAGGCCGGCATGAAGTACTACCTGATGGGCGTGTTCGCCTCCGCCATCCTCCTCTACGGGATGTCGCTCATCTTCGGGATCACCGGCTCCACGCTGCTGGCCGAGATCGGCCCCAAGCTCGGCGAGGCCATCTCCTCGCAGCCGATCATCACCCTCGGCATCGTGTTCGTCATCATCGGCTTCGCCTTCAAGGTCTCGGCGGTGCCGTTCCACACCTGGGCTCCCGACACCTACGAGGGTGCCCCCACTCCGATCACCGCCTTCCTGGCGGTGGCCTCCAAGGCCGCCGGCTTCGTGGCGCTGCTCAACGTCATCTTCGTCGGCTTCTACGGTCGTCACGATGTCTTCCAGCCGCTCATGTGGGTGCTGGCCGCCATCACGATGACCTTCGGCAATCTCGTCGCCCTGCGGCAGACCAACGTGGTCCGCATGCTCGCCTACTCGGGCATCGCCCAGGCCGGGTACATCCTGGCGCCGCTGGCGGTGGCAGGGGTGAGCCTGACCTCCGGCGGCGAGGCGCTGCGGGCGGTCGTCACCTACCTGCTCATCTACGCCGCCATGAACCTCGGCGCCTTCGCCGTGGTCATCGCCGTGGCCCGCAAGACCCGCTCCGGTGAGATCAGCTCCTTCGGTGGTCTGTTCCAGTACGCCCCGGGTCTCACCGTGGCCATGACCATCTTCCTGTTCGCGCTGGCCGGCATCCCGCCCGCCGGTGGCTGGTTCGCCAAGCTGGAGATCTTCCGGGCGCTCGCGTCGGCCGGCACGGCGCCCGGCTACGTGCTCGCCGTGCTCGTCGGTCTCAACTCGGTCATCGCCTTCGGCTACTACGGCCGGCTCATGCGGGTGATGTGGATGGATCCGGTCCCCGATGGCGACCGCACCCCGATCCGCATCCCGAGCTCGATCCTCGCTTCGCTGGTCATCACCGTGGCCATCACCGTGGTCATCGGTGTGCTGCCCAGCGTCCTCACCCACTTCACCGACCCGATCTCCCTGCTCTCGATCGGGCGTTGACCCCGCTCGAGGCGCTGCGTCGGTCGTTCGGCGGGCGGGCGTCGATCCCGTTCTCGGAGTACATGGAACTGGCGCTCTACGACCCGGCGGTCGGGTTCTACGCCCGCGGGGGTCGTGCCGGTCGCGGCGCCGACTTCCTCACCAGCCCTGAGGTCGGGCCCCTGTTCGGTGCAGTCATCGCCCGAGCGCTCGACGAATGGTGGATCGCCGCCGGTCGCCCGGATCCGTTCGTGGTGGTCGAGGTCGGGGCCGGTCCGGGCACGCTGGCCCGGTCGATCCGATTCGCCGCTCCCGAATGCTCGGGCAGCCTGCTCCATGTGCTCGTCGAACGGTCGGCGTTCCAGCGGTCGCTGCACGGATCGCATCTGCCCGGCTGGATGGGGGAGCGGGCGGGGTTCGAGCTCGAGGCCTTCGTGTCCTCGCCGCAGGACGGCGGTGGCCCCCAGTTCGTGAGCGCTGCGGAGCTCCCGGCGGTGTTCACCGGGGTGGTGCTGGCCAACGAGCTGCTCGACAACCTGCCCTTCGACATCCTGCGGGTGCGTGCCGACGGGGCGATCGAGGAGCTCCGGGTGGTGTGGGCCGCCGACGCCGTCTCCCTCGACTCCGTGGCCGAACCCGCCTCTCCCGCGCTGGCCGCAGCGGTGGGCGAGCTGCTCGCTCGCACCCCGGAGCTCCCTCGCGACGCCTGGTTCCCCTGGCAGGGCGGAGCGACGGGGTGGTTGGACGAGGTGTTCACCCGGCTCACCCGGGGCCATGTCCTCGTGTTCGACTACGGCGGGTCCACCGCGGAGCTGGCCCGCCGATCCGACCTCGGCTGGTTGCGCACCTTCCGGGACCAGCAGCGCGGGGTCCATCCTCTGGATGCTCCGGGTGCCCAGGACATCACCTGCGATGTCGCCATCGATCAGCTCCGGGCCGGTCGTCCTGCGGGCGAGGTGCTGACCCAGGCGGAGTTCCTCCGGCGTCATGGCATCGACGACCTCGTGGCCGAGGGTCTGGCGATCTGGAACGAGCGCGCCCATCTCGGGGATCTGGCCGCCATCCGGGGACGCAGTGCCATGCGCGAGGCCGAGGCCCTGCTCGATCCGGAGGGACTCGGAGCGTTCATCGTGCTCCACTGGGAGCATCGCCTCGGCGGGTGAACAGCCACCCCCTCGGCCGACCGCCGGTAGGCTCACCGACGCTCACGACGAGGGGAGTGACGTCATGACCGAACCCACCATCGAGGACTATCTGCTCGAGGAGCGCAGGTTCCCGCCGTCGGCCGAATTCGTCGCTGCGGCGCTGGTCTCCGACGACTCGCTCCATCGTGAGGCCGAGGCCGACGTCGAGGCGTTCTGGGCCCGGCAGGCCCGCGAACTGCTCACCTGGTCGCGCGACTTCGACACCGTCCTTGAATGGAATCTGCCGGATGCGAAGTGGTTCCTCGGTGGTGAGCTCAACGTGTCGGTCAACTGCCTCGACCGCCATGTGGCTGCCGGTCTCGGGGATCGGGTCGCCTACCACTGGGAGGGCGAACCGGGGGACACCCGCACCGTCACCTACGCCGATCTGCTGGCCGAGGTGCAGCGATTCGCCAACGTGCTGAAGTCCCTCGGGGTCGAGCGGGGCGATCGGGTCGCCATCTACATGCCGATGATCCCCGAGCTGCCGGTGGCGATGCTGGCCTGCACCCGCATCGGTGCGGCCCATTCGGTCATCTTCGGGGGGTTCTCGCCCGATTCCATCATCGACCGCGTGCATGACGGGGCCTGCAAGTTGATCATCACCGCGGACGGGGGCCATCGCCGGGGCGCCGCCTCGTTGCTGAAGCCCAACGTCGACATCGCGCTGGAGCAGTGCCCGACCGTGACCGGCGTGGTCGTGGTCGATCGCACCCACTCCCCGGTCACCATGGTCGAGGGACGCGACCACTGGTACCACGAGCTCATGGCCGACGCCGATCCGGTCTGCGCACCGGAGGCCATGGGGTCGGAGGATCTGCTGTTCCTGCTCTACACCTCCGGCACCACCGCCAAACCCAAGGGCATCATGCACACCACCGGCGGCTATCTCACCCAGGTCGCCTTCAGTCACAAGTACGTCTTCGACCTGCGCCCCGAGACCGATGTCTACTGGTGCTCCGCCGACATCGGGTGGGTCACCGGCCACAGTTACATCGTCTACGGGCCGCTCGCCAACGGGGCCACCTCGGTGCTCTACGAGGGAACGCCCGACACCCCGGGCCGGGACCGCATGTGGGACATCGTCGAGCGCTACGGCGTGACCCAGCTCTACACGGCCCCCACCGCCATCCGCACCTTCATGAAATGGGGCGCGCAGGAGCCGGCCAAGCACGACCTCTCCTCATTGCGACTGCTCGGCACGGTGGGTGAGCCCATCAATCCCGAGGCCTGGATGTGGTACCACGAGCACATCGGCGCCGGGCGCTGTCCCATCGTCGACACCTGGTGGCAGACCGAGACCGGTGGCCAGATGATCACCCCGCTGCCCGGGGTCACCGCCACCAAGCCGGGATCGGCCACCTTCCCGCTGCCCGGCATCGGGGTCGAGGTGGTCGACGAGGAGGGCAACCGCATCGAGCAGGGCGGCGGGTACCTCACCCTCACCCGCCCCTGGCCTTCGATGCTGCGCGGCATCTGGGGGGATCACGATCGCTACGTGAAGACCTACTGGAGTCAGTACCCGGGGCGGTACTTCGCCGGTGACGGCGCCAAGATCGACGCCGATGGCTACCTGTGGCTGCTCGGGCGGGTCGATGACGTCATGAACGTGTCGGGCCATCGCATCTCCACCACCGAGGTCGAGAGTGCGCTGGTCGACCATCACGCAGTGGCTGAGGCCGCCGTGGTCGGCGCCTCCGATGAGGTCACCGGTCAGGCGATCGTCGGCTACGTCATCATCCGCAACGACGCCGTGGCCTCTGACGAACTCGTCGCCGAACTGCGTCAGCATGTGGCCACCAAGATCGGACCCACGGCGCGACCGAAGCGGGTCATCATCGTGCCCGACCTGCCCAAGACCCGCAGCGGCAAGATCATGCGTCGTCTGCTGCGCGACGTCGCCGAGGGTCGCGATCTCGGCGACACCACCACACTGGCCGATCCCACCGTGGTGGAGGCCATCCGCGAGAGCGCGGCCCGTGGGCCGGGGAGCGGTGCGTGAGCAACTTCGATCAACCGGAGAACTGGCACTGGCGCGACGGGCCCATCGAACCCGGCCCGGCGGTCGTGTTCGACATGGACGGCGTGCTCTCCGACGCGTCGCGGCGGCAGCACTATCTCGACTGGCCCTATCGGGACTGGGAGGCGTTCTTCCAGGCCTGCGGCGACGATGAACCCATCGCCGAGGTGGGGCGTCTGCTGGACTCGCTCGATCCGGCGCTCAACATCCTGCTGCTCACCGCCCGCCCGCTGCGGGTCCGCCCCCAGACCCTGGCGTGGTTGCACCGCTACGAACTGCGCTGGGACTGTCTGGTCATGCGCGACTGGGACGACTTCGGCTCATCGGCGATGTTCAAACAGCGGATCGTGGGGGAGTTCCGTGACTACGGCTTCGACCTGCGCCTCGCCTTCGAGGACGACCGGCGCAACGTCAACATGTTCCATCGCCAGGGTGTGCCGTGTGTCTACATCCATTCCGGCTACTACGACTGATCCCCTGCGCAGGTCCAGTCAGTCCCGGAAGTTGATGAACTGCAGCGGGATGTCGAGGTCGACCTCCTTGAGGCCGGCGATGACGGCCTGGAGGTCGTCGCGCTTCTTGCCGGTGACCCGGACCTGATCGCCCTGGGTCTGCGACGAGATGCCCTTCAGGCCGAGGTCCTTGATCGCCTTGTTCACCGCCTTGGCCTTCTCCGAGGAGATGCCGGCGTTGAGGGTGACGGTCTGGCGCACGGTGCTGCCCGAGGCGTCGATCACCTTGCCGTAGTCGAGCGACTTGAGCGAGACCTTGCGCTTGACCAGCTTCTCCTCGAGCAGCTGGCGCAGGGCGTTCAGCCGATCGGTGCTCGCGGTGTGCATCTCGATCTGCTGGCCGGTGAGCTCGATGGTGGAATCGGTGCCCTTGAAGTCGAACCGGGTGGACAGCTCGCGGGCGGCCTGATCGACGGCGTTGCGGACCTCTTGCATGTCGATCTCGGAGACGACGTCGAAACTGGGCATCGTGGGTTCCCTCCCGCAGGGTGATCCGGCCGGGCCGGTGGTCGGAGGCCGGTGGATGGAGACCGGCGTGCAGCGGCCCGATG
This sequence comes from Acidobacteriota bacterium, assembly GCA_018969405.1. GTDB lineage: Bacteria > Actinomycetota > Acidimicrobiia > Acidimicrobiales > Acidimicrobilacustridaceae > Acidimicrobilacustris. Next base: position 32,001 of record JAGWYK010000020.1, read on the forward strand.
GGCCGGTCCGGGCACCCCGCGGTCTGCGGGGGCCGGATGGTGGGCCGGGGAGGATTCGAACCTCCGAAGGCGATGCCGACGGGTTTACAGCCCGTTCCCTTTGGCCACTCGGGCACCGACCCAGAGCGCCGAACACTAGCGGAGCCCGCACGGGGGGCCGAAACCCCGATCGGGGCGACCGATCGCTGAACCCCGGCCCCGCCGGTGCGACTGACCTTCGCGACAGAGCCAGTGGTGATAGAAACATTGTCCAATGTGTTCGGGAAGCCCGCCTGGACATCTCCGGAAGAGGTCTGCGATGGGTCGAGGACTGCGGTCGACGATGAGGGGAGCGGTCGCCCTGCTGGCGGTGGCCGCCACGTTGGGATTCGGAGCCGCCGAGGTCGGGGCCGCCGGAGGCGGTCTGTCGTTGTCCGATTCGGTCACCTCCCCGGCCCCAGGGAGCAAGGTCACGCTCATCGCCGAGCTCGCCGTGCCCGGAACCGGCACGTTCAGCAACGAGATCGTGCAGCGCATCGATCCGAGCAAGGTGGTGCTGACCTCGGCGAACGACATCGTGGCGCCGGCGGGCTGGACCGTCTCGTACTCCACCGACGGAACCACCTTCACCACCATCGCGCCCACATCGGTGGCCGGCTGGCGCGCCGTGCGCGCCGTGAAGGCCACCGGTTCCGGTGAGGTCGCGGGCGGTTCGCCGGTCTCCCGAGGGACCTCCACCGCTCCCACGGGCGGTGTCGCCAGCATCCCGGCCATCGGCACCAAGGGCGACGGGTACGACGTGATCATCGATCGGTTCGGCCATGTGTTCAACATGTGGCATCACGACGGCAACGGCGACGGTCCGGCGCTCGACTGCCATCTCCGCACCGGCGAGCGCTGCGAGGGCGCCTGGCCCTACTTCACCGGCTTCTCCTCGCTGTACTTCTCCACCGGATTCATCGACGATGCGACCGAGCACCTCTGGTTCCCCACCGACAACGGACCCGACCTCGGTTTCGCCTGCATCGACCTGAGCGACATCGCCACCCCGGGCGTGTGCCGGGGCGGGAACAGCCGCGGGTTCGTCCGCCTCGATGCGAAGATCCATTGGGGGTACAACATGATCGGTCGTTCGGCGCGCGCCGGCGACAAGGTCTTCGCCCAGTCGCCCTATGGCGGCAAGCTGCTCTGCCTCGACATGGCCGCCGCCGACGGCAACGGCGCACCCTGCGATGGTGAGCCCTATGCAGTTCCCGGACTGGGCATGTTCCACCTGCCCGACCTCGCCCTCGGAGTCCAGGACGGCAGGGTCTACATCGGTTCCGACACGCAGGCCACCTGTTTCGATCCCGACACAAACAGCCTCTGTGCTGGTTCATGGCCCGTCGAGATCTCCGAACCCTCGACCTTCGTCTATGCGCAGCCCGATGCTTCCGGTGCCGTCGTCGCCATGTGCTTCCTGAGTCATACCGGTCCCACGACCGGCTGCTTCTCGCCCGCGGGTTCGGCGCTCGCCCCGAATGCCGGTCTGGCCGAGGAGCTGCACATCAGTGATTGGGGGTATCCGTCGATCTATCCGAAGAACCCCGTCACCGTCGGTTCCAGGGTGCTCACCACCGAGGGCGGTTGGGGATACGAAGGGTCGCTCGGTCGTTGCTACGACGTCGCCACCAGTTCGATCTGCGCCGGATGGCCCCAGGTCGTGCCGGACAACTACACGATGACGCTCGATCCGTTCGACGACAACTGTGTCTGGACCAATGGCGATGACGGTGTGATCCGCTCATACACCATCAGCCCGGGACGTCCCGGATGCGCGCCGACCGCCTCGCAGGTGGTCTCGCTGCCACCGGGGTCCGCTGGGGTGTCCTGCGGGAGCAGAAGTCTTGCGCCGGCGGGTTGGATCGCCGCCACGCTCACTGCGCCCGCATCGGCGAGCTACACGACGGCGGCGATGACTGTCCTCGACTCCGATGGCGCGCCCATCGCGGGATGGACCGACGTCCCGATCATCGGTTCGCGCCGCATCGATCTCTCGAGCCTTCCTATCTCGAGCACCGGCCTCCGACCCACGGTCCGGGTCACCTACACCGGTCTCTCACCCACTGCGGCGGCCTCACGGTTCACCTTCGAGGTCGCGCAGTCCTCGTTCGCCCTCTGCGTGTCGTACATGAAGGCCTGTCCCTCCGGGCCGGGCGTGTTCAGCGATGTCCCCGGGTCGACCTCCACCGTCGATGTCAGCGCCGCGACCACGCCCTCGGGCGGTTCCACCTCGACCTACAGCGACGCCGCCACCGTCGTGGCCCCGTCGCTGGTCGCAGCGCAATGCGTGAAACGCGTGGGGTTCGACGCCTTCGTCGATGGACAGGTCGAGTTCTGTGGCGATGAGTGCGCATGGATGGAGGGTGAGGTTCCGCTCGCCGGCGCCCGGATGCAGATCCTGGACTCCGCCGGGAATCCGATCATCGATCCGGCCACGGGTGGACCGCTCGTGGTTCCCGCCATTCTCCGGTCGACACGATGGGGGCCGGTGGCTGATGGTCAGACCGAGCTCCTGCCCGGTCTGTACCAGGTCCGCTTCACCGACGAGGACGGCTACGCCCTCAATGATGTCCTCGATTACAACGGCTACGACCCGACCACGGACGAGTACTCGAACATCTTCGCCCGGGACCTCGCCGGTCAGGGCCGGTACACCGCGTACCTCAAGGTCACCAGTCCGGCTGATGATCCGTACTCCTACTGGTACTCGGTGAACTGGGTCGAGGCGCCGCCGAAGCCTCCGACCATCACCGAGGAGATCACCGACCCCGGTCAGCCGGAGATCTTCGAGATCATCACCGGCCCCGATCCCGTCGACCCCTCGCCGGGCGGCACCATCGAACCCGAGGGCGTGACGCTCTGCGACAACGGCGAGACCCCGCCCGACTGCACCGCCACCGAGGTCATCATCCCGGGGGAGGGGACCTGGACCGTCGATCCCGACACCGGTGACATCGAGTTCATGCCGGAACCGGGATTCGAGGGCGAATCCACCATCACCTATGAGGTCACCGACACCAACGGTCAGTCGGGCTCCGGTCAACTCACCGCCGCCAGCCCGTCCGGTGGCCAGCTGCCCTACACCGGGTCGAACAGCAGCCTTCCGGTCGCCGTCGGGGCCCTGACCCTCATCGGCGGGGGCATCGGACTCGAGCTGCTCCGTCGTCGCCGCCGCTCGATCACGGGCTGACGGTCACATCGCCTGCTGGCTGAGGCCGTCCTCGGAGCCCGATGGGTCCGTGGGCCGGCCTCAGCGGCGCTGGCCGTCAGAGCATGCGCTGCATGATCATCACATCGAGCCACTGGCCGAACTTCCGGCCCACCTCCCGCTCGATGCCGACCGTCTCGAACCCCACCGCCCGGTGCAGGGCGATGGAGGCCTCGTGATGCCCCACGATCCGGGCCATCACGGTGTGGAACCCCCGTGCGCCAGCGGATGCGATGAGTTCGGTCAGCAGGGCCCGCCCCACCCCGGTGCCCCGCTGGTCGGCCCGCACATAGACGGAGTCCTCGACCGAGGTGGCGTAGGCAGGACGATCCTTGTAGGGCGAGAGGGAGGCGAAGCCCACGATCTCCCCCGCCTCCTCGGCCACCAGGACCACCATGGCCCCCGATCGGGCCTCGAGCCAGGCCACCTGATCCTCCGACGAGCGGGGGACCAGATCGAAGGTGACGGTCGATCCGGTGACCTCGACGTTGTAGATCTGGCGGATGGCCTCGGCATCGGCGGTTCGGGCCAGTCTGATCTCCACGGGGCCACCGTACCGGCCCCTCCGGCGCCGAGTTGGGAACGAGGACCGGCTCATGCCATGATGACAGGCCTGTATCGGGCGCCGTTCGGCCCGATGCGCCCCCTTAGCTCAGTCGGCAGAGCGTTTCCATGGTAAGGAAAAGGTCGACAGTTCGATTCTGTCAGGGGGCTCACCACTGGTCGGGCTCGTTCCGGCCGGTCGCCATGTCGGCGTAGCTCAGACGGTTAGAGCACTCGGCTCATAATCGAGTGGTCGTCGGTTCGAATCCGACCGCCGACACCACGTCCACTCCCCGGGTCACTCCCTCCGGGTGGACCCGCAGCACCTGCAGCACCCTGTTCCACCACACCAACCTCAACCCTGCGATCAGCAGTCATCAACAAGGAGAATCCCATGGCGCGTGAGAAGTTCGAGCGGACCAAGCCGCATGCGAATGTGGGCACGATGGGTCATATCGATCATGGCAAGACCACGTTGACTGCTGCGATCACGAAGGTGTTGGCGGATGCTGATCCGTCGAACAATTCGTTCACGGAGTTCGCG
>JAGWYK010000079.1 GCA_018969405.1 Acidobacteriota bacterium
GGCCGAGCCGGTGCGCAGCACCCGGTTGACCTGGCGCAGGACCCGGTCGAGATCGGCGACCCGGCCGAGTTCGAAGGTTGACAGCGCGATGTCGATGGCATCGGCGCGCACGAAGGCCAGTTCGGCCAGATCGCCCTGGTGCAGTTCGATGCGCACCTCGTGGGCCTCGGCGAGATCGCGGGTGGCCTCGAGGTTCGCCAGATCGGTGTCGACGCCGATCACGAAGGCCCCCTGTCGGGCGAGGGCGACCACGTTGTGACCGCGACCCGTGCCCAGCACGAGCACCCGCCGGCCCTCGGTGCTGCCGAGGAGTCGCAGCGAACCCTCGTCGTCGATGTCAGGGCCGTAGGTCACGACATCGGTCGTGAGGTCGGCGTCGGCCGGGAACGCGGCCGGCGATGGACGGGGCGCGAAACGGGAGTCGATGGAGGTCACCGCGGCATTCTCCCGCGCCCGGCCCTCCGACCGGTGGACCGCTGTCCGGCGGTGGCGGCTGTCCGGAGCCCGGCCACCGGAGGCGCCGGTGGTCCGGGTCATCGGGTCGCTAGCCTCGCTCCTCGTGGGATTCACCGCAGGAAGCATCCGGGGCGTCGATCGACGGGCACCGGGCGAGGTCGACTACCGACTGGCGCGCCAGCACCTCATCGCGGAGTACCGCCGCGGCCGTCTCGCCCAGCACGAGGTCTGCGACGCCCATCCGGAGCTGATCCGGGCGGCTCGGGCCTGCGCCCAGTCGACCAGCGAGGACTGTCCCATCTGCGAGGCCGACAAGCTCGTGCTGGTCTCCTACGTGTTCGGACCCCGGCTCCCCAGTTTCGGACGGTGCATCACCACGGCCAAGGAACTGCGCGATCTCGCCCGGCGGGAGGGCGAGTTCACCTGTTACGTCATCGAGGTGTGTCCGAGCTGCTCGTGGAACCATCTCGCCCGCACCTTCCTGCTCAACCCGGCCCGGTCCGCCTGAGACCATGGCCCGTCGACGCCGAGGGAAGGACCGGAACGCGTCCGCGGCCGCCGGTGCGCCACGGCGCAGCCGTCTGTGGAGGGCCCGGCGACCGTTGTTCGGCGCCGGACTCCTCGCCGTGTTCGCCGCCACCGGTGCCGCCTACCTGTTCACCCAGGTGCCCCTTCCCGATCGCGATCCCAACCTGTTGCAGACCTCGTTCTTCTGCGCCGGCGACGTCACCGCCGGATGCACCGAGGGGAACTCCATCGCCCAGCTCTCCGGCGGCGTCGACCGCATCAACGTCTCCTACGCCGATCTGCCCCCCACGCTGATCCAGGCGGTGCTGGCCGCCGAGGACCGGTCCTTCTTCGACCATGGCGCCGTGGATCCGGCTGGCATCGTGCGGGCGCTGTGGACCAACTTCCGGCAGGGCGGCGTCTCGCAGGGCGGTTCCACGATCACCCAGCAGTACGTCAAGAACGTCTATCTCTCGCAGGAGCGCACCGTCACCCGCAAGATCAAGGAGGCGGCGCTGGCGGTGAAGGTGGAGCGCGAGCTCACCAAGCAGGAGATCCTGACGCGGTACCTCAACACCATCTACTTCGGCCGCGGTGCCTACGGCGTCGAGGCGGCGTCCCTCGCCTACTTCAAGAAGAACGTGCAGGACCTCACCCTCGCCGAATGCGCCTACCTCGCCGGTCTCATCCGGGCCCCCGAGACCGCGGACGCCCAGCTGCCCCCGAACGATCCGAAGGCGAGCTCCAACCGCGCCACAGCGCTGCAGCGACGCAACTCGGTGCTGCGGGCCATGGTCGACACCGGTGCCATCTCCCAGGCGCAGTTCGATGCCACCTCCCAGCAGGGCTGGGACGACGTCGTCGTGCGCAGCTCGCGCAGCAACTTCGGTCGTGTCGCCCATCCTGAGTGGGGTACCGAGTACTTCATCGACTACGTGCGCCAGTGGCTGGTGACCAAGGGCGGGTTCACCGACGCCCAGGTCTACGGCGGTGGACTCCGGGTGTACACCACCCTCGATCTCGAGGACCAGCAGGCCGCGGCCGAGGCCGTCACCTCCACCCTCGACCTCCCGGCCGATCCGTCGAGCGCCGTGGTGTCCATCGACGACAGCGGTGCGGTGCGCGCCATGATCGGCGGTCTCGACTTCAACGGCACCGGTCCCTACTCGAAGCTGAACCTCGCCGTCGGCACCGAGGGCGGCGGCGCCGGCCGTCAGGCCGGGTCATCGTTCAAGATGTTCACCCTCGCCGAGGCGATCAACCAGGGCATCGGGCTCTCGAAGAGCTACAACGCGCCGGCTCGCCTGACCATCCCGAGGGCTGATGCCGGCAAGGACTGGAGCGTCGGGAACTACGCCGACGCCGGTCTCGGCACCCTCGATCTGGTCTCGGCCACCATGCGCTCCTCGAACACCGCGTTCGCCCAGTTGATGGTCGATGTCGGACCCGACAACGTGGCGGCGTTGGCCAGACAGATGGGCATCACCAGCAACCTCTCGCCGGTGCCCTCGCTCACCCTCGGCACCAGCGAGGTGTCGGTGCTGGACATGGCCTCGGGCTACTCGACCATCGCCGATGAGGGCGAACACATCGCTCCGTCGGTCGTCACCAAGGTCACCGATGCCAAGGGGACGGTGCTCTACGAGAACAAGCCGGTGCGCCGACGGGTGCTGGAGCCCGATATCGCCCGGGCCGTGGGCTGGACCCTCAGCCAGGTGGTCGAGGGCGGCACCGCCACCGGAGCCCGCATCTCCCAGCCCGCCGCCGGCAAGACCGGCACCACCGAGAACTACCGCGACGCCTGGTTCGTGGGCTTCACCTGCAAACTCACCACGGCGGTGTGGGTGGGCTATCCCGACGGGTCGTTCATGAAGTCCGTGCACGGGATCTCGGTCACCGGCGGCTCCTTCCCCGCCACCATCTGGCAGAAGTACATGAGCCGGGCCACCGACGGCCTCGCCTCCTGTGCCTTCGAGCGCCCGGCCGATGCGCTCTTCCGCGGCAGCGCCACCGCCTCGAGTTCGAGTTCCAGTTCGAGCTCCAGCTCGTCCTCCTCGTCCTCCTCCTCCACCATCCGGAGGCCGTCGAGCTCCAGTTCGTCGAGCTCCTCGTCGAGCTCCTCGTCCAGCTCCAGCTCCTCGTCGACCTCGACCACCAGACCCTGAGCCGCGAGTCACACATCCCTCGGGGCGCTGTGCTTTGTCGCGCAGCGCGGAGGCCACTAGCGTTCCGGTCATCCGCCGGCAGCCATCGGGGCGCTGGACGGTCAGGAGGCTCCCATGAGCGCACGTACCACCGTGCCTTCGGTCCAGGGTCGCAAGGTCCGCCGGGGCGACGTCCCTCTCGTGATGGTCACGGCCTATGACGCGCCGGGGGCCCGTCTGGCCGATGCGGCCGGCATCGACCTCATCCTCGTCGGTGACTCGGTGGCCATGGTGGTGCTCGGGTACGACGACACCCTGCAGGTGACCGTCGACGACATGGTGCATCACACCGCAGCGGTGGCCCGGGCCCGGCCCTCCTCGCTCATCGTCGCCGACATGCCCTGGCTCAGCTACCACGTGTCGGTCGAGGACACCGTGCGCAACGCGGCGGCGCTCATCCGGGCCGGCGCCCAGTGCGTCAAGCTCGAGGGTGGCCGCAAGCGCCTTCCCATGATCGAGGCCCTGGTCGACGCCGAGATCCCGGTGATGGGCCATATCGGTCTCACCCCGCAGTCGGTCAACGCCATGGGCGGGTTCAAGGTGCAGGGTCGTCGCCATGAGGCCGCCCTCGCCCTGGTCGACGACGCCAAGGCCCTCGAGCACAGCGGCTGCTTCTCGCTGGTCGTCGAGGGGGTGCCCACCGAGGTCGGCGCCATGATCACCGACGCCGTGGACATCCCCACCATCGGCATCGGCGCCGGCCCGGGCTGCGATGGTCAGGTGCTGGTCCTCCACGATGTTCTCGGCCTCGAGGATCGGATCCTGCCGAAGTTCGTGCGGCGGTACGCCGATCTCGGCGCCGACGGGGTCCGGGCCCTGAGCGCCTACGCCGACGATGTCCGCACCGGGGCCTTCCCCTCGACCGAGGAGAGCTACCGCCTCGCGACGCCGACCTCCGAGGCCCTCGGGCTCTACGGCGCGCCGCTGTCGTGAGGCCCCGCCTCCGATCGCTGCCGCTGGTGGCGATCGGTGGGGTGCTGCTGGTCGCCTGTTCCTCCTCGGCCACCGACCACGGTGGGGTCTCGGGTCCGGGATCGTCATCGACGTCGTCATCGCCCTCGTCGGTCGTCTCCTCGACCTCGGCCCCATCGACGTCCACCTCCCTGCCATCCGGCGCCGTGGCCCCCGTCGGCTTCCGATCGGTGATCCTCGAGATCACCCGGGCGGACGGCACCGTCGAGCAGCACTGCGTCTGGCTCGCCGATGACGAGCCGTCCAGGGAGACCGGTCTCATGGGGGTCACCGATCCGTCCCTCGGGGGCCGTGACGGCATGGTCTTCCGCTTCCCGGCCGACACCACCGCCGCGTTCTGGATGCGCGACACCCTCCTGCCACTCTCGATCGCCTGGTTCGCCGCCGATGGTTCGTTCGTGTCCAGCACCGAGATGGACCCCTGCCCCTCCGGCACCGTGGCCTGCCCGACCTTCGCCGCCGCTCGTCCCTACCGGCTGGCCCTCGAGGTGCCCCGGGGCGGTCTCGTCGGCCTCGGGATCGACGAGCGATCCCGGGCCCGGGTGGGTGGGGCCTGCCCCGAGGGGGTGTCCGGCTGAGGCGGGTCGAACTGCTCTTGGGGATCGCGACCCCCATCCGGTAGGGTCCCCTCTCCACAACAGAAGCCCTGCCCCGTGCGTACGGGGCCCCGACACCCCCCGGGGGGTGTGGGTCCAGAGGGAGGTCAGAATCCGCCATGCGGATCTATGAACTCATGATCATCTTCGACGGCGATGCCGACGAAGCCGCAATCAACGCCCATCTCGCGAACGTCAGTCGCCTCGTCGAGGCCGACAACGGCAGGGTCGCCAAGACCGATCGTTGGGGCCGACGCCGGTTCGCCTACGAGATCAACCACAAGTGGGAGGGCGTCTACGTCGTCCTCGAGATCGTCACCGAGGGCCGCAACCTCGACGAGGTCGAGCGAGTGCTCCATCTCGCGGACGACGTCGTCCGCCACAAGACCATGCGTCTCCCCGAGGCCGAGGCCACCCGCCGCGGACTTCTGGGCGAGGCGACGCCGGCCTAGGTCGGCGAGCGGCACGAGGAGATTCCGATGGCGAATGGGAACAACGTCACGGTCGTGGGCAACTGCACCCGCGATCCCGAGCTCCGGTTCACCGCCGGCGGACAGGCTGTGGCCTCGTTCGGCCTCGCGGTCAACCGTCGCTGGCAGAACCGCCAGACCAACGAGTGGGAGGAGGCGGTGTCGTTCTTCGACATCACCTGCTGGGCCCAGCTCGCCGAGAACGTCGCCGAGTCGATCACCAAGGGGAGCCGGGTCATCGTGACCGGCCGCCTCGATCAGCGCTCCTGGGAGACCCAGGACGGCGACAAGCGCTCGAAGATCGAGATCGTGGCCGACGAGATCGGTCCGAGTCTGAGTTATGCCACCGCGCAGGTGGTCCGCAATGAACGCCGCGAGGGCTTCGACGGCGGCAGCGGTGGGTCCGCCCCCCGCGCCGTCCCGAACAGCGCCCCGGCGGGGTACGACACCGATGAGGAGCCTTTCTGATGGCCAAGGCAGCACCGAAGCGCGGCAAGAACAAGGACAACGCGCGTCGCAGCAAGAAGAAGATCAGCGTCCTCTCCCAGGAGAAGGTCGACTACATCGATTACAAGGACATCAACCTGCTCCGCCGGTTCATGTCCGATCGGGCCAAGATCCGGGCTCGCCGCGTCAGTGGCAACGACTCCCAGCAGCAGAAGGAGATCGCCCGCGCCATCAAGAACGCTCGGGAGATGGCCCTGCTGCCCTACACCAACCGCGTCACCAGCCAGCGCGGTGGCCGCGACCGCGGCGATCGCGGCGATCGGGGCCTGCGTCTCGAGAACGCCGAGATCCGTGAGACCACCGAGGCCGTCGAGGTGGCCGAGGAACTGGTCGCCGAGGTGGAGGGCGTCGAGGTCGTGGAGACCGTCGAGGTGGGCTCGGAGGTGACCGAATGAAGCTGCTCATGCGCGCCGATGTCGAGGGCGTCGGCAAGAAGGGCGACATCGTCGAGGTCGCCGACGGCTACGCCCGCAACTACCTCGTCCCCAAGGGCTTCGCCATCGCCGCCACCCGGGGCGTCGCCGCCCAGGCGGCCGCCATGCGCAAGTCCCGCGACCTGCGCGACGCCAGCGATCGCTCGGCCGCCGAGGAGATCGCCAAGGTGCTGGTGCCGGCCATCATCGCCGTGTCGGCCCGGGCGGGCGCCGACGGCAAGCTGTTCGGCTCGGTCTCGACCACCGAACTGCTCGAGGCGGTTCGGGACCAGACCCGGGTCGAGCTCGACCGCAAGCACCTCCACATCGACGAGCCCATCAAGACCGTCGGCACCCATGCGGTCCCGGTCCGGCTCCATGCCGATGTGCAGTTCCAGATCACCGTCGAGGTCTCCCCGGCCTGATCCGCCGACGCCCCGACATCGCATCCTCCCGAGGGGTCGCTCCGGCGGCCCCTCGGGCGCGTCCGGGCCCTGTCGCACCCTCTCCGTAGGGTGCCGGTGTGATCCTGCCGACACCTGTCCCCGAGGTTCTCCCGGAACCTGTCCCCGAACCTGCTCCATCCGGCCGCTCCACTGCCTCCATCGACGCGTCCATCCACAGCGACCCCGGGCATCATCCACAGGCGATCCACAGGGTGTTCCCCAATGATCTGCAGGGTTTTCCCGCTATCGATCCCCAGCCCATCTGGGGGAGGC
>JAGWYK010000080.1 GCA_018969405.1 Acidobacteriota bacterium
CGAGGACCTGCGCCTCCTCGATGTCGGTGGCGAACACCGCCCCCCGGATGTCGTCGTCCCAGAAGTGGTTGACCCACACTGCGTCGTACTGATGCCGCTCGGGCTTATCGGGCTGGTCGCCGAACAACATGCGTTCGATCTTCGCCACGTCGATCTCGGGTGTCTCGTCGTTCATCGCTGTCTCCTCACTGCGACCGATCACCACGTCGGCCACGTGGTCAGAACGCACGATGTGCCTCCGAGTTCGCCCACCCAGTGCTGGCACTGGATCGCAGTGGCAGACCGTCCGATCGTCTGCGGGGAGCGGGGGCCTCGGTCCCCTGATCGGGGGAGGGCTACGGTCGGCGCATGGACCGGCGTCGACCGATCAGTGCACCGACAATGCTCCTGGTGATGTCGCTGCTGGTCGTCGTGCTGATCAGCGGGTGCGGTTCCTCGACCTCCATCGCAGCCGATCGGACCGATCCCTCCCTGGCGGGCGAGGAGTCGACGACCTCGTCCTCCTCGATGACTCCTCCGACGGCTCCCTCGACGTCGAGCGACGCTGTCCCTGCGAACGAGTCGCCGACGGCCGCACCAACCCCGACCATCGCCCCCCACCTGCCCCGGCCCCTCAGTCCCGGGCTCGCCGGCAAGGTCATCGTGATCGACGCCGGACACAACGGGGGCAACGCCAGTCATCTCTCCGAGATCAACCGGCTCGTCGACGCTGGCAACGGCGTGACCAAGGCCTGTGACACCACGGGCACCGGATCCTTCGACGGCTACCCGGAATATGCGTTCACACTGGCAGTGGCCGAGCGGCTCGCCGGGGTGCTGCGAGCCGCCGGGTCGCAGGTCGTGATGATCCGGGAGGACTCGAGCGGGTGGGGGCCCTGCATCACCGAACGCGCCCGCATCGGCAACGAGGCTGGGGCCGATCTGGCCATCTCCATCCATGGTGACGGCAACGACGCCCCCGGTGCTCGAGGCTTCCACGTCCTCATCCCCGCGGCGACTGCGCAGAACGCTGTGATGGTCCCCGCAGCTCAGCGGTTCGGCGCGCTCCTGCGCGATTCGTTCACGACCACCGGCATGCCGGTGTCGAACTATCTCGGATCCGGCGGACTCATGCTCCGCGGCGACCTCGGCGGACTGAATCTGTCGACCGTGCCGAAGGTCTTCATCGAGTGCGGGAACATGCACAACGCTGAGGATCTGGCACTCATGCGCAGCGATGGGTTCCAACAGAACGCCGCCGACGCCATCGCCACGGCGATGGGCGCCTTCTTCGACTGATCGCGGGCACGCCGGCGCTCACCGGAACCACTGGGCCCTCATGAGGACTAGTCGCGCCGGGCGGTTCGGCGCGTCTGTCGGCGCGCTGTTGCCGCATTGACGACCGTGTGTTGCCATCGGCCGCCACCGTGTGCGCTCCCCGGTCATCTGGCCGGGCTCTACCCAAGGAGCAGAAATGCGAAGTGCACTACAGAGGACACTGTCGTCATGGCGCGCAATGGCCATCGCCTTCATCGGAGGTGTGCTGCTGCTGGTCGCCGGACCGAGCGTGTTCGCCTCGTTGACGGCGCAGACGTCCAACGCCTCACCCCAGACCGTGGCCAGCGGCACCCTGAAGCTCACCATGTCGGCGACCAACCCGAGCGCGGGTTTCTCGAGCTCCATCACCAACATGGCCCCCGGTGATGCGGTCAACCGTTACATCGATCTGACCAACAGCGGCACGCTCGACAGTCAGGGACTCACCCTCGCCATCGCCTCCACCGGCACCGGCTCGCTGATCACCGACGGTGTCGCACCGGTGACCACCAGAGCGTTGCGGGTGACGGTGCGTTCCTGTGTGGCGGCGTGGAACCAGGCCACCGGGACCTGTCCCGACGCCGGTGGTGCCGTCACCCAGATCGCCGCGGCGCCGTTGAGCACCTTCACCTCGGCCCAGTCGTTCACCGACGCCACTCTCGCCGCGGCGGCCGGTCTGCGTCTGCAGATCCAGACCGCGCTTCCCGATCAGAACGAGACCGTGACGAACGGGACGCTTCCCGCCAACACGGTGCAGAACGGCTCGGTGGGTCTCACCTACACCTTCACCGAGATCCAGCGCACCGCCACGACCACCAACAGCTGATCCGACACGCGGCCTGAACCCCCATGCCCATCGGCGGCACCCTGCGACGACTGCTCCATCTCCTCCTCCTCGTCGAGGTGATGGTCGTCGCGTCGGTGCTGTCGATGGGCATCGCGTTCGGGGCCGGTCGCGGAACAGCGACAGCGGGTCAGACCGTCAGCTCGGCCCGATGGGGATCGGTGGTCGTGCTCCAGAGCCAGACCGCCACCTCCGGCGCCCTCGTCATCGATTGGACCAATGTGAAGAAGAACCCGTATCAGTTCATCGACCTCGTCAACACCAGCACCGTGACCCTGTCGGGCCAGACGGTCAGCATCTCGACCACCCGGAACGGCTCGGGCAACCAGCCGTTGCCGACCATCGCTCTCGCCCTCTGTCGAGCGGGCACCTGGGATCAGACCACCGGCGCCTGCTCGGGCACCGTCGTGGATCTCGGCTCGACCACCACCGGGTCGATCATCATCACGGAGCCGGTCCCGGTGAATGGCCGTCTCGCCGTTCGCGCCTCGACCTCGGCGGGAGTCGGATCTCCGTTCACCACGACGTTCTCGAGCGCAGTCTCAAGAACGCAGGCAGGTCCGGCCGTGGTGGTGAACGGATGAGCGCGTTCACGATCGATCCCCAGACGGTCGCAGTCGACCGGGCCGAGCTCGTCCGCCGGGTGGCGCGCGATGTCGTGCTCGTGGTCGGTGTGATCGCCACGATCGCGCTCGCCGTGCTGGTGGCGTTCGTGCACATCCAGTTCCTGCGGGTCGCCTCCCCGAGCATGGAGCCCGGTATCGACACCGGCGACATCGTCGTGATCCGACCGGAGTCGGCCATGGACCTGCGCGCAGGTCAGGTCGTGGTGCTCCCCGTTCCCGATCGGGGCGACACCATGTACGTGCATCGTCTGACGAGCGTGGATCGTCGCGGCGATCAGGTGATCGTCACGACCAAGGGCGACGCCAACGAGGCCGCCGATCCGTGGGAGCTGCGCATCGACTCGGCCTCGGTGCCGTTGGTCGTCGCCCGCATCCCCATGCCCGGATTCCTCGCCGGCATCGGTGGGGTGGGGCTCACTCGGCTCCTGGTGTCGATGCTCGCACTGCTGCTGGTCGTGCCGACGATCGTGATGGTCACATCCCGCATGCGAGCCGGTATCCGACCCCGTGCACTGCGTGTGCGATCCTCGGGCCGCCGGCCTCGATGATGCGCCGCCGCAGCCGTGACACCAGCACCGAGATGCTCTTGGTGTCGACATCGCAGTTCTCCCACACCCGCTCGGCGATCTCACCGTGACTGAGCACGCGTCGGGGTGATTCGAGCAGCACAGCGAGCAGATCGAACTCCAGCCGTGAGAGCTCCACGATGCGGTCATGCACCCGTACGACCCTCTCGTGCAGATCCAGGTGGATCCCGGCGTGGGAACGCTGGTGCTCCGCCAGCTCCCGCCCTGAGGATGCTGCGAGGAGTCGATCGAGTTCGTCGGAGTCCTCGTCGGCGTCGATCACCCGGTGACCGGCGCGACGCAGCCGATCGAGGATCGCTCGGGCCCGGGAGTGGTCGATCACCAGGATCGTGATCGGACCCTCGACGGGGTGGTGGCCTCCGTGGGTTCCGTGCACGGCCACCGATCATGGTCGGTCGTCGGCGCTGCGCCATCCCCACCGGGGGCGGTTCCGGCCTGCGGCGCCCTGCGGGCCACATCCGGGGGGGTCGGCACACTTCGGCCCACTCCGTGCGTCCATCTCTCGACCGCTCACCAGGACAGGAGTCCCCATGCGCCCGACAGCCACCTTCGACCGCACCATCGTCACCGTCGTCGACGACGACATCGTCCACCTGTTGGTGGAGCTCGAAGCCCCACCGGCCCCTGAGTCCGATCGCCAGCCCCTCGATGTGGTGCTGGTGCTGGATCGCTCCGGATCCATGGGGGGCGGTCGGCTGGAGTCGGTCAAGGCCGCCACCGCACATCTGCTGCGCCTCGCCGGTCCTGATGACCGGGTCGGCGTGGTGGCCTTCGACGACCGCACCGACCTGGTGCTCGATCTGGCCACCCATGACACCGACACGGCGATCGCCCGCGTCATGGCGCTGCAGACCGGAGGATCAACCAATCTGTCGGGCGGCTGGCTCAAGGGCATCGAGCTGCTCGAGGCCTCGCCCCGGCCCGAGGCGCTGCGACGCATCGTCATCCTCACCGACGGTCAGGCGAACATCGGGGAGACCGATCCCGATCGTCTCGCCTCCATGGCGGTGTCGGCCCGGTCGCGCAGCATCACGACCTCCACCATCGGGTTCGGCGACGGCTACGACGAGCGCCTGCTCGCCGGGATCGCCGATGCCGGCACCGGCAACGACTACTGGTGCGCCGGCCCGGACAACGCCCCGCAGATCTTCAACGACGAGTTCGAGGGCCTGGCTTCCACCGTGGCCCAGAACGTGTCGGTCGAGCTGCGCCCCGCATCAGAGGTGGTCGGTCTGCGGGTGCTGAACGAGTTCCCCATCACCGAGGTGGCCGGCGGTCTGCAGGTGGCGCTCGGCGACGCCTACGGCTCCGAGCGTCGTCGGGTGGTGGCCGAACTGCTGCTGCCGGCGGTGCGCACCGAGGGCCCGTTCCCCCTGGGCGAGATCGTGGTGCGGTGGAGCACCTTCGATGAGTCGATCGAGCTGCACACCGTCACCATCCCGCTGGGCATCGGTGTGTCGGCCGACCCCGATGCCGTGGACACCGACGCCGATCCGGCGGTGACCGAGCAGGTGAACATCCTGCGGGCCGCCGAGCAGCGCCGCAGTGCGCTCGAGGCCATCGACCGGGGTGACTTCGAGGGTGCGTCGTCGCTGCTGCTGTCGGCATCGGTGATGCTGTCGGAGGCCGATGCCGATCCGCTGCTCATCAGCGAGCTCGAGCAGGACGCCGAGCGTCTGCGTCGCCATCAGTGGGATGCGATGTCGAGCAAGAAGCACTTCTCCGAGCGCCGCATGGTGAACAAGGGCCGCCGCACCCGCTACGACAGCTGAGGCGTCGGACTACTCCCCGTGCAGATCGGGGAACACCAGCAGTTCGGAGTCGCCGAGGGGGATCTCCTCCTCGGCGCCCGGACGGTGCTTCGGCAGGCGGAACATCAGCGCCACCTGCACCGCAGCGAGCAGGATCGAGATCCACATCACCCAGCGCAGACCGGCGAGGTAGTGGTTGAGGCTCTCGTTCGACCCGATGGCGCCGTAGAAGGCGATGCCGTACACGGCGATGCCCACCGCCCCGGCCAACTGCAGTCCGGTGGACTGCACGCCCGCCGCACTGCCGGCATTGGCATGGGGCACATCGCCCAGCACGATGGCGATGGTCGAGGCGATCGACACGCCCAACCCGAATCCCAACAGCATCACCCCGGGCACCAGCACGATCGGATCCACCGAATCGGTGGCGCCGTGCACCGCGATCAGCACCGCCACGGCTGACAGCGCGCAGACCGCGGCGCCGATGGCCACGGTGCCGCGACCGAAACGGCGAAGCAGAGGAGCGGTGGCCAACGAGCCGAACATGTTGGCGAAGGGCATCGGACAGGTGAGGTACGCCGCCTGCAGCGCGTTGCGGCCGAACCCGATCTGGATGGTGAGGATCAGATAGAGCGGGGCGGCCGAGGCCAGCATGCCGACCAGCAGGGTGATCACGTTGCCGAAGGTGAAGGTCGGGATGGCGAACAGCGTCGGATCGATGAGCGGGCTGCCGCCCCGGGCCATGATCCGCCGTTCGAAGGACACGAAGGCCAGGAACACCGGCACCGAACAGGCCAGCATCACGAAGATCCAGATCGGCCAGCCTGAGTTGCGGCCCTGGATGAGCGGGAACATCACGAGGAACGACACCACGCCGAGCACCACGGCGCCGGTGATGTCGAGCTTCCCGGCGGTGCCGGGCGGGGTGGGCGGCAGCAGACGGGCGGCGAAGAACCACAGCACGAAGCCGATGGGCACGATCGGCAGGAACGCCCAGCGCCAGCCCAGGCCGAACACATCGGCACTGATGAGCGCCCCGCTCGAGAGCTGTCCGGCCATGAACCCACCGGCCGACACCATCAGGAACACGGCGAAGGCCCGGGTGCGGTCGTGCCCGTCGAAGGTTCGCTGGATCATCGCTGAGAGCTGCGGGGCGGTGAGGCCACCGGCCACGCCCTGCAGCAGGCGGGCCACCAGCAGCAGATAGATGTTCGGGGAGATCGCCTCGAGGGTCATGGCCAGAACCAGACCGGCGAACCCGATCAGCAGCAGGCGTTTGGTGCCGTAGAGATCGCCGAGGCGGCCCGACATGACCAGCACCAGTGCGAAGCCCAGGGCGAACAGCGCGGCGAACCATTGCAGGTTCGAGTTGGTGGCGCCCAGCCCCGCCTTGATCGCCGGTAGCGCCATCGTGGTCGAACCGTTGACGATCACCAGCGTGAACTGGAGCACCACCACGAGCACGAAGGCGGGGGTCCAGAGCCGAGCACGGGTCACCGAGCCACTCTAGGACGCCCTGCGCGCCCCCCTATCCGGCCTGGTCGCGGACATCGACCAGCCGCGCATGGGTACCATCATCGGTCGGGCGACGCGTTCCGGGAGTGCTGACGCAGTGGACATCGAGACAACCAACCGTCCGGCGGCACTGCTCGAGAACCGTCCCACAAGCCCAGATCAGATGCGGGCCTTCGCCACGGCGCTCCACC
>JAGWYK010000081.1 GCA_018969405.1 Acidobacteriota bacterium
CGCCAGTCCGAGCGGATCGAGATCGAGGGCCCAGTCGTGTCGGGAGAGTGTCGTTCCGTCGACGCCACAGGCATGTCGGAACACTGGGATGTAGGCGGAGTGCTGCTCGGAGTCGAAGTCGATCGTGTAGGTCTCGGGCGCCCGTTCCGGTCGACAGGCCAGGAAGAAGTGACAACCGTTCCGCGTGCGGATCCTTTCCATGATCGACCACTGGGTTCGGAGCGGAAGCTCAGCAACGGCGCGGTGGAACGCGTCCTGCGGAGTGGTCGGCGGGTAGTACGGCGCGCGCAGGAACCAGTCCTGGAACACGAGCCCGGCCTCCTCGACGAGCTCGATGCATCCATCCACGGTGAAGGTGCGATCCCGACCGTGCAGGAAGGTGTCGACCAGTCCAGCGTCGTCCCGAA
This sequence comes from Acidobacteriota bacterium, assembly GCA_018969405.1. Lineage (GTDB taxonomy): Bacteria > Actinomycetota > Acidimicrobiia > Acidimicrobiales > Acidimicrobilacustridaceae > Acidimicrobilacustris. The sequence continues at coordinate 408 of JAGWYK010000081.1, forward strand.
GATCGGGCGCGATCTCGAGATACGACATCACCGGATGTTCCGGGCCGAGGGCGGCGAGAGTCTCCCTGACGATGCCCAAGGACGCTTCGTCGCGTCCGAGCCCGAGGTCACGGAAGACCGACTGCAGGATCTCGACTCCGACCCGTCCATAGGTGGCGTAGAGCATGATCCCGATGACGCCCTCGGGCCGCAGGATGTCGGCCAGGGAGCGCAGGCCGAGGAGCGGATCGGCGAGATGGTGGAGCACGCCGCTGGAGACGATGAGATCGAAACTCTGGTCGAGTGATCCGGCATCCTCGATGGGGAGTCGGTGGATCTCGAGGTTCTTGAGGTCGTACTTCCTCTTGAGGAACTCCTGATGGTCGAGTGAGGTCTGGCTGACATCGATGGCCACGACGTTCGCCCGTCGGTTGGCATGGGCGAACACCGCGGCCTGATTGGTGCCACATCCGGCGATGAGGATGTCCATGTGCGGGGCGTAGTCCCGATCGGGCCAGAGCAGTCGGTGGGCGATGCTGGGGTCGAACCACTGCCATTGGGTCTTCATCCACGAGCGCAGATCGGTGATGGGTTCCGGATAGCTCCATCGTTCGTACTGTTCGGAGACGACATCGTTGAGAGGATCAGGATCCAAGGTTTCTCCTCCCCGTGATCCAGGAGCGTGGCCTGGTGAGGCACTCCCGCCAGTCTGACAGGCCGTCGACCATGTTCAGACAGTTCCGTCAACGGTCTCGGGCCGGCGGAATACGCTGCCCCGACGCAGGCGACCGGGAAGAGAAGACGTGGGAGAGGGATCGACAGCGGACGAGGATTCCGCATCCGACGGGTCCGCCGAGGGCGGCGTCGCGGAGCGATCCCATTCCGGGGTCGGCCGGTTCATCCTCTCCGTGGGACTCAGTGCCTCCGGCTCCACCATCGCCATGTTGGGAGCGACGGCGATCGCGGCGGCGACGGGTGATGGGGTGCACGGTGCGCTGTGGACCGGCGCCTTCCTCGTGGCGCTGTTCACGGCGAAGGCGCTCGTCATCCGATTCGTGCCGGGGGTGTCGAACCGCTTCGGACCGGAACGGGTCTTCATGCTCACCAATCTGGCGGCGATCCTGCTCTGGGCGGGTGCAGGGATCCTCGTGATCTCGGGCTCACCCGGCATCCTCGTGATCCTGATCATCGCCCCGTTCGCCGGTGTCGTGAACGCAGTGTTCGCGATCGAGCTGCCTCTGCTCTCCCATGCCTATCTCTCGAACCACTCGATGGCTGCGGCGAACGCCCGGGTGTCGGTGGCCCGTGGTCTGGCGTGTGCCATCGGTGCCATCGGAGCCGGTGTGCTCATCAACACCGCGGGCCCGGGCTATGCCCTCATCGTCCGTGCAGTGTTCGCCGTTCCGCTTCTGCTCGTGCTCCACGGCGCATCCCGAGGCACGACCGCGCCGCCGCCTCTGGTGACGGGAAGTGGGTCCGACCCGGAGGTCGGGCCGTCGATCCTGGCGGACCCGGCCATCCGTCGTGTGATCCTGCTTGCCGCGGTGCTCACGGTCACCACGGCACCCGTGGCCGGAATGATCGTGCCGATCGCCCAGTCGCTGCGCCAGACGCCCCTCGTGATCGGCGCCAGCATCATGTTGGCGGCCATGTCGGCGGGCGAACTGCTGTCGCCATTCTTCGTGCACCGCTATGAGCATCGTCACCAACGAGGTCATGATCCGATGTCGGCGGCGTTGCTGGTGGTCGCCAGCGCGCTCCTCGCCTTCGGCCTGGTCTCCATGGTGCTGACGGATCGGGCCGAACTCGCCGCCTGGGTACTCATCGGCCTCCTGTTCGGTGGCGCGGAGTCCTCTTCCCATTCGGTGGTGCTCGGCCAGCTCGTCGCCAACGCCGGGAGCTTCGACCTGCGACATGCCATGGCATCGATGAAGTTCGCCATGAATCTCGCCGCGCCGGCTGGTTTCGTGCTGTGGGCGGTGCTGATCGATCAGGTGAACGCGGAGGCGGCGATCGTGATCGCCTCAGCCGCGCTCATCCTGGTCACCCTCACGGTCGGCAGAGCACCGAAGATGATCGACGCCTGAGACTGCTCGGATCCTCAGATCTCGCGTTCCTCCACGCCGGCGATCTCGGGGCCGAGGACCTGATCGGGGATGGTGAGACCCGCCGCCTCGATGGCACCGATGGTCATGGCGCCGCTGAGTCCGGATTCAGGGAAAAGATGCGCATCGTCGAGTGCGGTGAACGCCGCCCGAGCTGCGGTGCGATGAGGCACGAGGACGAGGATGAGGGTGAGGCCCCCGACGACCGCGAGGGCGAAGGGGAGTGACACGAGATCGGCGAGGTTGCCGATGATGACCTGACTGATCGGCACTGCGGCCACCGGGATGAGTGCGAAGGCGGTCAGGATCGGTGCTCGTGCCTCGACCGGCGCGGCGATCTGGATCGCCCCGTTCAGGATCGCCGTGTCCAGATTGAGCGAGAATCCGAGCGGGACGATGGCGAGCACGGCGGTCGCGAGGTACCAGATGGGCTGATGGTCGCGCAGCGCCACCCATCCGAGATACAGGATGCAGACGGCGATCACCGTCACGCAGATCCGCTGGACCGCCACCCAGCTCGATCGTCGGTGGATGTATCGCACGCCCACGACGACGAACAGCCCACCGAAGACACCGGCCGCCTGCAGCACCGACTGGATGATGGCGCGATCGCCGATCCTGGTGGCGATGGAGGGGATCGTCACGGCGTAGCCGGAGAGGATGAAGATGATGACGGCGAAGCGGAAGGCGGCGCGCACCTCTGGATGGGTGCGCTGGGCGGCGCGTGCATCGGAGAGCCGGCTGCGTCCGCCCGATCCGCTGACCACGTAGGTGCGGGACACCGGACGCACCGCCAGCACCACGGGAACACCGGACAACCCGGCGGCGAGATAGACCCAGGCCGGCCCGACCACGGCCAGCACGGCGCCACCGAGGAGCAGGCCGATCATCGTGGCCGAGGCGATGGCGCGTGTGGCTGCCGCGTTGAATCCGGAGGAGTCCCCCGGCGGGGAGATCTCGGTGCGCACCAGACCGGCGGCGGGAGTGCCGATCCCCATCGTCACGCCCTGGACCAGGTACCAGCTCAGCAGGGTGAAGGCCGTCAGATGTCCGGTGAGGCCGAGGACGAACAGGATGAGGTTCAACGAGTAGGTCAGACTCCAGGACAGGACATAGAGCTTCGGTCCACCCAACCGATGGGCGAGCCGGTTGGCGACCGGCGCCAGCAGCAGCTGCGGCACATTGGTCATCACCACGATGAGCGCCACGAGGGCCACGCGCCCGGTCTGTTGGAAGATCAGGTAACTGCTGGTGAGGCTGATGAGGCCGCCCCCGACTCCCTGGATGAACAGTCCGCTGATGTATCGACGTCGGATCTCGACGTACGTGTCGTCAACTGTCGGGGGCTGGGTGTCGGTCACGGCCACGAGTATGACTGGCGGCGGGACCCATCGCAGCGATGTGGCTCGCTCGGGGGTCAACTGCCCACGATGGCGATCATCGGGTCACGGACGGGGATCCGGAAGTCCGTAGTGGGCCAGGAGCTGCCTGACCGGTCGCGCCAGATCAGACTCGAGAATCTCGTCTCCGAGATCGACCAGAGGTCTGAGTCGCTCGGCAAGGGCGAGTTCGTCCTCGTCGAGTGCGGACTGATGGTCGGGGTTGAGCAGGTACTCGTGGCGGTCGGTCGCGGCGAGAAGGATGCGATCGAGGAAGATCTCGACCAGACGAGCCGCCTCGGCGATCGTTCCCGGTGTTCCGGACGCGCCCCCGAACGAGAGGATGTCGAGGTCACCGTCCCAGAGTTGGGCGAGCGATGTCGATTCCGTGATGGTCGTCGCCGTGCCGAAGATCGGATCCTCACTGCTCCCGGAGTCTTCCGACGGGTCCGGGATGCGCACGAGGCGCCGGACGTCATCGACGATCCGGTGGAAGTTGTCATCATTGAGGGAGAACCCGAGGAACAGCATGTGGCGGGTGATCAGCATGGCCTGCACGATGCCGGCGAGTGCGGCGCGCCGCTCGGAGTACCTGAGGTAGTGCTCGCGGGTGAGCACGATGTCGTCCGGGTGATCGATGCAGCCGTGCAGCTTCAGCAGCCATCGCGAGTCCCCCATCACCGGGTCATAGGGGATCACGGCCAACGGATCCCCTGCGGTCTGGGCGGCGATCTCGAGGAGTCGGTCGTAGTTGGTGGTGACGAACTCCCTCACCGGCAGCGAGGCGACCAGACTGTGCCCGATCGAGTAGCTCTCGGATCTGAGCGCATGCACGACGTCATCGCTGAGGTGTCGCTTCTGCTGTTCAGCAGCACGGTGGAGGATCGAGCCCTGATCGAGGAAGTTCATCCCTCTGATCTCGTTGACGTCCTCGAGGCTCAGTGGTCCGGAGAGCCGGCGGAGGAGCTCGGACCAACTCGGCAGTCCCGCACTCGAACTGAGGCCGGCACCGAGGAAGACCACGAGGTCGCCTCGTCGGGCTCGACGGCCGAGCTCATCGGCTGCGGCGCGGATTCTGTCGGGCAGTTCCCCGGCCACTCCCCGGGACCGTCGATTCTGCTGAGCTGCGGTGAACGTGTGGGCATCTCGAGTCACCAGCACCACATCGACAGGGTGCTCGCCGGTGAACCCGTACAGGCCGTCGAGCAGGGAGGCGACGGCCTCGCCCTTCCTGTCGGCGTTCCCCCCGGTACCGATCCCGATCACGGGGAGTGCGACTAGCGGGCGCGCTCGCCCGAACCGTGGCTCCTGCTCCCCGTTCAGGAACGGTTCCGAGGCTCCCCTCAGGAACTCGATCACGCCGTCGACGTACCAGCTCTGCTGAGTGTCCGCGCTGCCCCCGGTGTTGGTGATCCAGACGCGCGGTGCATCCGGATCCACAGCACCGAGCTCAGCGGAACGGATCTCTCCGCTCGACCACGTCGGCGGGAGCAGCGATCTCCTGAGATGCTCCCCGTCGAGTGCGCCACGCAGATCCGGTCGATGGGCGAACCACCTCGGATCGGGGATCCATCCATCGGCGTCGGTCGGGAGCAGCCACGCGTCGCAGGCGATCCGGGTGACATCTCCCCGGCACACGAAGATATGTCCTGTCTGTTCCGAAGCCGCCACCGGATCCATCTCGTTCGATGGTAGTGAGAACCTCAGCGCGACCTCGACCATGCGCTGAAGCTTCGGAGCGATCCTGCTCTCGGCCGCTCCAGCCAGGGCCATGGATGGACCTCGGCCAGATCCATCGAGGCTGCTCGCCGGCGCCACCCGGGAACAGGTGTGTAGGTCGCGGCGATTCGACGGCCTGCGAGCACCTCCACAGGGTCTCCGAGGTGGACCTCGAGTTCGCGCTGGGCTCCGAGCTCAGCGAGCCGATCGGTGAGGAACACCAGTCGCTTCGATGACAGTCGGAGCGCAGCCAGCAATGTCTCGTCGAAGACGAACACGACCGGGAGGTCCGGATTGGACTCCAGCGCCGGATCCTCGTCTCCCAGCGATTCCGCGGTCAGCCAGACGACGTCGGGTCGCGAACGGACTTCGACCGCGGCTGGGCCAGCCGTGCGTTCGACATCCGGGTCGCGGTCGAGTCGGGGATCGCTCGGGACCTCGGCGAACGGTGGGTCGTCAGGCCAGTCCGCGATCGGACAGGCGTGCTGGTGCTCACAGGACGCGCAGAGCCCGGGCGCACGACGACGGACCTGCGACTGGGAGAACCCGTAGACGTTGGCTGTCCCAGTTCCGACCGTCCACTGCCAGCCGAGGCGATTCGCCGCTCTCGAACCGTCGAGCAGGTGGGTGAAGAAGTGGTCCTCGCCGTCGCGCCATGCCGCGCCGTTCCGCACCGACCAGTGCGAGGCGAGCCACATGCGGGTCTGGTTGACCATCCATCCGTCGCGCTCGAGCTCGTCGAGATTGGTATCGATGCAGCGCATCGTTCGATCCCAGGCGGCGGACATCGTTGCGGTGTTCGTCTCAGACACTCGGAGCGGGGCCCTCCGCAGTGGGCGTCCGGTGGCCTGTCCGAGCCGGGCGTACAGATGTCGCGCGTACTCCTGCCATCGGAGTTCGTCGTGGAACTTCCGTCGATCCTCCGACTTCCCACCGAGCGACGCCGCGACACGGGGGAGGGTGAGCAGTCCATGACGGATCCAGGGCGACAGTCCCGATGCGCCGCGGCGCTCGACGGGGAGGACCTCATTGCGCCGCCGTGCGTAGCCGGTGACGTCGAACCGGGCGAGCGCGGCATCGGCGGCGGCCTGGGTGCCGACGAATCGGGTGGATCGTCGGGGCTCATCGGCGCAGAGACCGGCGAGATGCTCGCCCACCCAGCGGACCTCTTCGCCCGGTTCGGGCAACGGCAGCCTTGTACT
>JAGWYK010000021.1 GCA_018969405.1 Acidobacteriota bacterium
CTGGGCGCGATCCGGCATCGCCTCGCTGCTGCGGGCCCCGGATGGTCCGCTCCCGTTCCAGCGCGGCGGCATGGGCGATCACCCCACCGGCAGTTCCGCATCGGCGGCGGTGTGCGCGGCGCTGTTCAACCGCGAACGGACCGGGAAGGGTCAGCTGGTCTCCACCTCGCTGCTGCGCCAGGGCGTGTACACGATCGGTTTCGATCTGGCCATCACCCTCGGCTGGGGCGACCACATCGGTCTCGGTCGCCGAGAGGAGATGGGGAACCCGGCGATGAACAATTACACCTGTGCCGACGGCCGCAGTCTCTGGCTGGTGGGACAGGAGATCTCCCGGCACTGGCCCCCGCTGTGTCGGGCCGTCGGACATCCGGAGTGGATCGATGACGAACGGTTCGCCACCCCGATGGGTCGTCGCACCAATGCCGCCGAACTCATCGGTCTGCTCGACGAGATCTTCGCCACGAGGACCCTCGATGAATGGGCCGTGATCCTCGACGGTGAGCCCGAACTGTTCTGGGCGCCGGTGAACACCATCGACGATGTGCTCATCGACGCGCAGGCCCATGCCGCCGGTGCGTTCATCGAGGTCCCCGAACGCGACGGCGGTGCGATGCGGGTCGCCAGTCCCTCGGACTTCCATGGCACGCCATGGAGCCCGCGCAGCGCCGCTCCGATGCTCGGCGAACACACCCGGGAGGTGCTGACCGAACTCGGTCTCACCGATTCGGAGATCGACGCCATGTTCGAGCAGGGGATCGTGGCATGACCGTCGTCGGCTACGACCTCCGACTCCGGCCGACGCAGCCCCCGACCCCGGCACCCGACGCCTACACGATCCAGCGGGCCGAGGTCGCCCCCGGACTGTCGCTGGCGTTCCTCCGCGAGGGCATCGGTGGTCGGCCGCTGCTGCTCATCCACGGCTATCCGGAGACCAAACGCATCTGGTGGCGGAACGTCGACGCGCTGGTGGCCGCCGGGTACGAGGTCATCGTCCCTGATCTGCGCGGTCATGGTGATTCCGATCTGTCCGCCGATGACACCTATGACATCGTCACCTACAGCCGCGACCTCCATACGCTGGTGCATGACGTGCTCGGCCATGAGCACTGCGGCGTCGTCGGTGGTGATGTCGGTGGAGTCGTGGCCGTCGACATGGTGCATCGATTCCCCGGATTCGTGACCGGACTGTGCTTCTTCGACACCGTGCCGCCGATCCTGATCGAGGCCTACAGCGCCGCCGGCATCGACCTCGGATCGATCCGCGCCATCGGTGATGGTCCCACCGGTGACTATCGCCGTCGTCAGGGCCAGGAGCCTGATCTCCTCGCCGCCGAGCTGGCCACGCCCGAGCTGCGACGCAGCTGGGTGGGAGCCATGTACGGTCCGCGTCTGTGGGCCTCGCCGGGCACGTTCAGCGAGGACGACATCGCGTTCATGACCGAACCGTGGTCCGAGGAGGCGCGACTGCGGGCCGGCTGGGCGGTCTATCAACTGGGACACGCGCGCACGGCGACCGAGAATCCGATCATGGATCGCCCTGTGGAGATCCCGACACTGATCTTCTACGGAGCCGATGATCAGGTGGTCGGCCCCGATTTCATCCACTGCTGCGAGGTGGCCTTCCCGAACCGGGTCGGACCGCTCGTGCTGCCCGGCGCCGGACACTTCCTGCAGTGGGAGCGGGCCGACATCTTCAACCCCACCGTCGCCGTGTTCTTCGCCGGTCTCGCTGCGCTCGACCCCGTGGAGCCCGGCACCGATGGTTGATCCCACCTCCCTTCCTGATCACACTCCGGTGGTGGTGGGCGCCGCCGAGGTCGTGCATCCCGCTGGGGACGGGTTCCTGATGTGCTCGGCCACCGAACTGCTCATCGAGACGGCGCAGGCCGCTCTCGCCGGCACCGGCGCGGCCGAGGCACTGGGCGCCCGGGTGGGGGAGGTCCTCGTGCCCCACGGCACCTGGGCCGAGAGCGATCCCGGACGCGCCGTCGCCGCCGCCATCGGCGCCGAGACCGCGCGCAGCGTGCGGTCGGAGCTCGGGGTGCTGCAGCACTCGCTGCTGGTGCGCGCCATCACCGGAGTGGCGAGCGGACGCGTCGCTGCGGCGGTGGTGATCGGCGGCGAGAACCGCTGGTCGGGGGTGGTGGCCGGTCGCTCGGGATCACCGCTGCCCGAGGCCCCCGAGCTGGCGAACGGTGAACCCGACGAACTCCTCACCCCCGAGGAGATGGTCATCTCGCCGATCGAGATCGAACGCAACCTCACCACCGCCGCCCATCAGTACGCCATCATCGAGTCCGCGCTGCGCCATCGACTCGGCCGGACGGTCGCCGATCATCAGCGGGCTCTGGGCCTGCTGTGGGAGCGGTTCGCCGCGGTGGCGGCACAGGCCCCGGCGGCCTGGAACCGTTCCGCCCCTGACGCCACGGCCATCGCCGAGCCATCCGAGACGAACCGGATCATCGCTGCGCCCTACACGAAGTGGCTCGTGTCGCAGTGGAACGTCGATCAGGCCGCAGCGCTGGTGGTCACCACCGTCGGCACCGCCCGCGCCCTCAGCATCGACCCGTCGAGGTGGATCTTCCCGCTGGCCACCGCACTGTCGAACCTGGTGGTCCCCATGCCCGAGCGGGCCGAGATCGCCTCCTGGCCGGCGAGTCGGATCGTCGGCGCCGGGGCGCTCGAGCTGGCCGGACTCTCGGTGGCCGATGTCGATCTCGTGGATCTCTACAGCTGTTTCCCCGCCGCGGTCGAGGTGCAGGCCGCCGAGCTCGGCCTCGATCCTGATGGGCCGCTCACCCTCACCGGGGGCATGACCTTCGCCGGCGGCCCGTACAACAACTACTCGTTGCAGGGGGCCGCGGCCATGGTGGGCGCGCTGCAGGCTGCGGCGCCCGGCACGGTGGGGCTGACCAGCGCGGTGAGCGGGCTGCTGACCAAACCGGCGGTCACCCTGTGGTCGAACTCCGCGCCCCGTCAGCCCTACCGTGCCGTGGACCTGGCCGAGGAGGCCCGGGCCGCCACGGCTGTGCGCATCGTCGATCCGGATCTCATCGGTCTGGCCATGGTCGTCGGGGCCACGGTGCTTCCGGATCGCGAGGGGGGCCACACCGTCGTCGCCGTGGTCGAGAGCGCCGCTGGCGTGCGTTCGGTGGTCCAGAGCACCGACCCGCACCTGGGGGAGCGGTTCCTCGCCGCCGACCCCGTGGGTGTCCCGGTGATGATCGACCAGCCGGGTCGGTTCGTCCTCGGGTGAGATCCCCGGCCGCCGGTCTGACAGACTGACGCCTCGTCAGGTTCCCGCCGTCGCCGCAGTCGGGCGACACCCCAGGAGGGTGCAGTCATGGAGATCCCCCGCATCATCTCGGTCGATGATCACGTCGTCGAGCCCGCCGACCTGTGGTCGGCCCGCCTCCCCGAGAAGTACCGCGCCCGCGGACCGCGCATCGAACGCCACAAGGTCTCGATGAACATCACCGGCGGTTACTCCTTCACCGTCGACGATCCGAACGGCACCGACTGCGACGTCTGGTTCTACGACGACCTCGTCTATCCGTTCACCCGTCTGTCGGCCGCCGTCGGCGCCGAGGTGGTGCAGAACGAACCGTGCACCTACGACGCCATCCTGCCGGGCTGCTTCGATCAGACCGCCCGTCTCGCCGATATGGATGCCAACCATGTCGAGGCCTCGCTGTGCTTCCCGAACATCCTTCCCCGCTTCTGCGGCCAGGCGTTCCTCGAGCGCGAGGACAAGGAACTCGCGCTGCTGTGCATCCAGGTCTACAACGACTGGATGATCGACGAGTGGTGCGCCGGGGCCGGGTACGGACGCCTCATCCCGCTCACCATGGTGCCGCTGTGGGATCCACAGCTGGCCGCCGCCGAGGTGCGCCGCTGCGCCGCCAAGGGCAGCCACAACATCACCTTCAGCGAGAATCCCTCGCCGCTCGGTCTCCCCTCGGTGCACTCGGGCCACTGGGATCCCCTGTTCGCCGCCTGCGTGGAGACCGACACGGTGGTCAACATGCACATCGGTTCCTCCTCGAAGATGCCCTCGACGGCGCCCGACGCGCCGTTCATCATCTCCTCGGTGCTCACCTTCCAGAACGCCATGGGCTCGTTGCTGGACTTCGTGTTCGGAGGGGTCTTCGAGCGATTCCCCGAACTGCGCGTGGCCTACAGCGAGGGTCAGGCGGGGTGGCTGCCGTACATCCTCGAGCGTTCCGACAAGCTCTGGGAGGAGCGTCTGCTCGACACCACCGGGTTCGGGTCGAAGCTCACGGTGCCGCCCTCGACCTACATGAAGAGCAACGTCTGGTACTGCATCTTCGATGATGAGACCGCCATGCGGAACCGCGAGGTCATCGGTATCGATCGTCTCACCTTCGAGGTCGACTACCCGCATGCCGACTCCACGTTCCCGCACACCCGTGATGTGGCCGAGCGCATCGCCACCAAGGCCGGGCTCAACCAGTTCGAGGCGCAGAAGTTCTTCCGGGGCAACGCCATCGAGCTCTACCGTCTCGACCAGTACTACGGCATCACGCAGTAGCCGACATCCCGGCGACCGGGTCGCCGGCCAGCAGGGGGGAACAGCACATGGGACGTCTGGAGGAGCGCGTCGCGGTCATCACCGGTGGCGGTGACGGCATCGGCCGGGGCATCGCCCGCCGGTTCGCCGCCGAGGGCGCCAAGGTGCTCATCGCCGAGATCAACCCCGAGACCGGCATCGCGGTCGTCGCCGAACTCGCCGACGACTTCGGCACCGACTGCCTGTTCCTGCTCGCGGATGCCACCCGGCAGGCCGACAACGAGGCGATGATCGCCGCCGCGGTGGAACGATGGGGACGGATCGACATCCTCGTCAACAACGCGTGGGGCGGTGATCATGCCGGCCTCAAGCGGGTCGACCGCATGCCCGACTCGGCGATGGAGCATGCCTGGCACATGAACGTCATGGGGCCGTTCTGGGCGATGAAGGCGGCCTTCGGGCCCATGCGCGCCGCCGGCTACGGCCGGGTGGTGAACATCTGCTCGCTCAACGGCGTCAACGCCCATATGGGCTCGGTGCACTACAACGCCACCAAGGAGGCGCTGCGCACCCTCACCCGCACCGCAGCTCGAGAATGGGCCGCCTTCGGCATCACCGCCAACGTGATCTGCCCCGGGGCCAGGACCGCGGCCTTCCGCATGTTCGAGCAGATGGCTCCGGAGATGGCCCGTGAGTCGGAGGCCGCCAACCCCATGGGCCACCTGGGGGATCCCGAGGCCGACATCGCTCCGGTGGCGCTGTTCCTCGCCACCGAGGACTCCCAGTACATCACCGGCAACACCCTCTTCGCCGACGGCGGAAGCCACATCAACGGCGCCGTGTGGGTCCCCGACCTCGGTGACTGACCCTCGATGACGGTCCTCTAGTCTTACCGGACCGATGGCGCCAGCCATCGACGATTCCGGCCGCCCAGCGGCCCGTTCATGAGGTGACACGGATGAAACTCGGTCTGGTGTGGGGCTACTGGGGGGCGCAGCCGCCCAAGGACATGGTGGAGCTGACCAAGGAGGCCGAGGCCTGCGGGTTCGACTCGGTCTGGACCGCCGAGTCCTGGGGCTCCGATGCCTTCACCCCGCTGACCTGGCTCGCCGCCCACACCGAGCGCATCAAGCTCGGCACCGGTGTCGTGCAGCTCTCGGCCCGCACACCGGTGGCCACCGCCATGGCGGCGATGACCCTCGACCACCTCTCGGGTGGTCGCGTCATCCTCGGGCTCGGCGTCTCGGGCCCCCAGGTGGTGGAGGGCTGGTACGGCCGTCCGTCGAACAAGCCGCTGGCCCGCACCCGCGAGTACGTCGACATCGTCCGACGCGCCCTGCGTCGCGAAGGGCCGCTCACCAACGATGGCGAGTTCTATCCGATGCCCTATCGCGGTGAGGGTTCGGTCGGTCTCGGCAAGCCGCTCAAGATCATGACCCACCCGCTGCGCTCCGAGATCCCGATCTTCCTCGGCGCCGAGGGCCCGAAGAACGTCACGCAGACCGCGGAGATCGCCGATGGTTGGCTGCCGCTGTACTACTCGCCGTTCCGGCAGGAGGTCTACGCCGAACAACTGGCGGGGGCGAAGGAGGATTTCGAGATCAGCGCGCTGGTCACCTTCAACGTCACCGACGATGTGGCCACCGGGCTGTTCCCCGTGAAGGCCATGCTCGGCTTCTACATCGGCGGCATGGGCGCCAAGGGGCAGAACTACCACACCAAGCTCATGGCCCGTATGGGCTTCGAGGAGGAGGCCTACAGGATCCAGGACCTCTTCTTCGAGGGCCGGCGCGAGGAGGCCATCGCTGCGGTCCCCGATGACTTCGCCGATGAGATCTCCCTGGTCGGTCCGGCCTCGCGCATCGCCGAGCGCCTCGAGCACTGGCGCAACAGCCCGGTGACCTCGCTGATGATCGCACCCCGTGGCCCCGATGCGCTGCGGCAGGCCGCCCAGCTCGTCATCGGCTGATCCATCCACCGTCACGATCCCGGAGCACTCCCATGGCGAACGACCGCCCGCGTTCCTACAACCTCGGCGACCTGTTCGAACTGGTCGCCGCCGCCGTGCCCGACCGGGCCTGTGTGGCGGGAGGTGATGTCCGCTACACCTTCGGCGAGTTCGACCGTCGCACCAACCAGGTGGCCCAGGCCCTCATCTCGCTCGGCTGCGAGCCCGAGGCCAAGGTCGCGGTCTACGCCTGGAACCGTGTCGAGTGGGCCGAGCTGTTCTTCGGGGCCTCCAAGGCCCGGGTCATCCCGATCAACGTCAACTATCGCTACGTCGCCCATGAGCTCGAGTACCTGTTCGACAACTCCGACAGCGAGGTCGTGATCTTCGAGCGGGGGTTCGCCCCGATCATCGACGAGATCCGCCCGAAGCTCACCAAGGTCCGCTCCTTCCTCGTCATGGAGGACGGCACCGATCATCCGGCGCCCTGGGCGCAGTCCTACGAGGATCTCGTGGCCGCCCAGAGCGACGCGCCGTTCGACAACGGCCGCAGCGGCGACGACCTCTACTTCCTCTACACCGGCGGCACCACAGGTATGCCCAAGGGCGTCATGTGGCGTCACGAGGACATCTTCTTCGCCGCCCTCAGCAGCGCCCTCGGCGAGCCCATCACCTCACCCGAGCAGATCGCTGAGCGGTCACTGCCGGCCGAGTTCTCCCTGCCCAGTCTCATCATCGCCCCGCTGATGCATGGTGCCGCCCAATGGGGCATGTGCAACATGCTCTTCGCCGGAGGCCCCGTGGTGCTCTACACCGGGCACGGGTTCGATGCGCACGAGATCTGGTCGATCGCCGAGCGCGAACGGTGCATGGGCATCACCCTGGTCGGTGATGCCATGGGTCGTCCGCTCGCCGATGCCCTCACCGACGGCTCCGGGTCCTGGGATCTCTCGGGTCTGTTCCGTATCGGTTCCGGTGGAGGCGTGTTCTCGCCGGCGGTGCAGCAGGCGCTCAAGGACGCCCTTCCGCACATCATGGTGATGGACAGCTATGGCGCCTCGGAGACCGGTGCCGGTGGTATCGCCGCCGAGGGTGGCGCTCGCCGCTTCGTCGTCTCCACCGAACTGCAGGTGCTCGACGAGCAGCTGCGTCCCATCGCCCCGGGGACCGACCAGATCGGGCAACTGGCTCGCACCGGTCACATCCCGCTCGGTTACTACAAGGATCCCGAGAAGACCGCTCGGACCTTCCCGGTGGACGCCGACGGACGTCGCTGGTCGGTGCCGGGCGACTCCGCCACCGTCGATGCCGACGGCGTGGTCACCATGCTGGGCCGCGGCTCGCAGTGCATCAACACCGGCGGCGAGAAGGTGTACCCCGAGGAGGTCGAGGAGGCGCTCAAGGCCCATCCGGCGGTCTACGACGCCCTCGTGGTCGGACTTCCGGACGAACGCTGGGGCGAGCGCGTGGTCGCCGTGGTGCAGCCCCGCGACGGCTCGACCCCCACGCTCGACGATCTCGCCGCGCACTGTCGCACCTCGTTGGCCGGGTACAAGGTGCCCCGCGCCCTCACGCTCGTCGATCAGGTCAAGCGCTCGCCCTCGGGCAAGGCCGATTACCGGTGGGCCAAGGAGACCGCCGCCGGCGCCTAGCCTGCACCATCGTCGGCTCGACGCGAGCCGGGCAGGAACGAGGGTGACATGGCGATGTCGTCGACCGGAGGGGATGGACCCCGACCGGCGTGGGTGACGTTGGGGCCCCGCCTGCGGGCCCCGGTCGGTCCCACCTCGCGCTGGACCGCGCTGCTGATGTTCTGGATGTCGCTGTATCCCACCCTGCTGCCGCGGTCGCCGGCGATCCAGGGTGTCGTCTCGGCGCTGTGCACCACGATCGGACTGGCCATCGGCGCGCTCATCGCATGGATCGCTCGACGGGCCCTCGCTGCGCTGCATCGATCGGTGCCGGGCCTGCTCGGTCGGCACGCTCGCCGAGTGTTCCGGGTCTCGGTGCTGCTCACCGTGATCGCCGGCGCCCCGATGTGGGTGTCCACGCAGAACGAGCAACGTCGCCTCGTCGGCATGGATGTCCTCGCCTGGCCCGAGTACCTGGTGGCCGTCGTGGTCACCGTGGCGGTCGGTGCACTGCTGTTCCTGCTCGGTCGACTCGTGGCCCAGCTGCTCCGGAGGATCGACCGGGCGGTGGCCTCGGCGCTGCCGGCGCCGCTGGCCGCCCTCGGTGGTGCGCTCGTGGTCGCCACGCTCGTGGTGACCTTCGCCCAGCGCGTGGTGTTCGACACCTTCGTCAGTTGGGCCGACAGCACCTACGGCGCCGTCGACGACGGCACACCGCCGGACATCGAACAGCCGACCTCACCGTTGCGGTCGGGTGGTCCCGGGTCGCTCGTGCCCTGGGACACCCTCGGGTACGAGGGCCGCAACTTCACCGGCGGTGGTCCCACCGTGGCCGATCTCGAGGCGTTCGCCCAGGAGGGCGCCGTGGTGCGCGAACCCATCCGGGTCTACGTCGGGCTGAGGTCCGTCGACGACGGTGTCGACGATGCCGCCGCGGCCGAGGCGCAGCTGGCGGTGGATGAGCTCGAACGCACCGGGGCCTTCCAGCGTCGGAATCTCGTGATCGCCACCGTCACCGGCACCGGGTGGGTCGACCCGGTGTCGGCCGCGGCGTTCGAGTACATGCACAACGGGGACTCCGCCATCGTCGCCACCCAGTACTCCTATCTGCCGAGCTGGATCTCCTTCCTGGTGGATCTCGACCGGGCGGCGGCCAACGGACGGGCCCTGGTGGCGGCGGTCACCCAGCGCTGGTCGGAACTTCCCGTCGATGCACGCCCGGAACTGTTCGTGTTCGGTGAGAGTCTCGGATCCTTCGGGTCGGAGAAGGCGTTCGCCAGTGTCGATGCCGAACTGTCGGTGGGTGCCGCCACCCGGGACGCCGTCGGGGTGCTGTGGTCGGGGCCGACCTTCGCCAACCCCATCTGGCATCAGATCCTCGATGCTCGCGACGCCGGCTCACCGGTGTGGCATCCCGAGTTCGGCGGCGGTGAGCGGGTCTCGACCCTCGGCATCCCCGGCTCGGCACCGATCACCGGTCGCCTCTCCCCCGAGCATCACATCACCTACCTCACCCATCCCTCCGATCCGGTCACCTGGGCCGGGGTCGATGCGCTGTGGTCGAGACCGGCGTGGATGGACCGCCCCACCGGCTACGACGTGCCGGCCCATCCCGTGTGGTTCCCGGTGGTCACCTTCGTGCAGGAGATCTTCGATCTCATGGCCGGCTTCAGTGCTCCGCCCGGGCATGGTCACAACTACGACCCCGACCAGGCGAACGGGTGGGCGTCGATCTCGGCGCCGCCGGGCTGGACCTCCGCCGACACCGTCCGTCTCGATCGACTCCTGAATCCACCGCCGGGATGACCCCCACCTCACCGGACCACCCGATCCCGATGTCGCCGGCGGTCCTGTCACGCCTCCTCGGCGGCAGCGTCCTGGTGCTCATGATCTTCACGCTGGCCCGTGCCGCGGGACTGTTCGGCGAGCTGTCCGACACGGTGCTGGTGGTGCTGGCGCTGGTGGTCACCGGGGTGGCGCTGCGGGTGGGCATGACCCGAGCCCAGCTCGGTCTCGGACGTGATGCCATCGGCAGCGGTGTCCGCTTCGGGCTCGCAGCCTCCGCCCTCGTGCTGGTCGTGGTGGTGATCGGCGCGTGCATCCCCGCCACCTCCTCGTTCATGGACGACGCCAGGGTCCATGTCGGTGTCGGTGGTCTCGCCCGGGAACTGCTGCTGTCGATCCTGATCGGCACCGTCCTGCCCGAGGAACTGCTCTTCCGGGGGGTGATCCTCGGCAGCGCCATGGAGCGGTGGGGTCGGTGGCGCGGCGTGGCGGCCTCATCGGCACTGTTCTCGTTGTGGCACATCGCCCCGACGCTGGCCACCTCGGGTGGCAACGCCGAGCTCTCCACGGCCACGACCACGGCGCTCGGCCGCCTCGGGCTGGTGGCGGCGGCCATGGCGAGCACCTTCGTGGCCGGAGTGGTGTTCGCCTGGCTGCGGGTGCGATCGCGCAGTCTGGTGGCCCCGATCCTCGCCCACCTCGCCACCAACGGGGTGGCCTTCACCGTGGCCTGGTTCGTCGCCGGCTGAGCGGGTCGCTGCGATTCGGCCCGATCCCGCTCGGTGGGTGAGAATGACGGCCGCTCGCCGCAGGAGGAGACCCCCACGTGAGGCACATCCGATGACCGTCGATCTCGGTCTGTCCACCGATCAGGAAGCCATCGCCGACCTCTTCGGCGGCTTCTTCGCCAAGGAATCGCCGACCACCGTCGCCCGCGCCGCCGAGCCCTTCGGCTTCGACGCCGGGCTGTGGGCCAAGCTCGTCGAACTCGGAGCGCCGGGCATGGGCAGTCCCGTCGGGATCGGTGGGGGCGGCGCCTCGCTGTCCGATCTCGTCGTGGTCGCCGAGGCCCTCGGCCGGGCCATCGCGCCGGTGCCGCTCATCGAGCATCTCGCCGCCGCGCTGCTGCTGACCGATGCCGATGTCGTCGCCGGGGAGGCCATCGCCACCGTGGCGGTCCGACCGACCGACGCCGATGGTCTCTGGCGGCTCGTACCGGCCGGAGCGGTCGCCGATGTCGTCGTCGGCGTCGACGGGGACGAGCTCGTGGCCGTCCGCTCCGAACCCCCGATGGTGGCCCCCCGCAACCATGCCGCGGCGCCCCTCGCCGATCGTTCGGCTCGCACCGGCCAGCGCACCGTCCTCGGTCCCGCCGTCGAGTTCGTCCCCGTGCTCGATCGATGGAAGGTCCTGACCTCCGCGGCGCTGGTGGGCATCGCCGATGCCGCCATGGCCCTCGGCGTCCAGTACGTCATGGACCGGCAGCAGTTCGGCGTGCCGATCGGCTCGTTCCAGGCCGTGCAGCACGGACTCGCCGATCTTCCGGTCATGATCGACGGCGGTCGTCTGCTCACCCACAAGGCGGCCTGGGCCATCGACAGCGGCGAGGTCGGCATCAACGACTGGGCGCTCAACGACATCACCGACGGCAGCACGCTCGCCTCCATGGCCTATGTGTTCACCACCGACGGTGCTGCGCTCGCCACCGATCGATCGCTGCACTACCACGGCGGCTACGGCTTCTCCGAGGAGTACGACATCCAGCTCTACTACCGGCGGGCGCGTGGTTGGTCGCTCGTGCTCGACGATCCCTCGGTGGAGTGCCTCGCGCTCGCCGATCGACTCTTCGGTGCCCGGGAGGCCTGAGATGGATTTCTCACTCTCGACCGAGACCCTCGAGTTCCGTCGCACCATCCGCGACATCGTCCAGCGCACCGTGACCCCCGAGGTCATCGATCGCATGCACACCACCGGCACCTTCGCCTCGCCCGAGCTCAATGCGGAGCTCGGTCGTCACGGCTTCCTCGAACGGGCCGTGCCCGGTCTGGGCAAGGGCGATCCCATCGAGCTGTGGGTGCTGTTCAACGAGCTCGAGAAGGCCGGCGCCCCCTATGACGGTCCGGCGGTGGCGCTGATGATCGCCGGGGTGGTCAACGCCCTCGGCACCGACGAGCAGAAGGCCCGCATCCTCCCCTCGATCATCTCGGGGGAGGCGATGGTGGCCATGGGCTACTCCGAGGCCGACTACGGCTCCGATGTGGCCTCCATCAAGACCCGCGCCGTCAAGGACGGCGACGAGTGGGTGATCAACGGCTCCAAGATGTGGACCACCATGGCCCAGGCGGCCCGCTGGCTCATCCTGCTCACCCGCACCGATCCCGACCTGCCCAAGCACAAGGGACTCACCATGTTCCTGCTGCCGATGGACACCCCGGGCATCACGGTGGAGCCGGTGCACACCCTCGGCACGGAGGTCACCAACGCCACCTACTTCGATGACGTCCGCGTGGGCGACGAGGCCGTGCTCGGCGGCGTGAACAACGGCTGGCGCACCATGACCACCGTGCTGGCGTTCGAACGCGGTGTCATGGGCGGTTCCAACGCCGCGGTCCCGCTTCTGCGGCACTTCCACGACTGGGCCGCCGCCGAGGGGCTGCTGGCCAACGACGTGGTGCGCGAGCGACTGGCCCGATCGGTCATCGACATGCAGGTGGCCGCGCTGCTCACCCAGCGCTCGGCCTGGATCGCCGCCTCGGGGGGCATGCCCGGACTCGAGGGCTCGATGACCAAGGTGTTCGCCGCCGAGGCCTATCAGCGGATCTCGCGCTGGTGCCAGCAGATGGCCGGTCCCGCCGGACTGCTGCAGTTCCATGAGGCGGGCGCGGCGGGGGAGGGCTTCGTCGAGTACGACGCCCGGCACTCCCCGGTGGTCACCATCTACGGCGGCACCACCGAGATCAACCGCAACAACATCGCCGAGCGTCATCTCGGTCTGCCCAAGTCGCGCTGAGGCCTCGGTCCCGAGGGCTGTGCCGGGTCGCGCCGAGAGGCGGGCCGGCCCGCTCGATGTCCTCTGCGCTCGTTGACCGGCCTCTGTAACAGCGATACGGTGCGATCGTCGCGATGGGTCCTCGGGATCCATCCGGTGATCCGTCGGGGGGCTCGACGGAGACCATCGCACGAGCATCGAGGGGGAGTCATGGGAACGGTCGGTTCCGGCGCCGAGGAACGCTATGTCGTCATCTCCGCCGACGGGCACGCGGGCGGGAACATCCCCGACTACCGCCCGTATCTCGAGGCGAAGTGGCATGACGAGTTCGACGAGTGGGCGGCCTCCTACGAGAATCCCTACGACGATCTCGAGGGTGATCTCGGCGGTCGCAACTGGGACTCCGCCCGCCGGCTCGCCGACCTGGAGGCCGACGGCGTCGTCGCCGAGGTGATCTATCCGAACACCATCCCGCCCTTCTATCCGAAGACCTCGCTCACCGCGCAGCCCCCGGCGCTCACCGCAGCCGACGCCGAGCGCCGCTGGGCCGGACTCAAGGCCCACAACCGATGGTTGGTCGACTTCTGCAACGACGCCCCCGGTCGTCGGGCCGGCGTGGTGCAGATCAACCTGCTCGACATCCCCGGGTCCATCGACGAGATGCGTCGGGCCCGCGACAACGGTCTGTTCGGCGGGGTCCTGCTGCCGGGCACGCCTCCGGGTCTCGGCGTTCCCCAGCTCCATGATCCCTGTTACGAGCCGCTGTGGCAGGCCTGCGACGAGCTGCAGATGCCGGTGAACCATCACACCGGTTCCGCCGCACCGCCGATGGGTCCCACCCCCGAGGACACCATCATGTTCCTGCTCGAGGTGTCCTGGTACGCCCATCGGGCTCTGTATCAACTGATGATCGGTGGCGCCCTCGAGCGCCATCCCGACATGCAGCTGGTGTTCACCGAGCAGGGCACGGCCTGGGTGCCCGATGAACTCACCCGTCTCGACTACTTCTTCGCCCGTCTGGGCTCCGGCGACGGTTCCCAGGAGTCGGTGTGGGGGGCGGAGGTCATGGATCGACTCACCCTCACCCCGAGCGAGTACTGGGCTCGCCAGTGCCATCTCGGGGCCAGTTTCATCCGCCAGTACGAGGTGGGGTTCCGCGACCGCGTCGGCACCCATCGCATCATGTGGGGCTGCGACTACCCGCATCTCGAGGCCAGCACGCCGTACTCCCGCGAGCAGCTTCGCTTCGCCTTCGAGGGAGTGACCAAGGACGAGATCGAGATGATGACCTGCGACAACGCCGCTGCGCTCTACGGCTTCGATGTCGATGCACTGCGGCCGATCGCGGCGCGGGTCGGTCCACTGGTGTCCGAGATCGCCACACCCCTCGAGCCGCGCACGCTGGCTCGTGAGGCCATCAAGAGCCCGGGCTTCATGGGCTACGAGTTCGCAACCGAGTAAGGAGTTCACCATGGAATTCGCCGACAACGATCCGTACCTCATCATCGCCGCCGACAGTCATGCCGGTCTGCCCACCGCGCAGTACCGGCCCTATCTCGAGACGAAGTACCACGAGCAGTTCGACCAGTTCCTCGCCGAGCAGCATGAGCTCATCGAGGCCTCGAACCGGCTCGGCGTGCGCGACGACAACTACGCCAAGAAGTGGTACGAGGAGCACGACGAGGAGCTCGCGGGCGGGTGGGACGCCATCAAGCGCGACCAGACCCTCGACGCCGACGGTGTGGCCGGTGAGGTCGTCTATCCCGACGCGGACGCCGTCGAGAGTCGCACGGCGGTGCCGTTCGGCGCCGGTCTCGGGCTCTCAGGTGATCTCGACCCCGAACTCGGCCTCGCTGGGGCCAAGGCCCACAACCGCTGGCTGGCCGATCTCTGCTCGGTGAGTCCCGAACGGCGCTGCGGGGTGGCGCTGGTGCCCATCACCGGTCCCGTCGAGGACGCCCTCGCCGAGATCACCTGGGCCAAGGAGCACGGCCTCGGCGCCGTGATGATCCCGGCCCGCTGGTGCAACCAGCTGCCGTACCACGAGCGTCGCTACGACCCCATCTGGGCATTGTGCGAGGAGTACGACATGCCCATCGTCACCCACTCGGGATCAGCGCCGCGCGAGGAGTACGGCGATCTGCTCGGCATCTACGTCACCGAGGTGACCTGGTGGCCGGCGCGGCCCATGTGGTTCATGCTGTGGTCGGGAGTGTTCGAGCGCTATCCGAAGCTCAAGTTCTGCGCCACCGAGGGCGGCTGCTGGTGGCTGCCGCAGCTGCTGTGGTTCTGGGACCGTCTCTGGCTCGGCCAGAAGGGGTCCGACAAGCTCAAGGCGGGTGCCTTCAGCGGCATGGTCGAGATGCTCCCGAGCGAGTACATCGATCGCAACTGCTTCACCGGTCTCGCCAACGTGAAGCGTCGCGAGATGGGGCAGCGCTACGAGATCGGCATCGGCAACATGCTCTGGGGCACCGACTTCCCCCATCCCGAAGGAACCTGGCCCAACACCCATGAGTGGCTGAAGAAGACCTTCTACGACATCCCGATCGACGAGTCCCGCGTCATGCTCGGTCTCAGCGCCGGCGAGGCGTTCGGGTTCGACATGGAGGCGCTGCGGAGGATCTCCGACAAGATCGGCCCCACCCCGACCGACCTCGGTCAGCTGGGCGAGGGTCGCACCGCACAGGATCTCGTCGATCGATGGGCGCCGGTCAAGGAGATCGGACGTCACTGGCTCACCGGCCACGATTTCCCGCTCATCCCTCAGTGATCCACTGATGGCCACCGCCACCCGTGCCGTCGCCGGAGCGTCCCGATCCTCATCGGTGACCGCAGAGGATGTCCTGCGCGCCGCCGGACACATCGTCGAGACCCGGGGCATCGACGCGCTCACCATGCGCGGCCTCGCCGAGGATCTCGGAGTGGCCGTCACCTCGATCTACTGGCATGTCGGCAACCGTGATGCCCTGCTCGACGGGCTCGTCGACCGACTCCTGGACCGCATGGAGACGCTGGTCGCCGACGGCGTGACACCGGCGGCCCGGATCGCCTCACTGGCCCGCCAGCTGCGACGCACGTTGCTCGACCGTCAGCATCTCGTGGCGCTCGCCCATGAGCGCGGCCGCGCGCCGGCGATGTTCCTGCCGGTGCAGCGGGCCATGGCCACCGAGCTCGCCTCCGCCGGGGTGGACGGGCCCGATGCCGCGCTGGCGCTGCGAAGTCTGCAGGTCCACGTCATCTCCTCGGTGCTCATGGAACGCGCCGGCTCCCGCAGCTCCGTGCGCAGCGGCCCCGACACCGCATCTCCCGATCACCCCGACCGCGACCTGATCGCCACACCCAGCAATCCCGCCGACTACGCCACGGTGTTCGAGTTCGGACTCGACGCGCTGCTGCGGCGGATCATGGAACCCTGAAAGGCAGGAACCGACAGTCATGTCCGAGCAGAACGAGACCTACGAAGCCATCGACACCCCGTGGCGTCGCAGCGCCGAGGAGGTGGCCGAGGGCCTGACCTCCTGGGTCGACCGGGTGCTGATGCCCGGGGCCAC
The DNA here is from genome assembly GCA_018969405.1 of Acidobacteriota bacterium. Classification (GTDB taxonomy): domain Bacteria; phylum Actinomycetota; class Acidimicrobiia; order Acidimicrobiales; family Acidimicrobilacustridaceae; genus Acidimicrobilacustris. The sequence goes on from JAGWYK010000021.1 coordinate 16,442, forward strand.
CATCAGCGGTCTCAGCCAGCCCGGCAACGGCATGTCCAGCGAGAGCCTGCTCTTCGATGCCACCGCCGATGGCGTCACGCACCGGTTCGTGGCCCGGATGGCCCCGCTGCCCGCCGTCATCCCGGTGTTCGAGACCTACGACCTCGATCTGCAGGCCCGGGCCATGCGCCTGGTCGCCGAGCGCACCTCGGTGCCGGTGCCGGAGGTGGCGGCCGTGGAGCTCGACGCCTCGGTGCTCGACGTGCCCTTCCTCGTCATGCGCCGTCTGTCGGGGGATGCCCCCAGCGATGTGCCGCCCTATGTGTTCGACGGTCCCATCCTCGCCATGACCGATGAGGAACGCGCCGAGATGCAGCACAATGCCGTGAGGATCCTCGCCGAGCTGCACACCATCACCGTGGACAACGCCGATCTGTCCTTCCTCGAGCGGCGGAAGTTCGGCGCCGATGCCCTCGACCAGCATCTCGGTCACGAGCGGCACTACTACGAGTGGGCCCGCGAGGGGAAGACCTTCCCGCTCATCGAGCGCACCTTCGACTGGCTCGAGGCCAACCGTCCGACGCTCACCGGACCCACGGTCCTCAACTGGGGCGACGCCCGGCTCGGTAACATGCTCTTCGAGGGCAGCACGCCCACCGCGGTGCTCGACTGGGAGATGGCGGCGGTCGGTCCCGCCGAGGTGGATCTGGCCTGGATGATCTTCCTGCACGCCTTCTTCCAGAACATGGCCGAGACCTACGGCTTCCCGGGGCTGCCGCAGTTCATGACCCGTGACTCGGTCGCCGCCCAGTACCGCGAGTTCTCCGGTCGGCCCGTCGAGGCCCTGGAGTGGTTCGAGGTGTTCGCAGCTCTGCGCTTCGCCACCATCTCCACCCGCACCAGCCTGCGCTCGATCATGTACGGCCAGATGGAGCAGCCCGCCGATCTCGACGATCTCATCATGTTCCGTCCGCTGCTCGAGCAGATGCTCGACGGCACCTACTGGTCCTGACCCGCAACCCACACCGAGAGGCCCCACCGATGTCCGCCACCGACGATCTCAGTCAGCTCTACCGACCGGTCTTCCCGGCCGATCTCATCATCGATGCGTTGAACAAGAACCTCGACGCACCCGCCGTGTTCATCGGCGATCGCATCATGACCGCCCGCGAGATGCGGGATCAGGTCAGCTGCTACTCGCAGGCGCTGCGCTCCAAGGGCATCGGGCAGGGGAGCCAGATCTCGGTGCTCGCCCTGAACCGTCCCGAGGTGCTGTTCAACATGGCGGCCAACCAGGTCAACGCCACCCGATCCACCCCGCTGCATCCGATGGGCTCGCTCGAGGACCAGGCCTACGTGCTGGGCGACTGCGGAGCCGAGGCGCTGGTGTTCGATCCCGACAACTTCACCGAGCGGGCGAAGGCGCTGGCCGAGATGGTGCCCACCATCACGCACTTCCTCTCCCTCGGTCCCTGCGAGTTCGGCGAGGACCTCCATGCGCTGGCCGCCACCTTCACCCCGCAGCCGCTGGTGGCCCCGCTCGTGAACGCCGAGGACCTCGCCGGCATCGCCTACTCGGGCGGAACCACGGGCAAGCCCAAGGGGATCATGAGCACCTATCGCAGTGGCGCCACCATGACCACCATCCAGATGGCCGAGTGGCAGTGGCCCGACGAGGTGCGCTTCCTCATCTGCACCCCGCTGTCGCATGCCGGTGCCGCGTTCTTCACCCCGACCCTGCTCAAGGGTGGTTCGCTCACCGTGCTGCCCGGTTTCGACCCCGAGAAGTTCATGCAGACCGTCGAGACCAACCGCATCACCGCCACGATGCTCGTGCCCACGATGCTCTATGTGCTGCTCGACCATCCCAAGTTCGACCAGTACGACCTCTCGAGTCTGCAGACCATCTTCTACGGCGCCGCCGCCATCTCACCCACCCGTCTGTCCGAGGCCATCCGACGCATGGGTCCGATCTTCTTCCAGTTCTACGGACAGGCGGAGTGTCCCATGACCATCACGGTGCTGCGCAAGGAGGATCACGATCCCGACGACCTCGCCCGTCTGGCCAGCTGTGGCCGACCGGTGCCGTGGGTCCACGTGGCGCTGCTCGATGACGACGGCAACCCGGTGGCCCCGGGCGAGCCCGGTGAGATCTGTGTGCGCGGTCCGCTGAACATGAAGGGGTATCTGGGCAAGCCCGAGCTCACCGCTGAGGCCTTCGCCCACGGCTGGCTCCACACCGGCGACGTGGCCCGGGCCGACGATGAGGGCTTCCTCTACATCGTCGACCGCAAGAAGGATCTCATCATCACCGGCGGCTTCAACGTGTATCCCCGCGAGGTCGAGGATGTCATCTCCTCCCATCCCGGTGTGTCGGCCGTGGCGGTCATCGGTGTCCCCGACGACCGCTGGGGCGAATCGGTCAAGGCCGTGGTCGTGCCCCGCCCCGGAGTCGAGCTCGATCCCGCCGAACTCATCGACATGGTCAAGGAGGCCAAGGGTTCGGTGCAGGCGCCCAAGACGGTCGACTTCGTGGACGCCATCCCGCTCAGTGCGCTGGGCAAGCCCGACAAGAAGGCCCTGCGGGCCGTCTACTGGGGCGATGCCGCCCGTCAGGTCAACTGATCCGGCCCGGCGGGGTCGCACCTCCGCATCCATCCACCATCACGAACGGGACCAGCCCATGAGCACCATCGCCATCACCGGCGCCGCCTCCGGCATCGGCGCCGCCACCACCGCTCGTCTCCGGAGGGCGGGTCACACCGTCATCGGCGTCGATCTGCGCGACACCGAGATCATCGCCGACCTGTCGGTCGCCGAGGGTCGGCGGGCCGCAGTGGCCGGGGTGCTCGAGGCCTGCGGCGGTGTGCTCGACGGGCTGGTCACCTGCGCCGGCCTGTCGGGCTATCCCGGTCGTCCCGGGTCGCTGCTGGCCTCGCTCAACTACTTCGGCACTGTCGAGGTCATGGAGGGTCTGCGGCCGGCGCTGGCGAGGAGCACCTCGGGACCCTCCGCCGTGGCCATCAGCTCCAACTCCACCACCACGGCGCCGGGCTACTCGCTCGAACTGGTCGAGGCCCTGGTGGCCGGCGATGAGGCCGCCGCCCGCGCCATCGCCGACACCATCGACTCACTCGTGGTGTACGCCCCGACCAAGTTGGCGGTGGCCCGGTGGGTGCGTCATGCGGCCGTGTCCCCCGAATGGGCGGGGGCGGGCATCCGGCTCAACGCCGTGGCGCCGGGCATGATCGCCACGCCGATGATCGATGAGGGCAACTCCGACGAGTTCATCGCCAAGCAGCTGGAGATGTTCAAGCAGACCATCGCCCTCGGGCGGGCCGGTCGCCCCGAGGAGATCGCGGCGCTCATCGACCTGCTGCTCAGCGCCGATGGCGGCTTCTTCTGCGGCTCGGTGCTGTTCTGCGACGGCGGGACCGACGCCCTGCTGCGGGCCGACGACTGGCCCGCCCGCTGGAACCTCTGAGGCTCAGCCCCCGCTGAACACCCGGCGGAGATTCTCCAGCCAGGCCTCCGGATCGGCGTTGCGCGCCGCTGAGGAGGCCGCGTCGCGTTCGGTGGCATAGGTGATGTACCGATCATCGGCGAGCGAGGCGATCAGCGCAGCGCCGACCTCCTCGGCCGACGAGACCGTACGGGGATCACGGGGGAAGGGTTCGTCGTTGCCGGGCTTGGGGGTGGAGAACTCCGAGTCGGTGCTGCCGGGGATGAACAGACGGGCGCGCACCCCGGTGCCGCCCAGTTCGAGACGCAGGCCTTCGGTGAACATCTCGAGGGCCGCCTTGGTGGCGGAATAGGCGCTCACCCGATAGGCGGCCAGGTGCACCCCCATCGAGGAGACGTTCACGATGTCGCCGTCGCCACGTTCGAGCATGCCCGGCAGCAGTGCCAGGGTGAGGCGCACGGGCGAGAAGTAGTTGATGCGCATGACCCCCTCCACATCGGCGGGGGTGAGATCGACGACACTGCGCCGCTTGGGGACCCCGGCGTTGTTGATCAGCACGTCCACCCCGCCGAGGGCGTCGGCGAGGCGCGCCGCCACCGCATCGATGCCCTCGAGGTCGTCGAGGTCGGCCACGACCATCTGCGACGCGGGGGAGTGGGTGCGGCACTGCGCCAGCACCTCACCGAGCCGGTCGGCCCGTCGGGCCACCAGCGCCACGGTGGCTCCGGCCCGGGCCGCCTCGATGGCGGCTGCGGCCCCGATGCCCGAGGAGGCACCGGTGACGACCACCCGCCGATCGGTTCCCGACCATCCGGCCATCTCAGGCCCGATCGCCGTAGCGGGCCTCGAACACCGATCGGATCCCCTCGCGCCAGCCCACGGTGCAGGGGCCGGTGAACGAGGCGCGTCGGGTGTTGTCGGTGACCGATCCCCGCAGGGTTCCGGGCTGCTCCACGGCGTTGACCACCGGGGTGATGCCGGCGAGCTCGCCGATGTAGGCGCACCATTCCTGCACGCTGGCCGGTTCGTCGCCGGCCCAGTTCACGATGGTGGTGTGGACCGAGGCGGCGTCGAGCAGGGCCTCGGCCTGGGCGGTGATGTCGTCGGTGTGGATCGGCATGTACATGCAGGGATCCCACCGGGTCGTGACCGGGTTGCCGGCCATGAGGGCGTCCATCTGCATCACGGGAAGACCGCCGGTGCCGTCCGGGCCGTAACTGGCGTTCATGCGGGCGATGGTGACGGGGAGGTCGAACAGTCGCGCGCAGGTGCGGGACACCGCCTCCTGGGCGATCTTCGACATCGAGTAGGTCGGGGCGTGGGCGGCGTTGACCTCGCCCAGCGGATCGGTCTCCTGGAACACATGCCAGGGATCGCCGTCGGCCGGGGGTCGGTACACCGAGTGGGTGGACATCACCAGCGCCGCCTTCGCCCGGCGGCAGTGGTGCAGCAGCAGACCGGTGCCCTCGGCGTTGGTCCGGAAGGCGGCGTCGAAGTCCCATCCCGGCACCTGGGCCACGGCGAGGTGCAGCACATAGTCGAAGTCGTCGGGCAGTTCGCTGAAGTCCGGGTCGCCGAGATCCACGGCGAGGGTGCGCACACCCACGGCCTCGACCATGGCGCGACTGTCGGCATCGCTGAAGCGGGCGATGCCCCACACCTCGTTGTCCCGCGCCATGTCGCGAGCCATGGGGAAGGCGATCTGTCCGGCGGGTCCGGTGATGAGGATCTTCCTGTCGGAGAACATGATCAGCCTCGGAACAGCTCGGGGAAGCAGGTCTGGGCGGTCTCCCGGAAGGCGTCGCGCCAGTGCACGGTGGGCGTCCAGCCCAGCCCGAGCAGCTTCGACGGATCGATCGGGTTGGGAGGCACGCAGTCCTCGGTGACCACCAGGGGGATCTCGACCCCGGTGAGGCGGGTCAGCTCCGCGGTCCACTCCTCGATGCTCACCAGTTCCGGGGCGCACCAGTTGTAGATCGGCGGCGGCACATCGGCGACCTCGAGCAGGTACGGGAGGCTGGTGAGCAGATCCCGATCGTGCAGGAAGCAATGGGTGTTGGGGGCGTCGGGGCTGATGGGGGTGGGGATGCCCATCTGGGCGAGCCGGACCATCATCTGGGGCCAGCCGTGCTCGGGGCCGTGGGGGACGTCGAGGCGGGCGATGACCGCCGGCACGCCGAACCGGCGCGAGGCGTACTTCACCGAGGACTCCGCCGCGATCTTGGAGATGGAGTAGGTGGGCATGAAGCCCATCCTGCGGTGGTTGTCGCCGAGGGGGTCGGTCTCGACATGGCTCACATGGCCGTTGGGTTCATAGACCGCACAGGAGGAGCAGTGGAAGAAGGCCTTCACGCCGGCCACCCGCTCCATCAGCAGCGCCACACCCTCGGCGTTGGCCCGCAGATCCCGATCGAAGTCGTTGGTCTTGGCCACGGCCATGTTGATGACGTAGTCGAGGCCATCGGGGATCTCGTCGAACACGCCGGTCTCGAGATCGATCGCCACCGGGATCACGCCGGTGGCCGCGACCGCGGCGCGCTGCTCGTCCTTGGAGAACCGCGAGGTGCCGAACACGGTGTTGCCGGCGGCCACCAGCGCCCGCGACAGCGGACCGGCGACCTGCCCGGTGACCCCGGTGAGCAGGATGCGCTGACCGGTGAGCGGCGCAGGGCTCATCGCAGCTGATCCGTGAAGTCGTCGGTGCCGAAGTTGGTCTGCTGCCAGGGTGCCGTCCAGACATGGGTGGCCAGCCCGCTGGCGTCGATGGCCTCGGCGATCCGGCCGTAGCCCTCCTCCCAGCCCTCGGCGGCGTCGTGGTCGAGGAAGTGCAGCTGCAGGAAGCGGCGCGGTCCGGCCGCGGCGCGCACCACATCGGCCGGGGCGTCGTCGGCCAGGGGGATGACGGTGCCGCTGCCCACGAGTTCGGGACCCCAGGGCTGGGCCATGGCCTCGGGCAGATAGGTCTGGCGGAACCAGGCCTCGACCTCGGCATGGGTGTGGCCCTCGTTGACATCGCCGGCCACCACGACCAGGCCGGGATACCCGTGGTCGAGAGCGAGGTCGATGGTGCAGCCGGTGGGGTCCTTCTGGACGTTCCACTGCATGTCGTAGAGCAGGGTGTGGACGTGGTCGCGCTCGGCGTACATGCGGCCCTGGGAGTGCAGCCAGTTCACGTTGTCGACGTTCCAGCGGTTGGTCTCCTCATCGGTGCCGACCAGCCACCAGTAGACGGCCAGGTACGAGCCCCGGAGGGGATCGCTGGTCATGTCGTTGGGGGTGGTGGAGCGCAGATCCTTGAGCCGACGGGTGGCCACGAAGCGGTCGCCGGCGAACACGTTCGGGCCCACCAGACAGCCCGAGTAGAAGTGATCGTGCTCGTACCAGCGGTTGTAGGACACCTCATGTCCCGGATGCGGTTCGACCATCGTGAACAGGAACGTCCCGACCTTGATCGGGTAGTCCTTCTCTGCAGCTGCCACGGCTCCCCCTTGTGGTTCGTGAGACGGTCACGATAGCCGCCGCTCTGCGGCGTCCCGGCGGGCCGAGACGGCGGTCGGGGATGACCGTGGATCGGGCCCCGGAGTCCCTAGGATGACCCCGTCAGGTCCGGCGGGCGGTCGATCACCTGCGGATCAACGATGCGCGCACCCACCGAAACACCATCGCAGTCGCCGCCGCAGGCGACCGGCACGCTGCCCTACATGCCCGCGCTCGACGGGCTGCGCGCCCTCGCCGTCATCGCCGTGGTCCTCTACCACGGTGAGGTCGGCGGACTGCCGGGCGGCTTCCTCGGGGTCGAGGTCTTCTTCGTCATCAGCGGGTACCTCATCACCGCCCTGCTCATCGCCGAGCGCGAGCGCACGGGGGGGATCGCCTACCTCGCGTTCTGGGCGCGGCGGGCCCGCCGCCTGCTTCCGGCGCTGTTCGCGCTGGCCTTCGTGGTGGGCACGGTGTGGGTGCTGTTCGTGCCCGGCGAACTGGCACGCATCCGGGGTGACTTCGTCGCCGCACTCACCTACGTCACGAACTGGTACCAGATCATCGTCCACCTGTCGTACTTCGATGCGATCGGTCGGCCGTCCCCGCTGCGTCACCTGTGGTCGTTGGCGGTCGAGGAGCAGTTCTATCTGGTGTGGCCCATCACCCTCGCCGTGATCCACCGCCTCACCGGCGGTCGGCGCGGCCGGATGGCGCTCATCACCATGGCGCTCGCCATCGTCTCCGCGGTGTGGGCCGTGATGCTGTTCACTCCCGGGCTGGATCCATCACGGGTGTACTACGGCACCGACACCCGCGCCGCCGGAGTCCTCCTCGGCGCGGTGCTGGCGATCGTCGTGCCTCCCTGGCGGATGCGGGCCGGCCTGCGGTCGGGCGCCCGCTGGATCATCACCCTCGTCGGTGCCGTCGGACTCATCGGGATCCTCGTCATGGTGGTGCGGGTCAACGAGTTCGACCCGTTCATCTACCAGGGCGGCTTCGTGCTGCTCGACGTGCTCACCGTGCTGGCCATCATCGCGCTGGTGCATCCGGCGGGAACGGTGCTGGCCAAGGGATTCGCCCTGCCCCCACTGCTGTGGATCGGTCGCCGGTCCTACGGCATCTACCTGTGGCACTGGCCGATCTTCGTGCTCACCCGGCCCGGGGTCGACGTGGATGTGAACGGTGCGGTGCTGCTGGCGCTGCGCCTCATCCTCACCTTCGCCGTCGCCGAGGTGTCGTACCGCTTCGTGGAGATGCCGGTGCGCAACGGTGCGCTCAGCCGATGGTGGGCGGGCCGGTCGCAGCCGGGTGGTCTGGTGCCGGCCCGGGCTCGGCGCCCGGTGATGCTGGGTGCCGCCATCACCGTGTGTGTCGTGCTCGCCTTCGCCGTGGCCAGCCCCACCCCGAGCAATCTGCACGGCGTCGACCTCACCGGCGCCTCCATCGATGAGGTCGGCAACGTCGTCGACGTCACCACCACGCTGCCGACACCCAGCACCTCGACCACGGTGCCGTCGGCGCCGGTGGCCAGCACTGCGCCGACGGCCGCTCCGGTGCCGGTCGGCAGCGGCTCGACCACCATCGCCATCGGCGACTCCGTGCTGCTCGGTGCCCGCAGCGCCGTGCGCAACCAGCTCCCGGGCATCACGGTCAACGCCGATGTCGGGCGACAGTTCAACGTGCTGTCCTGGCTCATCCCGGTGCTGCAGAAGTCCGGGGATCTGCGCCCGAACGTCGTGCTCCATCTCGGCACCAACGGTCCGCCCACCGAGAGCGATCTGCGCAGGGCGCTCGACGCCCTCGCCGGTTCGCGCCGGGTCGTGCTGGTCACCACCCGTGAACCGCGCAGCTGGCAGGACCTCACCAACGACCGCATCCGCGGCGCCGCGCAGGGGCGACCGAACGTCGTGGTCGCCGACTGGTTCGCCGTGAGTGCCGGTCATCCCGAGTTCTTCGTGGAGGACGGGGTGCATCTCACCGTGGCCGGTGCTGACGCCTATGCCACCACCATCGCCGCCGCGCTGCGGTGACGGCTCGATCGGTTGATGTGCTGATGCGCTGATGCGCTGTCGGGTGGATCAGCGGCGGAGCAGGGGTCCCACCAGGGTGCCGAAGGCCTCGACCTGCTCGGCGTACTCGGCGGCGCTGTCGGCATCGAACTTCACCTGGAACTGGTTCACGGCCGCGGGAGCCCCGGCGAGGATGGCCTCGGCGATCTGCTCGGGCGATCCCGAGATGCAGGGCTGACGACGCTCCGAGGTCGGCGTGCCGACGTGGATGTAGGGGATGACCACATGGCCGATGGCCATCGGTCGATCGGCCCGGCCCACCTTCTCCCGCTCGGCCAGGAGCCGATCGATGCCCTCCTGGGTGGCGGGACCCTGGGGCAGCCAGCCGTCGTGACGGGCGGCGCGGCGGATGGCGGGGTTGGAGGAACCGCCGATCCAGATCGGGGGACGCGGCGACTGCGCCGGGCGGGGCAGCGACCCCATGTCGTCGACATAGGTGTTCTCGAGGGCCTCGGCGAAGGCCACGAGGTCGCGGTCGAGCAGCGCACCGCGATCCGCGAAGGAGATGCCGAGGGTGTCGAACTCCGCCTCGACGTGACCGGCGCCGATCCCGGCGATGGCCCGGCCGCCCGAGAGATGGTCGAGGGTCTCGAACCCCTTGGCCGCCACCAGCGGGTGGCGGTACGAGAGCACGTAGACGTGGCTGAGCAGGTTGACCGAGGTGGTGGCCGAGGCCAGCCAGCCCAGCGTGGTGAGACAGTCCTGCCACCACAGGCCCATGGCGTCGGCCCGATCGCGGGGGATGACGATGTGATCGCACACCGCCACGTAGAAGTACCCGCTCCGATCGGCGGCCCGGGCGATGGCGAGCAGATCGGCGGGGGTGGCGTCGGTCTCCCACGGTGCGGCGTAGAGCGAGCTCTGGGACTGGATGGGCAGCTGGGTGCCGAAGGTGATGGTGTCGGCGGGGATCTCGATCATGGGGCGACGATACCGCGCCGGTCGCGCCGGATCGGCGGGTCGATGATCGGCGGGCGGACTCAGAGGCCCAGGAAGCTCCCGCCGTCGCAGACGATGGTCTGGCCGCTCACATAGGCCGAATCGGCGCTGGCCAGGAACAGCGCCACGCCGCCGATGTCGGTGGTGGGATCGCCGATGCGACCGAGCGGAGTGCGGGCCTCGATGGCGCCGCGCAGGGTGGGCACCTGGGCGAACGCACCGGTGAGTGCGGGGGTCTCGGCCACCGGCGCGATGCAGTTCACGGTGATGCCATCGGGACCCCATTCCCGGGCGAGACTCTTGGCGATGGCCCGCTGGGCGGCCTTCGCCGGCGAGTAGAGCGGGATGTTGGCACTGCCCTCGACCCCCGAGGGCGAGGTGAGCAGGATCAGCCGACCCTGATCGCTGGCGGCGAGATGGGGATGGGCGGCCTGCGCGCACCAGAAGCTGGCCCAGGCCGAGGTGGTCGACATCTGGAACCAGGCCTCGGGAGGTGTGTCCTCGAGCCGACTGGCCACGCCGCCGGCGAAGGCGTTGTGCACGAGCACGTCGAGGTGTCCGTAGCGCTGCACCGTGGCGGCCACACAGGCCTCGATCGGGGCGCGGGCGGTCACATCGGTGACGATGCACACGGCCTCGCCCCCGTCGGCGCGGATGGCGGCGGCCACCGGCTCTCCGGTGGCGGCGCGACGGGCGGCGATGACCACGGCGGCCCCTTCGGCCGCCAGTCGTCTGGCGATTCCCTCACCCACACCTTGGCCGGCTCCGGTCACGATGGCGACCCGGCCCCGCAGTCGATCGCCGGGGGCGGGGGTCGAAGCCGATGCCGGGGCGGACGGTGGAGTCACATCCACAGTCCACCATCCACGGTGAGGGTCTGGCCGGCCAGATCCCGGGCGGCCGCCGAGCACAGGAAGGCGAGCGCCCCGGCCGGCCGGGCGCCGGGGCGGGCCGGGGTGGCGATGGAGACGGGGCCGGCCGCCGCCGGATCGGCGAGCACCAGCGCCGGATCGAGGGCGAGGGCGTTCACCGTGATGCCCTCGGGCCCCCACTGTCGGGCCACCGAGCGGGCCAGGATGTGCACGCCCTCGGCCGCCGCGGCCCAGTGGGCATGGGAGGCCCCTCCCACCAGGGCGATGGTGGGGAAGGTGAGCACGATGTTCCCGGCTCGGCCGGCGAAGCGGCGACGGGCCTCGACGCAGGTGGAGACCGCGGTGTCCATGGTCTCCTGCCAGGCCTGACCGAACTCCTCGTCGGTGAGGTCGATCAGGGCCCGGCCGACGATGGCGCGTCGATCCCAGGGGGCGAACACGACCGCATCGAGGGGGGTGTCGACACCGGTGTCGACGGGGGAGGCCAGTGAGCCGACCACGCTGGTCGCGGCGCCGAGCCCCTCCAGTTCGGTGGCGAGCGTGCGGGTGAGTTCCGCCCCACCCACCACGGCGATCCGCAGTCCGTCGACGCTCATGTCGCGATCATTCCAGACCGGAGGGCCCTGCGCCGCCGGGGGTGGGAGGACCCATCGTGACCCTCGGGGGACCCGACATGCGACGCAAGATGATCCTCCGCTCCGCTTATGTGACATGCAGCCGGCGTTGCTACTCTCGGCGCTCATGGAGATCGGATACTCACCAGAACAGGAAGCCCTGCGCGCAGAGCTTCGCAGCTACTACACGAACCTGCTCGACGAGAAGACCGTCGAGGCGCTCTCGAACTCGCACGGCATCGGCCAGGCGACCAAGGACGTCTGGAAGCAGATGTGCACCGATGGCTGGGCGGGTGTGGGTTGGCCCAAGGAGTACGGCGGCCAGGCTCGCGGCCCGATCGAGCAGTTCGTGTTCTTCGACGAGTCGATGCGGGCCGGTGCGCCGGTGCCGATGCTCACGCTCAACACCGTGGGTCCGACCATCATGAACTACGGCACCGACTGGCAGAAGGAGTTCTTCCTCCCGAAGATCCTCGCCGGTGACATCCACTTCTGCATCGGCTACTCGGAGCCGCAGGCCGGCACCGATCTCGCCGCCCTCCAGACCCGGGCCGTGCGCGATGGCGATGAGTACGTCATCAACGGCCAGAAGATGTGGACCTCGCTCGCCGGTGGCGCCGACTACTGCTGGCTGGCGGTCCGCACCGATCCCGAGGCCAAGAAGCACAAGGGCATCTCGGTGATCATCGTCCCCATGGACACCCCCGGCATCACCATCCAGCCGCTGCGTCTCATGGGTGAGCACGACATCAACGCCACCTATTTCGACGACGTGCGCGTCCCCGCCAAGTACCTGGTCGGCGAGGAGAACGGTGGTTGGGGCCTCATCACCAACCAGCTCAACCACGAGCGCGTCACGCTGTGCTCCTCGGGCATGCCCGAGCGCTACCTGCACGATGTGCGTGAGTGGGCCCAGAACACCAAGCTCCCCGACGGTCGTCGCGTCATCGATCAGGAGTGGGTGCAGCTCAACCTCGCCAAGGTGCACGCCAAGCTCGAGTACCTGCGCCTCGCCAACTGGAAGGTGGCGTGGTCGGCCAGCACCGAGAAGCTGCACCCGGCCGACGCCTCGAGCGTGAAGGTCTTCGGCACCGAGTTCTACCTCGACGCCTATCAGCTGCTCATGGAGATCCTCGGCCCGCGCGCCTATCTCGATGCGGATGCTCCCGAGTCGATCATGCGCAGCCGCCTCGAGGCCGGCATCCGCGGCACCATCATCCTCACCTTCGGTGGCGGCACGAACGAACTGCAGCGCGACCTCATCGCCATGTTCGGTCTCGGCTTCCCCCGTTCGGCCCGCTGACAAGGACACGACATGGATTTCTCCTTCACCTCCGATCAGGAAGAGCTGCGCGCTCTCACCACCCGGGTCCTCACCGACCGCTGCACCCTCGAGCATCTCAAGGAGATCGAGGGCGGCGATGGTGTCGACCTCGCCCTCTGGCGTGAACTCGCCGAACTCGGCATCGTCGGCATCGGGATGCCCGAGTCGGCCGGTGGTGCCGGTCTCGGTTTCGCCGAGGTGGCCATCGTGCTGGAGCAGGTCGGCCGGGCCGTCGCCCAGGTGCCCGCCCTGCCGGTCATGGGCATGGCGGCGCCGTTCCTCGCCGAGCACGCTCCGGCCCATCTCGCCGGCCTCGCCTCAGGTGAGCGCATCGTGACCGTGGCGCTGCACGAACTGGTGGGCGATGTGCACACCCCGTTCATCACCAGTGCCGGGGGTTCGATCACCGGCGTCAAGACCAACGTCCCGTTCGGCACCGTGGCGGACGGCTTCATCGTGTCGGCCACCGACGGAATCTTCTACGTCGATGCCACGGCCTCCGGTGTCACCGTCGAGCGGCAGGACGCCACCGATGGCATCCCCGATGCCAAGGTGACCTTCGCCGGTGCCGCCGCCGAGCGCATCGCCGATGCCTCCGAGCTCGATCGCCTCATCGAGTACGGCCAGACCTCGCAGTCGCTGATCATGGCTGGCGTCACCGCCCGGGCGGTCGAGATCATGGCGGAGTACGTCAAGGAGCGGGTGCAGTTCGATCGTCAGATCGCCACGTTCCAGGCGGTGGCCCAGCGGGCCGCCGACTGCCGCATCGACGCCGATGCCATCAGCCTCACCGCCTGGCAGGCCGCCATGCGTCTGAACGACGGCCTCTCCGCCGGCGAGCATGCCGCCTCGGCCAAGTACTGGGCCTCCGAGGGTGGCGCTCGTGTCGTGCGGGCCTGCACCCACCTCCACGGTGGTGTGGGCGTGGACCGCGACTACCCGCTGCACCGGTACTACCTGTGGGCCAAGAAGCAGGAGCTCTTCCTCGGTGGCACCACCCAGAGCCTGCTGCATCTCGGACGCCTGCTGGCCGACACCCCGGCCTGATCGGGTCGCCGACCGGCGCACAGCAGCACGATGAGACGAAGGCCCGGGCTCGATGCCCGGGCCTTCTCGCGTGCGGACTCCGGTCGTCGGCCGATCAGGAGGTGGCGACGGTGTAGGTGTCAACACCGCTGCGCAGCAGCGTGCCGGCGTTGGCACCGGTGGGCAGACCGTTCTCGATGACGGTGGTGCCGTTGACCAGCACCTTCTCGACCCCGAACGATCCGGCGGTGAGTCGTTCGCAGTCGCCGGGCAGGTCGGCCACCATGCGGGCGTTCTCCGAACCGACGGTCTCGGGATCGATGACCAGGATGTCGGCGAAGGACCCGACCTCCAGGGTGCCGCGATCGCGCAGGCCGAACAGCTGGGCCGGCACCTGGGTGATGAGCTGCACCGCTCGCTCCACCGACACCAGCCTGCGGCCCCGGATCATGTCGCCGAGGAAGCGGGTGGGGAAGGTGGCGCCACACATCCGATCGAGATGCGCGCCGGCGTCGGAGCCGCCGATCATGACCCGCGGATCGTCCCAGGCCTCGGTGCGCATCCGCCAGCTCTCGGCGTCCTTGTCCTTCGGAGCCGGCCACAGGATCGTGCGCAGGTCGTCGGCGACCACGATGTCGAGGAGGGTGTCGAACGGGGTGGTGCCCCGCTCGGCCGCGATCTCGGCGACCGTGCGATTGGAGAGCCCGTCGTTGGCAGGGGAGAAGGTGTCGCCGATGACGTAGTCCTCCCAGTCGGCCAGGCGTCGGTAGACACCGGCCTCCTCCGACTGCGAGGCCGCCAGCAGACGGGCCCGCACCTCGGGATCGGAGAGTCGGGCGATGCGCTCCTCGGCAGGGACGCTCAGGGTGTCCTGCCAGCCCGGCAGCAGCCAGATGCCGCAGAAGGTGAGGAAGTTCATGTTCATGGGCACCAGCACCGGCATGGTGAGGGCCACGACCCGCCCACCGAGCTCCGCGGCTCGGTCGCCGGCCTGCAGCTGCCGCGGCACCCGATCGGGTTCGCGGGAGTCGATGGTGAGGACGTTCCAGTTCAGCGGCCGTCTGGCCGTGGCGCTCAACTGGGCGAGCAGTTCGATCTCATCGTCGGCGAAGCGGTCGAGGCAGCCCGACACGATGCCCTCGAGGGTGGTTCCCTCATGCTGACCGGTCTCGGCGCACAGGGCGAACAGTTCGGCGTCGGTGGCCCAGCGGCTCGGCACCGGCTGGCCGTCGCCGTCGCTGTGACTGCCCGAGCGGGTGAAGGAGAACCCCAGCGCACCGGCCTCGATGGCCCGCCGCAGCTCGGCGACCATCGCGTCGATCTGGTCCGGGGTGGCCTCGCCGCCGACCGACTCGGGGCCCATCACGTAGCGGCGGATGGCGCAGTGGCCGGCGAGGAAGCCGGCGTTCACCGCGATGTTGCCCTCGAGACGGGCCAGGTACTGCTCGAAGGTCTCCCAGTCCCAGTCGATCTGGCGCAGGGCCGGCAGCGGCATGCCCTCGACCCGGCTCATCATCTCCTGCAGGTAGGACGCCTCCTCCGCAGTGGGTCGCAGGGGGGCGAGGGTGAAGCCGCAGTTGCCCCCGATGATGGTGGTGACGCCATGGTTGGCCGAGGGGGACGCACCCGGATCCCACAGCAGCTGGGCGTCGTAGTGGGTGTGGGCGTCGATGACGCCGGGCATCACGATGCGGCCGGTGGCATCGGTGGTCTCGGCGGCGTCCTCGTCGATGGTGCCGATGGCGACGATACGTCCATCGCGGATGCCCACATCGGCGACCCGTCCGGGTCGGCCGGTGCCGTCGACGACGAGTCCGCCTCTGATCAGGTGGTCCAACATGATCGCTCCAGTGTCGGTGTGGGGGTCGACCCGCGTCGGGAGGTTCTGCGACAGGTGCGGATCGGGTTCCTGACGAGGCGTCAGACTACCCGTGGCCGCCGCCGCCGCAAGGGTCCGCCGGGGCCCCCGGCACCTCCTGATCGGCTCCAGTTCCGCAGGTGTCGTCATCTGGCATAACGTCGGAGCCCATGGCTGACACACGCACCGACTACCGCCAGCTCATCGGGGGCGAATGGGTCCCCGGGGGTGATGGCACCTACGAGATCATCAACCCGGCGACCGAGCAGGTCGTGACCGAGGCCCCCGAGGCATCGGCCGCCGATGTCGCAGCGGCGGCCGCCGCCGCCGCCGAGGCGTTCCCGGCCTGGAGCCGCACCACACCGCAGGAGCGCGCCGCCCTGCTGGCCGCGGCCGGAGCGGAACTGGCCAAGCGCACGCCCGAACTCATCCCGCTGGTGATCAGCGAGACCGGCGCCACCTCCTCGGTGGGTTCGCTCATGCAGATCCCCGTGGCCATCTCCCGGTTCGATCGCTACGCCCGCGGTGCGCTGGAGGACCTGAGCCGTCCGCTGCCCCCGCAGCCCATCGGCACGACACCGCTGGCGGCGGGAGCGCTCATGGGCGGGCTGGCCCGCAAGGTGCCCGTCGGTGTGGTGGCCTGCATCGCGCCCTACAACTTCCCGACCACCTCGATGGTGGGCAAGATCGCCCCCGCCCTCGCCGTGGGGTGCACCGTGGTCATGAAGCCGGCGCCCCAGGATCCCCTGTGCGTGATCGAACTGGCGAAGATCCTCGACGATGTCGGGTTCCCCCCCGGCGTGGTCAACATCGTCACCGGTGGCCGCGCCGAGGTCGGCGCCAACCTCGTCGCCGATCGCAACGTGGACATGGTGAGCTTCACCGGATCCTCGGCCGTCGGGGCGATGATCGTCGCCGCCGGTGCGCCCACCATGAAGCGCCAGTTGCATGAGCTCGGCGGCAAGGGTGCCTGCATCGTCATGGCGGACGCCGACATGGACAAGGCGGTCGGGGGCATCGCATCGGTGTGGGCCTTCCACTCCGGCCAGATCTGCACCGCGCCCACCCGTGTCATCGTCCACCGCAGTCGCTACGACGAACTGGTCGGTCGCCTCGCCGAGGCCGCCCGCGCCCTCAAGGTCGGCGATCCGCTGGACGCGGCCACCCAGGTCGGCCCGGTCATCTCCGGGGTGCAGCGGTCACGGATCCTCGGGCACATCGAGGCTGGTATCGCCGAGGGGGCCGAGCTCGTCGTCGACGGTCGTGATCCCGGCATGGATCGCGGGTACTACGTGGGCCCGACACTGCTGGCCGGCTGCACCAACGCCATGTCGCCAGTGCGCGAGGAGATCTTCGGTCCGGTCGTGGTCGTGGTGCCCTATGACACCGATGACGAGGCCATCGAGATCGCCAACGACAGCGACTACGGGCTGTTCTCCTACGTGTTCGGAGGCGACACCCCGGCGGCGTTCGAGGTGGCCAAGCAGGTCCGGTCCGGACGCGTCGGGATCAACTCGGTGCAGACCCATCATGAGACCCCTTTCGGCGGGTTCAAGATGTCCGGCATCGGCCGCGACGGCGGCACCTGGGGCCTCGACGCCTACACCGAATGGCAGTCCATCATCTGGCCGAGCTGATCTTCGCAGCCGACCAGGACATCCACTGACGCAACATCTCTCCGAGGGGGAAGCAATGAAGGGCATCGTGTTCACCGGCGAAGGGGCCGAGGTTCTCAGCGGGATCGAGGTCCGCGATCCCGGTCCGGGTGAGGTCATCGTGCGCATCGCCGCGGCCGGTGTCTGCCACAGCGACGTCACCGCCGCGGCCGGCGCCTTCGGCTGGCCCGCCCCGGCGGTGCTCGGCCATGAAGGAGCCGGCGTCGTCGAACAGATCGGCACCGGTGTCACCAACGTGGCGGTCGGTGATCACGTCATCATCTCCACGCTCGCGGCCTGCGGTATGTGCAAGGCCTGCGGATCGGGCATGCCGACGCGCTGTTACAAGACCCTCGGCAACATGGCCCAGCCCTTCACCCTCGACGGTGACCCGTGCTGGAACTTCGCGGCGGCCTCGGTGTTCACCGAGCGCACCATCGTGCGCGACATCCAAGCCGTCAGGATCCCGGCCGATGTGCCGCTCACCTCGGCCTGCCTCGTGGGGTGCGGGGTCATGACCGGCGCCGGTGCGGTGCTCTACCGCTCCAGCGTGCAGGTCGGCGACACCGCGGTGGTCTACGGCTGCGGCGGTGTCGGTCTCAACGCCATCCAGGCCCTGCGGGTGCGGCGTGCCAGCCGCATCATCGCCATCGACACCGAACCGCAGAAGGAGGCGCTGGCCCGCCAGTTCGGCGCCACCGACTTCCTCGACGGACGCTCCGATGACATCGTCGAGCAGGTCCGCCGTCTCGTGCCCTATCCGGTCAACGGCGAACTCGCCGGTCCCTTCAACGCCGGTGGCGTGAACTGGGTCTATGACGTCGTGGGTCATCCTACGGTCACCTCGAACGCCCTCGAGATGCTCGACTGGGGCGGCACGGTCGTCATCATCGGGACCCCCGGTGGCGATGCGAAGTTCGAACTGCCCTACCAGCGCTTCACCCAGTGCGAGCGCGGCGTGATCGGCTGTCGGGCCGGTTCGTACAGCCCGCACCGCGACATCCCCCAGATCATCGAGCTCTACCGCCGCGGCGAGTTCATGCTCGACGAGCTGGTGTCGGCCACGTATCCGATGGAGAGGTTCCACGACGTGGTCCACGACATGCACTCGGGCAGCATCGCCCGCGGTGTGCTCACCTTCGACTGATCCGGACCATCTGCGGACAGCGACACATCAACTCGACCCGGGAGGGGTAGGACGTGGAACAGCGCTATGTGGGGAAGGTCGCGGTCGTGACCGGAGCGGCATCGGGGATCGGGCGCGCCGTGGCCCAGCGTCTCGGTGCGGAGGGGGCCGAGGTGGCCTGTCTCGACGTCGACGCGGCCAGCGCCGTCGCCACCGCCGAGGGCATCGGCGCCGAGGCCGTCGGACTGGCCTGTGATGTCAGTGACTGGGGCACCGTCGAGTCGACCATCGCGGCGATCACCGATCGGTTCGGACAGATCGATGTGCTCTGCAACGTCGCCGGCATCGGCGGCTTCGCCGAGTCCCATCTCATCGATCCCGCCGTCTACGCCCGCATGATCGCCATCAACCTCACCGGCACCTTCCTGATGTGCCGGGCGGTGCTGCCGCAGATGGTCGAGCGCGGTCACGGCGTCATCATCAACACCGCCTCCACCGCCGGCATCATGGGACAGCCCTGGAGCGCCGGGTACTGCTCCTCGAAGGCCGGCGTGGTCGGTCTGACCAAGGCCCTCGCCACCGAGTACGACACCCCCATCCGCATCAACGCCGTGTCCCCCGGCGG
>JAGWYK010000082.1 GCA_018969405.1 Acidobacteriota bacterium
GTCCCAAGGTCCCCTGGCAGCTGAACAAGGTGTCGATTCCCATCGACCACAGTGCCTCGATCAGATCCGCCAGTTCGAGATCGATCTCCGCACTGCGATCGCCAACCGTGACCGTTCTTGTCTCATGCCTCCGTACTGCCACGCAACACCCTCCGCTCCTCGATGGGCCGAGCAGTATGCGCCAGCGGTCTGACAGCGCGTCCCCGAGCACGCTGTCGCAGCCTCGGTCTATGTTCCTCCTCATGGCGGAGAAGAGTGTCAAGACCATCGACCACGACACAGGTCGGGTTCGAATCGAGCGGTACGTCGATCCTAAGAACAAGTACGCCTGGCCCCTCTACGATCAGGATCCGACTCCCGGAACACTCGTCGGTGTGGATCTGGCTGCGCCGGCTCTGTTGAGTTACCCGATCAAGTCGAAGATCCTGAACATGTTCGGGCAGTCGTCGGAGTACCAAGGTGAAGATCACCGTTATGGCGAGTTGCTGGAGCGGATGAGTGCATTCACGGAGACTCCTCCCGCCGGTGATTTCCGAAGCATTGCTCGGTCAGTGATCGAGAATCTTTCGACTCGTGACTTCGACGACGAGATCGGCGGACCGACTGATTTCAATCGCCTCGTGGTCTGCCTTGATGCCGCAAAGGACTGCGAGGGACTCACGAGCGTTGCGGTCACCAAGATTCTCCATCGCAAACGACCCGATCTGGTGCCGATCAACGACAGTCGAGTCCGGAGCTTCTATGGGCTGAAGTCGGGCTACCCCGGCCTGTTCAAAGCCATCCACTCTGATCTGAATGACCCTGAGACATTCCAGATGCTTGAGGATCTGGCGAAGCCCTATGTCGGAATCGACGGTCGGCCCATGACGGTTCTTCGGGCACTCGACATCATCATCTGGATGGGGTTCGAGAAGCCCTGATCGAGAGATCGGAAGCTCCGTCGGCTCCGCCTAACCTCCCCCCATGCGCATTCTCGTCACTGGAGCGGGCCGAGCAATCGGCGCTGCCACCTGTACCGAACTCACCGCCGCCGGACATGAGGTGGTGGCCACGGCCCGTGATGTCTCGCTGCTCGAACCGCTCGATGTGGCCATGCGGTTGTCGCTGGATGTCACCTCGGATGCCTCGGTGGCCGCTGCGGTCGAGGCGGCCGGGCCGCTGGACGGCATCGTCAACAACGCTGCGCTGGGCGGAACGGCCCCGCTGGAGAGCTTCCCGATCGATCGTTTCCGGGCCATGCACGAGACCAACGTGGTGGGCACGCTGCGGCTCATCCAGGCGGTCACGCCGTCATGGCGCGAGCGGGGCAGCGGCGTCATCGTCATCATCGGTTCCGTGCAGGGTCGGGTGTCGGCCCCCTTGGGCGGGGCCTACGGCGCCACCAAGTTCGCCCTCGAGGCCATGGCCGAATCGCTCCACTACGAACTGCGCCACTTCGGCATTCGCACCCACATCGTCGAGCCCGGCTACATCGCCCCCGGCATGAAGGCCACCGAGGATCTGCCCCGACCGGCGGCCTACCAGGAGCTCTACGACCAATGGGAGGGAGCCGACAGCACCCTCAACGCCGACGGTCGTCCCGGTCCCGAGGTGGTGGGCCGGGCCATCGTGGAACTGTTCGCCGACGCCGCCTCGCCGCTGCGCATCCCAGTCGGGGCCGACGCCGAGCTCATCCTCGGCACCCGGGCCCAGCTGGGCGACGCCGAGTTCGAATCGGTCATGCGAGCCACCATGGGCCTCACCTGGTGATCCGACCAACTTCTGGCAGATCGTCTGCCAGATGCTGTGACAGGATCTGCGGGAGAGAGGGAGCCCATCGATGTCCAAGACCCCCACGCCCGAACAGATCGCCGAGTTCCTCGCCGGCCCCGAGGGTCCGGTGGTCATGTGCAACCTGCTGCGGCTCAACACCAGCGACGGCACACCGGGGGACGGCACCCTCGACCCGGAGATGTTCGCCGAGATGATGGTCTACGCCCAGGGCTTCCGGGAGTTCGCCGAGAGCCACGGCGCCACCTTCGTCTTCGCCGGCATGATCGACTCGCAGGTCATCGGCACCGGGGGCGAGGGCTTCCAGTTCATGTCGATGATGCGATACCCCTCGCGCCAGGTGTTCGTGCAGCTGGCCGCCGATCCGAAGATCGCCGAGACCATCGGTCGCAACCGTGACACCGCGCTCGAGAGTCAGTGGCTCTTCGCCATGACCGAGGTGACCTCATGATCGAAGCGACGCCATGACCGCCATCGACGACATCCCCGTGGCCTCCACGCCGCCCGGCGGCTACGGCGAGCACGATCGTGATCGCTACGACCGCACCATGCCACCGCCCATCCTCGCCGACGCCCCCGACGAGCTCGCCCCGGGCGTGATCGATCTGCGCGGCACCTGGAAGGTCGTCGATCTGCGTTCGAACGGTGAGCCGGTCCCCGCGAAGAACCCGCAGTGGCGTCATTTCGAACGCATCGAGCAGTCCGGCGACCGTGTCGTGGTCACCGGCGGCGGCATCATCCACGACTTCCCCCATGCCGACGGCACGCTGGAGCACGCCCTGCGCGATGTCATGGCCATCGACTTCGCCACGCCGCTGGTGGTCACCGCCAGCTTCGAGGACGGCATGTTCGTGCTGCGTCCCAACGGCGAGGACGGCATCCGCGTCACCCGTCATCTCGAGGGCGAGCGTCTCATCTGGGACTACGCAGGGGTGTTCCAGGCCACCATGGAGCGCATCGACCGCTGAGCCCGGTCGGTCGGCGAGAGGTCCGTCCCCGCCTCAGGATCCGCCCCCCGCCTCAGAACCCGCTCGGCTCCGTCTCCAGCTCGGCCTCCCGCGGCGGCGGCTCATGGTGCAGCGGCGCCAGCGCGGTCGTGTCCTCGAACCAGAACAGCGCGTCGTAGCGGTCGCCCATCACGGTGGGCACGTAGTTCCCGCTCTCATGCCGCGGCTGGTACACGACGCCGATGGCGCGATGACCCCGACGGCGGCGCAACCACAGCCCCGAGCGATCGTGGGGGAACAGCAGCAGCGAGGGTTCGCCCAACGCCCGATGCAGCAGATCCTCATGGGTGCCGGCCCGCGCCACCGGCACGGGGAACGCCACCTCGTCGGCACCCCAGGCCGCCGCCGCGATCACCGAACCGTGATGTCCGGCGAACCCCACCAGCGCCACACCCTCGTCGTCATGACGCTGGCGGATGATCTCGCCGAGGTTCACCATGCCGGCCGCCGCCATGTCGGTGGCCCGGGAGTCGCCGATATGGGTGTTGTGGGCCCAGACCAACGCCCGCGACAGCGGACCGAAGTGGTCGAGCAGTCGATCCAGCGTGTCGGCCATGTGGAAGTCGCGCACGTTCCACGACAGCCGGTCGCTGCGCACCATGGCCCGGTAGTAGCGCTCGGCCCCGACCACCACCGCGGCGTTCTGGGCCGCCGCGAACGAGGCGTCGTCCACCGTGGCCTCCTGGGCCACCCGGTGATGCACGGCGACGAGCAGATCGACCACATCGCGCTCGCAGCTCTCGGGCACCAGCGCCGTGGAATGCGCGTAGCGCTGCGGATCCTCACCGAAGGGGGCGAAGCACTCCCAGGCCCGCATGGCCGCCGGGATCGACGCCGGTGAGTTGGCCTCCAGCCACCGGAACACCTCGCGCAGCGAGTCCCACAGCGAGTACACGTCCAACCCGAAGAACCCCACCCGCTGCGCGGCGGGCCGAGCCAGGTTGAAGGCGCGCAGCCAGTCGAGGAAGTCGGCCACCTCCTCGTTCGCCCACATCCAGGTGGGCCAGCGCTCGAACCCGGCCAGCACATGACGGGCGTCGAGCTCGGCGCCGCGGCGGCCGCGCACCCACTGGTCGATGCGCCAGCAGTCGGGCCAGTCGCCCTCCACCCCGATGAACGACACGCCGCCGGCCTCGATCAGCCGACGACTCAGCTCGCACCGCCAGGCGTAGAACTCATGGGTGCCGTGCGAGGCCTCGCCGATGGCGATCAGTCGTTCGGCGGCGAGACGTTCCATCAACGGATCGAGATCGCTCACCGTGCCCAGCGGTGCCGCCATGGCCCGGATCTCGGCCAGCTCGGTGGCCTCCGACTCCAGGCTCATGCCCATTCCACCTCGGGCCGCCCTGTTCGCCCCGACCGGCGGGCCCGGGCCACGGCTTCGGCCGCGTCCTCGCCGGCGCGGAACCATTGCACGAACCATTCCCGCGCCTCGATGGCCGCCTCGGTGAGCGTGCCCTCCTCCTCGAACAGGTGGGTGGCGCCGGGGATGATGATCATGCGCACCACGCCCTCGATCAGCGCCGCGGCATCGCAGTTCAGGTCGATCACCGCCGAGTCGCGCCCACCCACGATGAGCAGGGTCGGCGTGGTGACATCGCGCAGATGCACCCCGGCCAGATCGGGCCGCCCGCCCCGCGACACCACCGCGGCGATGGGCAGCGGCGTGGCCACCGCAGCACGCAGCGCGGCGCCGGCGCCGGTGGAGGCACCGAAGTAGCCCAGCGGCAGCGCGGCACAGTCGGGACGGTCATGGACCCATTCGGTGGTGGCGGCCAGCCGATCGGCCAGCAGATCGATGTCGAACACGTTGGCCCGGTCGACCTCCTCGGCCGGGGTGAGCAGATCGAACAGCAGGGTGCCGATGCCGGCCTCATGGAGCAGTTCGGCCACCGCGGTGTTGCGGGGACTGTGGCGACTGCTGCCGCTGCCGTGGGCGAACAGCACCAGACCGATGGCCTCGGGGGGCAGGACCAGATGCCCGGGCAGCTCCACCCCGCCGAGATCGATGCGCACCTCGGTGTCGGTCCCCGATGCTGCACCTGTACCTGCACCTGCACCTGCACCCGGCTTCTCCTCCTGCCCGTCATCACCCACCCGATGCCCGTACCAGGGCTCGCCATCGATGTAGTGGTCCAGCACCTCGAGCACCTCATGGTCGGTCACCTGCCCGAAGTGCTCGTAGAACTGTCCGACCGCCCGGAACTGCTCCGGCGCGGTGAGCGCCACGAACTCATCGGCGTGTTCGCCGAGGCGGACAGCCGCATCGGGCGGTGCCACCGGCACGGCCACCACGATGTGCAGCGCGCCCATGGCCCGGGCCACCTCGCAGGCGGCCACCGCGGTGGAACCGGTGGCCAGACCGTCGTCGACGATGATCACCGTGCGGCCCCGCAGATCACGGCGCGGATGGTTCACCCGGAACCGCATGGCCCGGCGCCGCAGCTCGGCGCGCTCGGCCGCCTCCACCCGCACGATGTCGTTCGCCGTGACATGGGCGAGGCGGATGACCTCGTCGTTGAGCACCCGCACCTCGTCCTCGCCGATGGCTCCCATGGCCAGCTCGGGCTGGAAGGGCACACCGAGCTTGCGCACCACGATGATGTCGAGCGGTGCGTCGAGGGCACCGGCCACCTGGGCGGCGATGGCGACACCGCCGCGGGGCAGGCCCAGCACGATGGGACTGGTGCGGGCATAGGGCAGCAGCCGTTCGGCCAGCAGTGCGCCGGCCTCGGCTCGGTCGCGGAATCGGATCGATCTGCTCAGGTCTCGGTGCATGGTGGTCATGAGCCGATCCTCACCCTCGTCGTCTCAGGATGAATCGCCGGAACGGGCGGTTTCCTGTCGCCGCCCGTTCCCGCCACCCCCGCCAGCCCCGCCGCCCTCCAGCGCGTGCACCTGCAGGGCCCGCACCAGATCGGTGTTGGTCACGATCCCGATCAGTGCACCCTGGTCGAACACCAGCGCCCGCGAGGAGTGCAGTCGGGCCATCTCGGCGATGGCCTCGGCCACGGTGGCGTCACGGTCGATCACGGCCACGGCGAACAGCGGTGTGGCGATCTCGCCGGTGGTGGTGGCGGCCCGCTGCGCCATCGGCACCCTGCGCAGATCCTCGAGGCCGATCATGCCCAGCACCGAACCGTCGTGCATCACGGGGAAGGCGCTGTGATGACGACCCAGCACATGGTCGTGCAGGAACACATCGAGCGTCACCTGCTCGTCCACGGTCGCCACCGGTGTCACCATCAGCTGCTCGATCGTGATGCTGGATCCGAGATCCCGCTCGGTGCTGGCCAGCTGCTCCATGCGGCCGGCCACCTCGATGAACCAGCCCAGCAGCATGAACCACACTCCGCTCACCAGTGCGCCGCCGAACACCAGCAGCACCCCGAGCCCCACCAGACCGAAGGCGAAGCCGCGACCCACCAGCACCGCCACCCGGGTGGCCTCGGTGCGGTCGGTGCGGCGCCACAGCAGCGATCGCAGCACCCGACCGCCGTCGAGAGGGAACGCCGGCAGCATGTTGAACACGGCCAGGACCAGATTGATGAAGGCCAACCACAGCAGCGATCCCACCCAGAGTTCCGGCAGGCCGATCCAGGCCAGCAGCACGGCCAGGATCCACCAACCCACCCCGAGCACGAGACTGGTGGCCGGACCGGCGGCGGACAGACGCAGCTCCACCCCGGGCTCGGTGGGTTCGTCGGTGAAACGACTCACCCCGCCCAGCAACCACAACGTGATGCTGTCGACGGCGATCCCGTGGCGCCGGGCGACGATGGTGTGGGCCAGTTCATGGGCCACCAGCGAGGCGAAGAACACCACCGAGATCACCACACCGGCGACCCAGCAGGCGGTGCGGGTCGCACCGGGATC
>JAGWYK010000083.1 GCA_018969405.1 Acidobacteriota bacterium
GAGCCGTGCGCGGAGGTCGGATTCCGGTCATCGCGGCAGCCTGCCCCGCGCCCGGGGCGACGGGAAGGGTCCGACGGACCGACACTGCGATCAGAGGATGTGGTCGCGCGGTCGCCGGCCGCTCAGGCCCCGGCGGTCCGTCGGGCGTCGAGGATGGCGGTGACGGCCCGACCGTCGGCCTGACCCTTGGTGGCCTTCATCACGGCGCCGACGAAGAAGCCCTGCAGCTTGCCGCGACGCTTGTCGTCGCCGGTGCAGTACCCCTCCCACTCCTCGGGGCTGGCGGCGATGATGCCGTCGACGATGCCTTCGAGTTCGGAGTTGTCCATGGCCTCGAAGCCCAGCTCGGCGGCGATGACCTCGGGGGCGCGCCCCGTGGCGACCATGTCCGCGAGCACGGTCTTGGCCTGGGTGGCGGTGAGCTGACCGGCCAGTTCCATCTGCACCAGCTGGGCGAGCAGTGCCGGATCCAGCGAGGCGGCGCCGTCGGTGGCGAGGTTGTGCTCGACATGGGTGAGCACCCGACGACCATCGGCCCCGGCGGCGATGGCGGCCAGGGCGAGGGCGTCGAGATCGCGCTGCACGGCGATGACCACTGCGGTGTCGGTGGCGGCGAGGCCGGCGGCGGCGGCCAGATCGGCCCGACGCTGGGCCGGCATGGGCGGCAGGGCGGCATCCACCGCGGCGATCCACTCGGCCCCGGGCACAAGGGGCACCAGATCGGGCTCCTGGAAGTAGCGGTAGTCCTCCGCCTCCTCCTTCGAGCGACCCGAACGGGTGCGCCCGGCGCCCTCGTCCCAGTGTCGGGTCTCCTGCATGACGGTCTCGCCGGCCTCGAGCAGGTCGACCTGACGGCGGGCCTCGTACTCGATGGCGCGGCCCAGCGACCGCAGCGAGTTGAGGTTCTTGATCTCGCACCGACGACCCAGCGCAGTGTCACCGACCCGCCGCACCGACACGTTGGCGTCCACGCGCAGCGAACCCTCCTCCATCTTGGCGTCGGAGGCTCCGGTGGCCAGCAGGATGGCGCGCAGCTCATCGATGTAGGCCTTGGCCTGCTCGGGATGACGGATATGGGGTCGGCCGACGATCTCGACCAGCGGCACCCCGGCGCGGTTGTAGTCCACCAGCGAGTAGTCGGCGCCGTGGATGCGACCGCTGCCACCGGCATGGGTGTTCTTCCCGGTGTCCTCCTCGATATGGGCGCGCTCGATGCCGACGCGGGTGCCGTCGGGCAGATCGAGCCAGCCGTCGACGTTGATCGGCCGGTCGTACTGACTGACCTGATAGTCCTTCGGCATGTCGGGGTAGAAGTAGTTCTTGCGGGCGAACACCGATGGTTCGACGGCGCAGTGCAGGGCGCGGCCGAGCCGCATCGCCAGCTCCACCACCTGCTCGTTGAGCACCGGCAGCGATCCGGGCAGCCCGAGACAGACCGGGCACACATTGGTGTTGGGTTCGTCACCGAACATGTTGGGGCAGCCGCAGAACAGTTTGGTGGCGGTGGCCAGCTCGCAGTGCACCTCGAGTCCGACCACGATCTCCCACGCATCGCCGGTGTGCTCGCTGGTGATGGTGAAGTGCTCGCCCTCGATGGGCTCATGGGTGAGGCTCATCGGGCGACCTCCGAGGGGGCGGCGGCCTCGAGCACGGCCGCGGCGCGGAACATGGTGGGCTCACCGAGGGCCGGGGCCAGCAGCTGCACGCCGACGGGCATGCCGTCGGTGCCGGAGCCGAAGGGCACGCTCATGGCCGGGTGTCCGGCCAGGTTCGTGGGGATGGTGCAGATGTCGTTGAGATACATCGACAGCGGATCGGCGGTCTTCTCGCCGAACCGGAACGCCGTGGTGGGCGAGGTGGGCGTGAGCAGCACGTCGAATCGCTCGTAGGCTGTGGCGAAGTCGCGGCAGATGAGCGTGCGGACCTTGAGCGCCTTGCCGTAGTAGGCGTCGTAGTAGCCGGCCGACAGGGCGTAGGTGCCGAGCATGATGCGGCGCTTGACCTCGGCCCCGAACCCGGCGGTGCGGGTGGCGGTGTTCATCTCGGCGGTGGTCTCCGCGTCGACGCGCATGCCGTAGCGCACACCGTCGTAGCGGGCGAGGTTGCTGGAGGCCTCGGCCGGGGCGATGAGGTAGTAGGCCGAGAGCCCGTAGGAGGCGGCCGGCACCGACACCTCACCGACCTCGGCCCCGGCGGCGGCCAGCGCCTCGGCGGCCTCGCGCACCCGGGCGGCCACATCGGGGGCGATGCCCTCCCCCATCAGTTCGGTGACCAGACCCACCCGCAGTCCGGCCACGCCCTGGTCGAGCACCGACAGCAGTGAGGGCGCCGGGGCGGCGATGGAGGTGGAGTCGAGCGGGTCGTGACCGGCGATGGCCTCGAGCAGCAGGGCCGAGTCGGCCACCGTGGTGGAGAACGGTCCGATCTGGTCGAGTGAGGAGGCGAAGGCGATGAGGCCGTAGCGGCTCACCAGCCCGTAGGTGGGCTTGACCCCGACCACCCCGCACAGGGCGGCGGGCTGACGGATCGAACCTCCGGTGTCGGAACCCAACGAGAGCGGTGCGAATCCGGCGGCGACCGCCGCGGCCGAACCACCCGATGATCCGCCCGGCACCCGGGAGGTGTCGCGCGGATTGCGGGTGGGACCGAACGCCGAGTTCTCGGTGGAGGAACCCATGGCGAACTCGTCGAGGTTGGTCTTGCCCACCGAGATGGCCCCGGCGGCGGCCACGCGCTGCACGACCGTGGCGTCGTAGGGCGGTCGCCAGCCCTCGAGGATGCGACTGGAGCAGGTGGTGGGGACGCCGCGGGTGCACAGGTTGTCCTTCACCGCCAGCGGCACGCCGGCGAGCACCCCGGGATCGCCCCCGGCGGCGACGACGCGATCGACCGCGTCGGCGGCGGCTCGGGCCTCGTCGGCCATGACGAGGTTGAAGGCGTTGATCTCACCGTCGCCGGCCTCGATACGGGCCAGATGGTCCTCGAGCACCGCACGGGCCGAGAGTTCGCCGGCCCGCACGGCGGTGGCGATGGCGAGGGCGGTGGTGGGGATGTCGCTCACGGCTCCTCCCCCAGGATCGCCGGCAC
Organism: Acidobacteriota bacterium; assembly: GCA_018969405.1. Classification (GTDB taxonomy): domain Bacteria; phylum Actinomycetota; class Acidimicrobiia; order Acidimicrobiales; family Acidimicrobilacustridaceae; genus Acidimicrobilacustris. The sequence continues at coordinate 3,088 of JAGWYK010000083.1, forward strand.
CCGGAAGCGCCGATCCTCGACCGCCGGGGCCTGGGCCAGCACCTCATCGCGGTCCAGCGAGGGCACCACGACATCGGGGCGCAGCACGTTCTCGAGCGGCAGCGGATGCGCCGTCGGGGGCACCTCGGCCAGATCGAGGGCGGCCACATCGGCGGCGTGGTCGATGATGGCCGCCAGCTGCTCGGTGTAGGTGTCGAGCTCGGCGTCGGTCAGTGCGAGCCGGGCCAGCATCGCCACCTTGGCCACATCGTCGCGGGACAGTCGTTCGGACATAGGGCAGCATCGTAGGCGCCGACCGGACCCCGACCTCCCGCCCACCGGTAGGGTGCAGCAGGCAACGGATCGATGGAGGATCAGTGTCAGAGACCTACGAGTTCCTCAGCCCCGAGTGGATGACCGCCGCCAAGGCCATCCGTGACGAGATGCCCCATCCCGATGTGCCCGCCGCCGGACTGATGCGGATGAACCTCATCGTGACCGAGACCCCCTTCGCCGCGGACGTGCACGGCCACATCGACACCACCGACGGCGAGATCATCATCGAGGACGGTCACCTCGAGGGTCCCGACCTCACCGTCACCGTGGACTTCGCCACGGCCCGGGCCATCTTCGTCAACATGGACGTCTCCGCCGCCATGCAGGCGTTCATGGGCGGCCGCATCAACGTGCAGGGCGACATCACCAAGTTGATGACCCTGCAGGCGCCCGGCGCCGAACCCGATCCGAAGGCGCTCGCCATCGCCGAGGCGGTGCGGGGCATCACCCGCGACTAGGCGAGGCTCGGGTCCGCTCCGGACCTCAGGCGACGACCACCGACCGTGGCGTCCGTGCGCTGCGACGGACGAAGGACGCGGCGATGAGTGCGCCCACGGCGACGACGGCACCCACGTGGTAGGCGATGGCGTAGGAGCCGCTGCCCGATGACGAGGCGGTGGCCAACTGCACCGTGAGCAGGATCTGCATGCCGGCCACGACGCCGATCTGGCTCATGGTCTGCGAGGCCGCGCTCGCCACACCGAGATCACGCACATCGACGGCGTTGGCGAGGGTGGCGATCATGGCCGGCGCACAGGCGCCCATCCCGATGCCGCTGAGCATGAGTGCACCCTCGATCATCCAGAGACCGCTGCCGATGCCGATCATGGCCAGCACCATCATCGACAGGGCCAGCATCAGTGACCCGAACATGCCGATGAGCCGCTCGCCGAACCGCAGCACCAGGTAGCCGGCGATGGGTCCGCACACGGCGAAGGTGAGGGGTCGGGCGATGGAGACCAGACCCACCTTGGTGGTGCTGTAGCCGAGCAGATCGTGCAGCAGCAGCGGCGTGAGGATGAATCCGCCCATGTAGGTGAAGTTGGCGAGGAACTGGTTGGCGATCGGGAAGGTGAAGTTGCGCCGACGGAAGTAGCGCATGGGCAGCAACGGGTGCGGGGTGCGGTTCTCGATGCGCACGAACAGCGCCAGCATCACCGGACCACCGAGGAAGCCGGTGAGCACCAGTGGGCTGGTCCAGCCCAGCACCGGTCCGCGGTTGAGGCCGATGAGCAGCAGACCCACACCGACGGCCAGCGCCACCGAGCCGGCGATGTCGAAGGGTTGCCGTTCACCACGCCGGGTGTGCGGAAGCACGAGGAATCCGATGATGAGGCTGACCAGCGCCACCGGCGTCTGCAGGATGAAGATCCACCGCCAGCCGAAGGCATCGACGAGCGGACCGCCGATGACCACACCGAACACCGGAGCACCGGAGCCCACCATCGACCAATACCCCATGGCCTGGGCGCGACGCTCAGGCACGAAGCTGCGGTTGATCATGGCCAGCGCCGCCGGCCCGGTGGCCGCACCGAGCGCGGCGCCGAGGAACCGGAAGGCGATGAGCGAGGGTGCGTTCCAGGCCAGGATCGCCGCGCCGGCGAACACGGTGACCCCGGTGAGGCTGAGCAGGTACACCTGGCGGGCGCCGTAGCGGTCGGCGAGTTTGCCGCCGATCGGGCCGAGCACCGCCATGGCCAGACTCGGACCGGTGACCGCCCAGGTCAGCACATCGGCGGTGGAGCCGAGGTTGGCGGCGATGTCGGCCAGCGACACGGTGAGCACGGTGATGGTGAAGCTGGCGGTGAACACCCCGGAGAGCGCGGCGGCGAGGATGATCCAGGACCGACGCGGACTGCGTTCGACGCGATCGGCGACCCCCCGGCGCAGCATGAGGCTCCAGGGCAGGACCACGCCCTCCTCACCGCCGGCCGGTTCGATGCCGATCTCCAGCTCGTCGATGGTGTCGGTCGGACCCGACCGGGCATCGCCCGCATCGGGGGCCTCTTGGTCGGTGCTGGCCACGGCGGCCGAGCGTACCGGTCAGCGTGTGATCAGCAGCACCGAGGAACCGGGCCGCACCGCGGTGCCGACCGCCGGGTTGGAACCGGTGACCCGTCCGGTGGGTGATCCCTGCACACCGCTCACGTTCAGACCGAGGGCCTGCAGCTGTTCGGTCGCGGCGGTGACGCTCCTGCCGACGATGTCAGCGGGGATGACGATGGGACGGCGCCCCTTGGAGGCCGACACCGTGACCGTGCCGCCCTTGGGAACCGAGCTGCCGGCCGGCGGCGTGACCGAGAGCACGGTGCCCTCGGCCACCGTGTCGGAGTAGGCGTCGTTGCGGGCCACCACGAGACCGAGTGCGGTGAGCTGCGCGGTGACCGCATCGACCGGCTGCCCGACCAGACCATCGGGCACGGTGCGCGGTTTGGGTCCCGCGCTCACAACCAGATCCACCGGTGAACCCTTGGGCAGCTCGGCGGGCGTACCGTCGGCCACCGACAGCACGACACCCTTGGCCACGGTCTCGTCGAAACCGTCGATGAGCGTGCCCAGTCGGAGCGAGGCCGCCTGCAACGAGGCCGAGGCCTGATCGACGGTGCGGCCGGCGAGATCGGTGGGCACCGGCACCGGCGGCGGTCCGGCCGACACGGTGAGGGTGACGGTGCGGCCCTCCTTGAGCGATGTGCCGGCCACCGGATCCTGGGAGATCACGGTGTCGACCTCGACGGTCTCGGAGAACTCCGGCGCCTCCTGCACGGTGAACCCGTTGCGGCGCAGCAGCTCGCGGACCTCGGCCACGGGCATGGCGGCGTAGTCACCGAGCACATGGGTGGGTCGGTAGAGCGCGAAGAACGCACCGATCACCCCGGCGACCACCAGCAGCGCGACGAGACCACTCACCATCGATCGCGAGGGACGTCGCCGGCGTCCTGCGGCACTCGCCGACGCAGCCGCGGCCGGACGTTCGATGGTTCGGGTGGTGGGCTGCCCCACCGGATCAGCGGCGATGATCACCCCGGTGGCATCGCTGACCACGGTGGGGTCGGTGAAGATCTGTCCGAAGACGTCGTCGGCGGGTCGGAACAGCGTGGTGGGTTCGATGGGATCGAGCTCGCCGCGCTCGAGAGTGGTGACCCCG